>JADHNY010000065.1 GCA_016779265.1 Pirellulales bacterium | reverse complement strand
CGTGAAAGCGGAGGTGATCCGCAAGCGGGACCACGACTATACTCCAGAGACGATGCGCGACCCGCGGAAGCCCTAGTTTCGTATCGCTTATTGAGATAGCGGTGTGGCCGATCGTGACCTGGGTGTTGGTCGTCTGGTGGTCTTACGGAGTGACCGACGGCTGTTCGGACTGATGGGGAGAACGACACGATGAATAGCACACGAACATGGGCTGTCGTCGCGGTGCTTGCTGCGGGAGTTGGCGTCGCCATGAGGCCACACGTCGGCATGCTGGCAGTCGCTGCGGATGAGGCTCCAGCCGCCAGCGGCGAGGCATCTGGGAAGGATTCAAGCGATCGGCCAAGGCGGCTGACACCTCAGGAGGTGCTCGCGGCCCGCCAAAAGGCCCAACTCGAGAGGATCAAGGCGATGGAAGCTGCTCGGAACCCTGCTGTGTCGGGACGACTCGACGACGAAGACATCCCACAGACGGAGGCGGAGTGGAGAAAGCGGCTGACTGCCGAGCAGTACCACGTGGCGAGGCAGAAGGGCACCGAGCGAGCCTTCACTGGCCGCTACTGGAACACCAAGACCGCCGGTACCTACCGCTGCATCGGCTGTGGGGAGCCGCTGTTTACCTCAGGAGAGAAGTTTGACAGCGGCTGCGGCTGGCCGAGTTTCTATGCCCCGGTTGATGGCCAGAAAGGGGAGCGGATTGAGGAACACCTCGACACCTCGCTGTTCATGGTGCGAACGGAGGTGACCTGTCGCCGCTGCGGTGCCCACCTGGGGCATGTATTCAATGACGGCCCACCGCCAACAGGGCTGCGGTATTGCATCAACTCTGCGTCGATCGTGCTCGACGACGAGATGGCTCCAGACGCTGCCAAGGAGGCGGCTGCTGAAGGGAGCGAGCAGCCAGCAGACGCTGCCGACGAGGCCAAGCCCGATCCTGCCGCAGGCAGCTGAAAGGGCCGTGACTGCCGGGTAGGGGCGGCTTCAGACCAGGGGCTGGCTGGGTCGAGAACTGGGCGTTGCCTTCAGCGGCGGCTTGTCTTCGTAACCGTCTCGCTAGAGTGGCCGAGCAGCCAGGCGATCAGCCCCTTCTGCACATGCATGCGATTGGCAGCCTCTTGGATAACCACGCTCTGCGGGCCATCGATTACGTCGCTGGTCACCTCTTCCCCGCGGTGAGCCGGGAGGCAGTGCATGAAGATTGCCTCGGGCGCCAGCGACATCAGTTCGGCGTTGACTTGATAGGGTCGGAATACCTTGTGACGCTCTGAGCGTTCCTGCTCTTGGCCCATGCTCGCCCAGACGTCGGTGTAGACAACCGCCGCACCGCGAACCGCTTCTCGCGGGTCTGTGGTCTGGAGGATCTCTGCCCCCGGCACTAGCGTGCTCACATGCGTCAGGAAGTCTTCACCAAAGTGGTAGCCGGCCGGACCAGCAAGCACAAACCGCATGCCGAGCAGAGCCGACACCATGGCGAGTGAGCGAGCGACGTTGTTGCCATCGCCGACAAACGTCAGCGTCAGGCCTTGAGTGCGGCCCACATGCTGCCTGAGCGTGTAGATGTCGGCCAACGCCTGGCAGGGGTGGCTGGCATCGGAGAGGCCGTTGATTACCGGTACTCCCGAGACGGCGGCGAGTGCCTCAAGCGTGTCGTGCGACTTCGTGCGACAAACAATGCCGTCGACATACTGCGAGAGCACCTTGCCGAAGTCGTCCACGCTCTCTCGTGATGACGCAAAGCCCGTGTCGGCACCGAGGAACAGACTCGATCCTCCGAGGTGAACCATCGCCGTCTGAAATGAGACCCGCGTCCGCAGGCTGGGCTTCTCAAACACAAGCGCCAGCACTCGCCCGGGCATCAATGGCTCACGAATGCCTTGCTCAAACTTGGTCTGCAGGTCATGAGTAACAGCGAAGACCGCCTCAATTTCTTGAGCGGTGAGATCTTCGGCAACGAGCAGGTGACGTGACATCGAACGCAGAGAGGGCTGGAGAAAAGCGGAACTCAAACAATAGGCCTCTGGCTAAGAGGCAGCCTCAAGAATGATTTCGCTGAGGATGTCGCAGCCTTCGTGGGCTTCAGCTTCAGTCAGCGTCATCGCAGGCAAGAGCCGGATCACATTGCCTTGCGTGCAGTTGACTAGCAGCTTTCGCTGCATCGCTTGCTGCACGATGTCGGCACCGTCAAATGCCAGCTGCACGCCGATCATCATGCCGAGCACGCGGACATCGACAACCGCTTCGCAGTTCTCCTTGAGCTGCCCAAGTCGGTTGCGGAAAACCTCGGCAACCCGCTCAACATTGGCCAGCAAGCCCTGCTGTTCGATCATCTCGATCGCTGCGATGCCCGCTCGAGCGGCCAGCGGGTTGCCGCCGAATGTGGCGGCGTGCATGCCGGGCCGCAGGTGAACTGCCAGGTCGCTGGTGGTCAGCATCGCTCCCCCGGCAACGCCCGCAGAGAGGCTCTTTGCCAAGGTCATCACGTCAGGCGTGACACCGAAATGCTGATAGCCAAACCAGGTGCCGGTGCGTCCACAGCCACACTGCACCTCATCAAACACCAGCAGCAGATCGTGGCGATCGGCGAGGTCGCGGAGGCCCTGCAGGAAGCCCGCCGGGGCGGGCACCACACCACCTTCGCCGAGAATCGGCTCGATCATGATGCCGCCGGTCTGGTCGTCGATCAGCTCTTCTACCGCGGCGAGGTCGCCGTGGGGGGCATACTGAAACCCAGCCACGATCGGGCCGAGCCCTTCGTGATACTTCGGCTGGGCCGTCGCGGATACGCTGCCGAGCGTGCGGCCGTGGAAGCCACCCTGGAAGGTGATGATCTTGTATCGCTCACCGTTGGTGCGGAGCCGAACGAGCTTAATAGCAGCTTCGTTCGCCTCAGTGCCGGAGTTGCAGAAGAAGGCCTTTCCGCCAAACGACCGCTCGGAGAGCAGTTCTGCCCAGCGCCCCTGTGACTCGATGTACCAGGTGTTTGGAACATGGATCAGCGAAGCCACCTGTTCCTGCACGGCCTTGACGACCGGCTCGGGGCAGTGGCCAAGCAGGTTGCAGCCCCAGCCTGGAAACAGGTCGAGGTAAACGGCCCCTTCCGCATCCCAGACGCGGGAGCCTTCGCCCTTCACCAGGCAGACCGGAAACCGGCGGTAGTTGGGCACCACATAGCGATCAAAGGTGTTGATCACGGCCTGTGTGGCGGGCCCAATGCCGGGGTTGGCGGGAGAGGTGTCTGCTACAGACATCGATGACGTTCCTTTGTCAGGCTCCAGTGCCGACGGTGGTGGTCTGGTGACTTGCCGCCGATGAGCGGGCGTCGTCTCGTACAAGTTCCGTGCCGACACCGCTGTTGGTGTAGATCTCCAGCAGCAGCGAGTGCCGCAGCCGCCCGTCGATGACGTGAATCTTCTTCACGCCCTGTTCGAGGGTTTCTAAGCAGCCTTCGATCTTCGGGATCATGCCGGAAGCGATGGTGCCGTCGGCGATCAAGGCTCGAGCCTCAGCAGCAGAGAGCGAGTGGACGAGGCTTGTGGGGTCGTTGATGTCGCGCAGCACGCCGGGAATGTCGGAGAGCACGACGAGCTTCTCCGCAGACAACGCTGCGGCGACAGCGGTGGCCGCTGTGTCGGCATTGACGTTGAGCTTCTCGCCGTTCTCCGCCAGGCACATCGACGGAATCACCGGCACCTGGCCGGCATACATCAGGTTGTCGATGGTGAGCCGATCGATGCTGGTGACGCGGCCCACCGCCCCCAGATCGACCGAGTTGCCCGCGTCATCGCGGAGGTCGAGGCGTTCGCCAAATAGAACCGGAGTGGAGCGGAAGTTCAGCGACACGGCCCGACCGCCGTATTCTTCGATCTTGGCGGCAAGTTCTTCGTTCAGTTCGGTGGCAAGCACCTTCTCAACGATCTCGAGGGTTGCCGGATCGGTGTAGCGGCGGCCCTGCACAAAGTGTGGAGCGATGCCAGCAGCGTCCATCGCCCGGCTGATCGCCTTGCCACCGCCGTGAACCACCACGATCCGCATGCCGAGTGTCGACATGAAGACCACATCGACGAGCAGGTGACGCAGCGCGTCTTCGTGTTCCAGCACACTGCCGCCGAGTTTGATGACCGTGGTGGTGTCACGGAAACGGCGGATCCAGCTGAGAGCTTCAATGAGGATGTCGGCCTTGCCGATTGCCTCGTGGGCTTCCGCAAAATGGTGGGCGTGCGAGTCGGTGGTGCTCACGGCATCCTTAGGATCAATCGGGTCACGAAGGGGCATTGCTGCCGATCAGAGGGAATCCCGCAGTTTACCTGTCGGATCATGCTCGGGCAAAAGCCTCCCTCGGAAAAAGCCAGCAAAAGCCCGGTTTTTGCGTCAGGAGGGTGGGCGAGCGTGTGGTTTCGACGAGGCCGCAGGCAACCATGATCCCCACCTGCTCAGGGAGGGTGGGCACATGGCCGTTTTTCGGGGGAAAGACGAAGCGTCTCATCGTTCTGTCGGCAGACTCTACACGATCAGCCCAGACGGAGCCCACCCGCTCGAGGCATGCGGTGCAGGACGCTTGACGGCCGGTCGTCAGGCGGTACGTTACTATCAGTTATCCGAATGTTTGCACGGAGGAGCATTCGTTTTATTCATTAAAAACTGGCCGCGATGAACCTCAAATCGCTCAAAGTCTTCTGCGACATCGTCGCCCGGCGGAGTTTCTCCCGCGCGGCGGAAGATAACGGCATGTCGCAGTCAGGCGCCAGTCAGGTCGTCAGCCACCTCGAGCAGCATCTCGGGGTGCAGCTGATTCGTCGGTCGAAGCGGCCGCTCGTGCCCACCCGCGAAGGGCAGGTCTTCTTCGAGGGGTGCAAGAAACTGATCGCCCGCTACGAGGCGCTTGAGGACGAGGTGCGAACGCTGCACCACGAAGTTGCGGGCCAGGTGCGGGTGGCAGCGATCTACTCGGTCGGCTTGCACCATATGAACCGGTATCTCAAAGAGTTCATCGGTCGTTACCCCAAGGCGAATGTGAGGCTGGAATACCTCCATCCCGAGCGTGTGCTCGAGTGCGTGGAGAACGGTCAGGCCGACATCGGGCTCGTCAGCTACCCACGTGGTACGCGGGGCATCCAGGCCGAGCCATGGCGGAAAGAGCCGATGGTGCTCGTCTGTGCAGCCGAGAGTCCATTTGCCTCGCGATATGAGGTCGACATCGCCGAACTCGACGGCTGCCCGATGGTGGGCTTCGACCCCGATCTGGTGATCCGTCACGAGATCGATCGAGTGTTTGCCAGCCACGGTGTTGAGCCGAAGATGGCGATGGAGTTCGACAACATCGAAACCATCAAGCGGGCAGTCGAGATCGACGCGGGCGTGGCCCTGCTGCCGGAGCCGACGGTCGGACGCGAAGTGGCTGCCGGCACGCTCGCCGCAATCCCCATCAGTGGTGACGGGGCGGGCGACCTCGTGCGGCCACTGGGAATTATCCATGCCCGCGGAAAGCCGATGGCAGCGACGGTGCGGCTGTTCGTCGAGATGCTCCACGGCCATTCAGACGATCAACATTTTTCCAGACAACAGCCCGCCGATTCGCGGCTGGCCCAGCAACTTTAGCCCTCGCGAAAGTGACGCAATGAAGCGACCTGCTCATCCCTCTACTGCCATCCGGACGTCGCACGGCCTGCCCCCGCAGTCCGGGCTCTACGATCCGCTCAACGAGCACGACGCCTGTGGTGTAGGGCTGGTGGTCAACAAGCATGGCACGAAGAGCCATCGCATCGTGAGGCAGGGTCTGGAGGTGCTCGAGAACCTGACCCACCGTGGGGCTGCTGGCTGCGATCCGCTGACTGGCGACGGCGCCGGCATCCTCGTGCAGATTCCTCAGGGCTTCTTTGAGGCCGTGGCGTCTGAGGCGGGCATTGAACTGCCAGCCGCCGGCGAGTGGGGGCTGGGCACGATCTTTCTGCCGCCGTCGATTGAGCAGCGGAATAAAGCCGAAGCCTTTTTTGAACAGGTCTGTCGAGAAGAAGGACAGCGGTTTCTCGGCTGGCGTGACGTGCCTGTGAAGAATGAACTGATCGGCAAGACCGCTCGCGATGTGGAGCCGACGATTCGTCAGGCCTTCATCTCCCGCGGTGCCGAGACGCCCGCAGAGCTTTTCGAATGGAAGCTGTTTGTGATCCGCAAGCGGTTTGGCATCGAAATCGACGAGATGGGCCTTTCGGAGCGAGGGTTTGCCTACGCCTGCTCTCTCTCGTCGAAGACCATCGTCTACAAGGGGCTGCTGCTCGCCGATCAGGTTGACAAGTTCTACACAGACCTCTCCGACGAACGGTTTGACAGTGCGCTGGCTCTCGTCCACCAGCGGTATAGCACCAACACCTTTCCCACATGGGATCTTGCCCATCCCTTCCGCTACATCGCCCACAACGGCGAGATCAACACTGTCCGCGGCAACATCAACTGGATGCATGCCCGTGAGAGCATGCTGGCCCACCCGGTCCTCGGCCCCGATCTCGAGAAGATCATGCCGGTTGTTCGTGAGGGCGGCAGCGACTCCGCCACGCTTGACAACGTTCTGGAGATGCTGGTGCTGGCTGGCCGGCCGATTGAAGAGGCGGTCAGCATGCTGATCCCAGAGCCTTGGAGTGGCCATGAGAGCATGGCTGACGACCTCAAGGCCTACTACGAGTATCAGGCCTGCCTCATGGAGCCCTGGGACGGCCCTGCCGCACTCGCCTTCACAGACGGGGTGAAGATCGGTGCCACGCTTGACCGTAACGGTCTGCGACCGGGTCGCTGGTGGGAGATGTCTGACGGGCTCGTGGTGCTCTCAAGTGAAGCGGGCGTGCTGGAACTGCCGCCGGGCGAAGTCGTTCGGAAAGGACGGCTGCGTCCTGGGCGGATGTTCCTCGTCGACACCACCGCTGGCCGAATCGTGGAAGACGATGAGATCAAGCGGGGCCTCGCGTCCGCAAAGCCCTGGCGGGAATGGGTCACTGAGAACCAACTCCATCTCAACACCCTGCCGGACAACGACCTTGCCGCAGAGCTCTCGGTCTGCCGTGCCGTCGAGCAAGCGGGTGGACCCGGGGGCGATGCCGCTCCGCACGCGGTCGATCCCTGGCGTGCCGCGGGTGTCGCTGGCGAGACCGCCAGCCTGCTCGAGCTACAGCGGATGCACGGCTACACCCTAGAAGATCTGAAGGTCATCCTGGGGCCGATGGCCACCAATGCTGCGGAGCCTATCGGCTCGATGGGCAACGACACGCCGCTGGCAGTGCTTTCTGATCGACCACAGCTGCTGAGTAGCTACTTCAAGCAGCTCTTCGCCCAGGTCACCAACCCGCCGCTCGACGCGATCCGCGAGGAGATCATTACCTCACTGGTCACGACGATCGGGAGTGAGGGCAACCTGCTGGAGAGCACCCCCGGTCAGTGCCGCCTGCTGCGACTCGACACACCAACGATCACGAATGCGGAGTGTGCCCGCATCAAGGCGCTCGATATCCCTGCCAGCAACGGCAAGCCAGCACTGATTGCCAAGACGATCTCGATGCTGTTCCCCGCAGGTGAAGGTGCCGCCGGGATCCGGCAGCGGCTTGACGAGATCCGGGCAGAGGCCTCGAAGGCGGTTGCCGATGGGGCCACGATCCTGGTCCTCTCCGACCGCGGTGCGTCTGGCGACATGGCCGCAGTGCCATCGCTGCTGGCCACCGGTGGCGTGCACCACCATCTGGTGCGTGAGGGCTCGCGGACGCGGTGCGGCATTGTCGTGGAAACGGGCGAGGCTCGTGAGGTCCAGCAGTTTGCGATGCTCACCGGCTACGGGGCTGGGGCAGTGAACCCCTACCTGGCGTTTGCCACCCTCGACCAGATGCAGGCCGAGCGGATTCTCGATCCGGAGATTCCGCGTGAGAAGCTGCATCGCAACTACATCAAGGCTGTCGGCAAGGGCCTGCTGAAGGTGATGAGCAAGATGGGAATCTCCACGCAGCAGAGCTACCGTGGCGCCCAGATCTTTGAAGCAGTGGGACTCAATAAAGACTTGATTGAAGAGTTCTTCACTCGCACACCTTCGCGGATTGGTGGCATCGGCCTCGCTGAGATCTCGGAAGAGACGCTCCGCCGGCATGAACATGCCTGGCCGAAGACGATGGTCGCGCAGACCCTCGAGCTCGATGTTGGCGGTCGCTATCAGTGGCGGCGCAAGGGCGAGTCGCATGTCTTTTCGCCAGACGTGGTTGCCTCGCTGCAGCGGTCCACGCAGATCAACAGTCGCGAGGAGTTTCAGAAGTATCAGAAGCTCATCGACGAGCAGCAGAGCAAACTGCTGACCCTTCGTGGGCTGCTCGACTTCAAGTTTGCTGCCAATGCAATCCCGCTTGAGGAAGTGGAGCCTGCCAGCGAGATCGTGAAGCGGTTTGCCACGGGGGCGATGTCGTATGGGTCGATCTCCAAGGAAGCCCACGAGACGCTTGCGGTGGCGATGAATCGGCTCGGTGGCTGGAGCAACACCGGCGAAGGTGGTGAAGACCCTGTTCGCTACCAGCGCGAGCCCAACGGCGACAGCAAGAACTCGAAGATCAAGCAGGTCGCCAGCGGCCGGTTTGGCGTCACGAGCCTCTACCTGGTCAATGCCCAAGAGTTGCAGATCAAGATGGCCCAGGGGGCCAAGCCGGGTGAAGGCGGCCAGCTGCCGGGGCACAAGGTGGATCGTGAAATCGCTCGCATCCGCCATTCAACGCCGGGTGTGGGCCTGATTTCGCCTCCGCCGCACCACGATATCTACTCGATCGAAGACCTCGCTCAGCTGATCCACGACCTGAAGAATGCCAATCACCATGCCCGTGTGAGTGTGAAACTCGTGGCAGAAGTTGGTGTGGGAACGGTGGCAGCAGGTGTCTCTAAGGGGAAGAGCGACGTGGTGCTCATTTCGGGCCACGATGGTGGTACCGGTGCGAGCCCCCAGACATCGATCTTCCACTGTGGTCTGCCCTGGGAACTCGGCCTGGCCGAGACCCATCAGGTGCTGGTGATGAACGACCTCCGTGGTCGGATCACGGTTCAGACGGACGGTCAGATCCGTACGGCGAAGGACGTGGTGGTGGCCACGCTGCTGGGTGCCGAGGAGTACGGCATTGCTACGGCATCGCTCGTGGTGATGGGCTGCATCATGATGCGGAAGTGTCACCTCAACACCTGTCCGGTGGGCATTGCCACGCAGGACAAGGAGCTTCGCAAGAAGTTCAACGGCCAGCCTGAGCATGTCGTCAACTACTTCTTCATGCTTGCGGAAGAGATCCGCGAGCTGATGGCGAAGCTGGGCTTCCGCACGATCAACGACATGGTGGGACGGGTCGATCGACTCGACACGCGGGCCGCCATCGATCACTGGAAGGCGAAGGGCCTCGACTTCTCGCAGATCTTGCACAAGCCTGACGTGCCGGACCACATCAAGACCTACCGTCAGGAGGCACAGGATCACGGGATCGCCGAGTCGCTCGACATGACGACGCTGCTGGAGTTCTGTGAGCCAGCGCTGGCTCGTAAGGAGCCGGTGAAGCTCGATCTGCCGATCCGCAACATCAACCGCACCGCGTGCACGATCCTCTCCAGCGAGGTGACGCGGCGGCATGGTGCGGCAGGGCTTCCGGAAGGCACGATCGATATCACGTTCCACGGCTCTGCGGGCCAGAGCCTGATGGCGTTTGGCGTGCCGGGTGTGCAGGTCACGGTCGAGGGCGATGTCAACGACTACTGCGGTAAGGGGCTCTCTGGCGGGCGGGTGATCGTCAAACCAGATCCTTCGGCCCCGTTTGTGGCGGAAGACAACGTCGTGGCTGGTAACGTGGTGCTCTACGGAGCAACCGCTGGTGAGGTCTACCTGCGAGGTATGGCAGGAGAGCGGTTCTGCGTGCGAAACAGCGGTGCAGAGGCGGTTGTGGAAGGCGTGGGAGACCACGGCTGTGAATACATGACCGGCGGTCGTGCCGTGATTCTCGGATCTACTGGCCGCAACTTTGCCGCCGGCATGAGCGGTGGCATCGCATACGTCTGGGATGCTGACGGCAGCTTCAAAAACCTGGTCAACATGGAGATGGTCGAACTTGAGCCGCTCGATGGCCAAGACGTCGAGTATCTCAAGGGCCGTATCGAGAAGCATGCTGCGTACACCGGCAGCACCCGGGCGGCCGCCATCCTGGCCGCGTGGGACACGGAGCAGGCACGCTTCGTGAAGGTGATGCCGGTTGACTACAAGCGGGCTCTGGCCGAACTGCGAAAGCTGGCTGAGCAGGAGCAGGCTGAGGCCAAGCAGGCAGAACAAACAGTGCAGGGCTGAGACGGTTTCTCACCCCGCAAACGCATTCAACAGAGACAGAGTCCCTCATTCGGGAGAACAAAAGATGGGCGAGCCACGCGGCTTCATGAAGTTTGAGCGGAAGGTTTCCGGCTACGCGCCAGTCGAAGATCGGTTGAAGAACTACGACGAGTTCCTCACGATCCTCTCGCAGGAGGAGATCAAGGAGCAGGGCGCCCGCTGCATGGACTGCGGCGTTCCCTTCTGTCACACCGGCTGTCCGCTCGGCAACATCATTCCGGACTTCAATGACCTGGTGTATCGCCAGCAGTGGCATGAGGCCAGCATGCGTCTGCATGCCACCAACAACTTCCCTGAGTTCACAGGCCGGGTCTGTCCTGCGCCGTGTGAGGCTGCCTGTGTGCTGGGGATCAACGAAGATCCGGTGGCGATCAAGCAGATCGAGATGACGATCGCTGACCGTGCATTCGAGGAGGGCTGGACGGTTGCAGAGCCGCCAGCCATTCGGACCGGCAAGCGAGTGGCGGTGGTGGGCAGTGGCCCTGCGGGCCTCGCAGCGGCGCAGCAGCTCAACCGGGCGGGACATGAGGTGACGGTGTTCGAGCGAGCTGACCGTCCTGGCGGCCTGCTGATGTATGGCATTCCGGACTTCAAGCTGGAGAAGGCCAAGGTCTGGCGACGCGTGCGGCAGATGGAAGAGGAAGGGATTGAGTTCCGCTGCAGTGCCAACGTCGGTGGCAATGTGCCGACCCAAGAACTCGTCGACAACTACGATGCCATCCTGCTCTGCGGAGGCTCAACTCTCGGCCGCGACCTGCCGATCCCCGGCCGCGATCTAGAGGGTGTGCACTTTGCGATGGACTTCCTGCCGCAGCAGAACAAGCGGAATGCGGGAGATGACGTTCCAGGTCAGATCACGGCAACCGGCAAGGATGTGATTGTGATCGGTGGTGGTGACACCGGCAGCGACTGCGACGGGACAAGTAATCGCCAGGGTGCAAACAGCCTGACGCAGTTTGAGCTGTTGCCGCAGCCGCCAGATCTCGGCAAGTATCCCCGCCGCAACGAGCGGCCTGAGACCACGCCATGGCCCAACTGGCCACAGATGCTGCGGACGAGTTCCTCGCATGAAGAGGGCTGCCGCCGAGAATGGAGCATTCTCACCAAGGAGTTTGTTGGCGATGAGAATGGCCACGTTCGCGCGGCCAAGACGGTACGGATTGAGTGGTACACCGACGCCGAGAGCGGTCGGCAGCAGTTCCGCGAGGTGCCTGGCAGTGAGGAAGAATGGCCCTGTCAGCTGGCGTTGCTGGCGATGGGTTTCACCGGTCCCTGCCAGGAAGGGCCGATCAAGGACCTTGGCCTGGAGCTCGATGCTCGCGGCAATGTGCAGGCCACCAACTTTCAGACCAGCCGTGAAGGCGTGTTTGCCGCAGGCGACATGCGACGAGGCCAGTCACTCGTCGTCTGGGCGATCCATGAAGGTCGTGAGGCCGCACGGGTGATCGACCTCTCACTGATGGGGCAGACCAACCTGCCGAGTACCTCTTCGGGTGAGTTTGCTGTTCACGCCGGGGCGTGATCGGCGAACGGCGGGCCGCATGCGAAGCCGCGGTCGAAGTTCCGTGAGTTGTTGCCTTCCGGGCTTCGCCTACGAACGCTGGCTGGCCGCTTGTTCGAGCAGGCGAATCCAGGGGCCGATGTAGTGGCCGTGGTCGTGAAAAGTGCGGCCGCTGACCAGGTTGCCGTCGACCACGCATGGCTCGTCCACAAAGATCCCGCCGGCCACCTCGAGGTCGAAGCGGCATTTCGGCACTGTTGCCATGCGGCGGCCGCGAACGCAGTCGGCGTAGGCAGGAATCTCCACGCCGTGGCAGACGCACCCAATCGGCTTGTTTTCGGCAAAGAAGTGCTTCGTCATCTGCACGAGGTGGGTGTCGTAACGGATGTATTCCGGGGCCCGCCCGCCGCTGAAGAAGATCCCGAGGTAGTCGGACGGTGTGACATCTGAAAAGGCGAGGTCAGCCTTGATCTGATACCCTTCCCACTCCTTGGTGATGGTCCAGCCAGGGCGGACTTCGTGCATCACCATCTGGTAAGTCCGCTTCTCTGGTGCAATCACCACTGGAGTGAAGCCGGCCTCTTGCAGGCGGTAGAACGGGTAGAGCGTATCGACCGTTTCGGTGGCATCGCCAACAACGATCAGAACCGGGTGGGAAGGGGAAGCGGCCATGAAAAACATCTCTTTGAAACTGCGGACAGACACACGATTTCATCATCGTACGCGATCGGTTCGCCGCTGGTGTGGTCTTGTCTACAGCGGTTTTCTCTTGGTCGGTTTTGGTGTGTTGTGCATGCCGAAGTTCGCTATGGCAGCGGATCAGGTGCAGGTGCTGATCGGTTTGGCGGAAGGACGACCGGGAGAGCCGACAGCGGATCGGGTCAACGAACCGTTTGCGGTCGACTTTGATTCACAAGGCGTGCTCTACGGGGTGGAGTTCACCCGAGGCAACCGGCTGTTCCGCAGCAAGACGGCGATGGCGACATGGCCAGCGGCAGGTCCGATCGACGTCGAGTTCATAGAAGGGGAGTTTCGCGTGACCAGTGGTGGGAAGCCTGACCCGCTCGACACCGACCCGACGAGCCCTACGCGGTTTCACGGCATGCACGACCTGGCGGTGGCACCCGACGGACGGATCATTCTCGCCGATACGTTTCACCACTGCATCCGTGCTCTGAGTATTCGGCAGTGTCATGTCTCGCTGCTGGCGGGAAATGGCACTGCTGGCTTCGCTGGCGATGGAGGCCCTGCCGCAGAGGCGGTGTTCAACGAGCCCTACTGCGGCTCCCTCTCACCGGATGGCGAGACGTTGCTGATCGCCGATATCCGCAACCACCGACTGCGGGCGATCAACCTGAAGGATGGCACGGTCTCGACGGTGGCAGGCAATGGAGAACGCGGGCAGCCTCTCGATGAGGCGGACGCCACCGAATCTCCACTGGCTGGGCCACGAGCGGCGTGCATGGCGAAGGACGGCACGATCTACCTCGTTCTCCGCGAAGGCAATGCACTGGTGGCGATTCGGGATGGACGATTGCGGACCGTGGTGAACGCCTCAGGCAAGGCGGGCTACGGAGGTGACGGAGGCCCGGGCCGTGAGGCGTTGCTGAAAGGCCCGAAGTATGTCTGCATGGACCAAGCTGGAGGAGTGTTGATTGTCGACACGGAAAACCACTGCGTGCGACGCTTCGATCCTGCGACCCAACAGATTCACCTGGTGGCCGGCATGCCACCAAAGCCTGGCAACAGCGTTGGCGATGACTGGACGCAGACACACCTGCGGAGGCCGCATGGCGCACGCATTGCACCAGATGGTCGGCTCCTGATTGCGGACAGTGACAACGACCGCATCCTGATCGGCCGCTACTCGCCGTAGGCCGGTGATCACTGGGGGATGAGGGCGATCTCAAGGCCAGGTGTGTTGTCACGACGGCCGATCGGGCTGTCGTTGATTCGCACAAACAGCGGGCCGTCGGTTGATGCTTCCAGCCTGCCCTGTCCACCTTCACCAAGCACGATAAAGCGGGGACGTCCCTGGTTGTTGGCAGGCATGACCCACTGAGCCAAGAGCAGCCGGCCGATTGGGCGGCCGCGATACCAGTCGATGGAAATGCCGTTGCCCTCACTCTCGAGGTCGACCTCGACACCAGGGAGTCTGCCGAGCTGGCTGCGGCCACGGCTGGCAAATCGCACCTGCTGGCCCATGCGAAGTTTGACCTGCGTGTTCTGCCAGCCACGGGCTGGATCGACAAACATGCGGACGTTCTTCTCGAGTGGGCGGCCTGCTGACCAGTCGACCTCCATGGCTGTTAGGTCATACCCGTAGTCGACGTCGTCGGTGAAGGCATCAAAGTCACGAACAGCGAGCTGCTGATCAAAGCCTTGGGTTGCCTGCAGACGTTGCGTAAAGCGGCCATCGAGCGGGCCAGATTCGGCTTCTGCAAAGGCCTGCTGGTAGCGGGGGTGCTCAGTAAGAAACGCCAGGGTCGCCCAGCTGGCGGCGTAGTCTGGAATGCGGTGGTGCTCGCTGGGAGGCGTCTCGAAGACCTCGGTCAGTGAGGGAGCCGCTGCGTTTTCTCGCAGAGCCCGGATCGCTTCAATCCTTCCGAGCTGTTCCACGTCGTCGGCGTCGAGCGGAACAGGGGTGGCGATAAACCGCCCTTCGGAAAGCCGGTGTGTGGCGAGAAGTTCGGCGATGCCTTCGGTGTACCAGGCGGGCGTGTTGAGGTCACGGAGGGTGAGCGTGAAGGCGTGCACCCCTTCGTGGAGAAGCAGATGCCGCCGGTAGGCAGGATTGGACTGATCCATCAGCCAGAATCGCGAGCCCGCGCAGAACCCGTTCTCAAAAGCAGGGATCGCGGGGGGCAGCAGGCCGCAGCTTCGAAACCGTTCAGGCTCCACGACGAGGCATCCGAACGCCTGCCACTCTGCGTAGTCTGTCGGATCAAAGTGGAAGTGGTCACACCAGCTGTCGAATGCCTCGTCAAAGAGGGCCGGGAGACTCGCCAGGTCGTCCTTGCTGCCGCTGGGCCGGTCGGTCACCAGCACGAGGTGCTGCCCCTCAAACACCCGCAGGTCGGCCCGTCGAGCCACGGCCACTGCCTGCCGAAGATCGAAGCCTTCGGCGGCGGCGGGCGGCGTGACAGCCCAGCCGCCGGCGAACAGACTCGCACAGACAAGGCATCGGGCAATGAGGGGGTGGAACAGCATTTCCGTAATGTAACGACGTTCGGGGAACCGAGGGTTGCGTCTGGGATGTTTCGCATGGCCTCCGGTGGGGCTGCTCACTCGACGTCGCTGTAAGGCTAAGGGGAATAGGAAGACTTGTCTGAAAACGCTGGATTGGGCGTGGCGGTGTGCCGATAGGCCGATGTGGAGGCCTTCAACGTGTGGAGTGTTTGCAGACAACCCAGCAGGCAGGTCCGTCGCAGAGCGGGCCTGCTCGCAGGTCTGGCGCTGTCTGCGGTTGCTGCCTTCACCTGCAGCAGCGGGATCGCTGCAGACGAGCCCTCGGTCGAGGCGTCAGCACAACCGGGGGCCCAGCCCTCCACGCCCACCTACGCTTCGCCGCAGACGGTGATTCAGGGGGGGGCGATTCCTGAAGGGTGGGTGCCACAGCCGATTCCGTATCAGGGAGTCGGGCCTGATGGAAAGCCGATCACTGTGATGATCGCTCCCACCTATGTGTTCACCTTGCCTCCGTCGCCGCCTGCTGCTGTTCCCGCTGCGACGCCGCCCGGGGTGACACCCGGCCCCGTAGCCAACGCCAACTCGCAGACTGCGGCCAAGCCCGTGACAGCGTCACAGGCAGCACCACGGCCAGGGCCTTTGCCATCGGTGCCGTATGGGTCGAACTGGGTCTACCAGACTCAGGGTGTGCAGCCGGCGTCGACCAGTCTGGCTGCATCAACACCACCTCCCCCGCCCTCTGCCCAGATGGCCTGGGGGGGCTCTTCCCTGGAGCAGCCGGCTCCTTCGTATGGACCTGCGGCTGTGGCAGCAGGCGTGACAGCCATGGCGGCCATGCCTCCCCCACCACCGCCTCAGCAGATGCCTCTTCAGCCTGCACCGCCAGCCGCTCAGCCACAGCAGTACGGCGCGACGCTCCAGCCACCACCAACCCAGTGGGGGACCACCGTCGCTGCGGGCACCATCGGCACGCTCGCCGTGGCCAGTCAGCAGGGCTCGGCTCCGGCAGGCCCGCCAACGGTAGACGTTCCGCCATCTGCGGCGGCAGCTCCTCAGCCGATCACTGCCGCGATGGGCCAACAGCCACCGTCACCGCCGCCAGCAGCCGATCCTGATCCGCCCCTGCAGGCAACACCCTCGCCAAGCCCGCCGTCGTCAGCAGGGTATCAGTGGCGGGTCGTTGGTGTGGTCGATGGCGACTTGATGACCTGTCTGGATGACAGTGGTGGCCAGCACAAAGTTCGGCTCGCGGAGATCGATGCACCCGATCTTGGGCAGGATTACGGCACCTCGGCACGTGAGAAACTTGCCGACTACGTCTTCGGCAAGACCGTGCAGGTGGTCGACCAGGGCAAGGACCGTTCGGGCCGATGGATTGCCAGGGTGTATGTCGATGGCGTTGATATAAACCGTGAACTCGTGGCACAGGGAGCTGCCTGGCACTACGCCGCCGCCTCGAGTGATCCCTCGCTCGCACCACTCCAGGAGCAGGCTCGCAGTCGTCGCCTCGGCCTTTGGGCACAGCCGGATCCGCTCCCACCGTGGGAGTGGCGGCAGCAGCAGTAGGGCGGGGCGGGGCGGGAAAACGCCAGGGTGTCTTGCCACCCGATCGACGCGAGCCGTGTGAGCAGCGTGCGAGGTTGAACATGGGCTGATCATGAACACGGTGCTCAAGCAGCCGAGTACAGTTCAGCAGAGGCATGCTCCGCACAGCACCGTACGAAGGAGGCACGCATGGCATCACCGCACGACCCCTCACGCACTGACATGTCCGGCAACCGCAGCGACGTGCATCACCGAGTGCTGATTCTTGGCGGCGGCTCCGGTGGCATTTCGGTGGCAGCTCGCCTTCGCCGCGGCGACGCATCATTGAACATCGGCCTGATCGAGCCGTCCGAAACGCATGACTACCAGCCGCTCTGGACGCTCGTGGGGGCCGGTGTGTTCTCGCGTGATGTGGCCAGACGCCGCGAAGCTGATCTCGTGCCCAGGAACGTCAGCTGGATCCGCGAGCGAGTGGCCGCGATCGATCCAGAGGCCAAGGTTGTGACCTCCAGCGGAGGCCAGCGAGTGAGCTACGACTTTCTTGTGGTGGCCCTGGGTATTCAGATCAACTGGAACGCGATTCCCGGTCTGGCTGAGGGCCTCGGTTCGCATGGCATCTGCAGCAACTACTCCTTTGAGTCGGCTCCCTACACCTGGGAGTGCATCCGCTCCTTCCGCGGCGGAACAGCCCTGTTCACGATGCCTGCCACGGCGGTGAAGTGCGGCGGTGCACCGCAAAAATTATGTATCTGGCCGATGACCACTTCCGCAAAGCGGGCGTTCGAGACCGGTCTCAGGTGATCTTTGCGACGCCGCAGAAGGCGATTTTCTCGGTCGATAAGTACCGTCGTACGTTGGAGAAGGTCGTGCAGCGGAAGGGTATTGAGCCGATGTTTCGGCACAACCTGATTGAGCTGCGGCCCGACGCGAAAGAGGCAGTGTTTGAGAACGTCGATACGCACGAGCATGTCACGGTTGCCTACGACATGGTGCATGTGACGCCACCGATGGGGCCGCCGGATGTGGTCAGCAAGAGCGGGCTGGCCAACGAGGGAGGTTGGGTGGAGGTCGACAAGCACTCGCTGCAGAGCGGCCGTTTTCCCAACGTGTTTGCGATCGGCGATTGCGCTGGGCTGCCCACGTCAAAAACAGGGGCAGCGATTCGCAAACAGGCACCGGTGCTTGTGGAGCATCTCCTCGCGGCCATGCGTGGCACCACGGCGACCGCCTCGTACAACGGCTACTCGTCATGCCCAGTCGTCACGGGCTACGGCAAGATGATGCTCGCTGAGTTTGATTACAACCAACAGCCTGCCGAGTCGTTTCCGTTTGACCAGTCGAAGGAACGCTACAGCATGTGGCTGCTCAAGACACAGCTCCTGCCGAGACTCTACTGGTATGGCATGCTCCGAGGCCGGCTCTAAGACTCGCCCCGTCAGCGATTGCCTGGAATCAGGAGGTTTTGGCTGTTTTACGAAAGCGTGCTGAGGCCACTCCCGCAACACCGGCGATAACGAGCATCAGCGTCGTTGATGGCTCTGGGACTGCCGTGACGGTGACAAAACTGCTAGTCGCTCCAGTGTCATAGTCGCTGACGTAGTTCAGTCCTCCACTTGTGGCGTTGTAGTCAATCTGCCACATCTGGTCATCAACGAAAAACTGTGAGTCATCTTCCAATGTTGTGCCGTTGAGAGTGAATCTGCCACCATCCCAAGTGCCGGTGTAGTTGATCATCGCGAACACGGTCGTGTGCCAACCAAACTCACCTGGTTGGTTGCCAATGTCCGCAAAGTGAAGCAAGGCTCCGTCGGCAATCGAGAGATCACCATCCACGACCAGAAGATCTGCAGCGATTGAAAGATCGTTGAGGTCTGTTGAGTCCACTTCGTATTGAAAGGTCGAGCCAGCCCCAAAGCTGGCCGCCTGT
>JADHNY010000064.1 GCA_016779265.1 Pirellulales bacterium | reverse complement strand
AGCAGTGCTGCGTTTCGTGGTCAGCGGCACGGTCGTCGACCACCCCATTGAGATCAGCCAGCAGAAGGAAGACTTCTACGTCAGCCTGCCTGCCGAACCTGAGGTTGTACGCTTCGACCCCGAGTTGACCCTGCTGGCAAAAGTGGACTTTAAAAAGTCGGATGCCCTGCTGAAGGGGCAGCTCGCCCGGGACGACGACATGCTCGGACGGCTGCTGGCAGCGAAGGCCCTCGGCGGCCGGTCAACAAAAGAGTCTGCCGAGCTCCTCCATCAAGCACTCACGAGCGATCCGTTCTACGGTGTTCGCATCGAGGCAGCCGATGCCCTCAGCAAGCATGACCGTGACGAGAGCTTTCAGCTGCTGGCTGAGAGCTGGCGAGCACAGACCGACGCCCGTGTTCGCAAGGCCGTTGTCGAGAGGGTCACCAAGCGGCACCACCCGCTTGCTCGACGTGTCACAGCCGAGGTGCTCGCGGCTGAGAAAAACCCAGAGATCCTCAGCGTCGCCATCGCTGCACTCGCCAGAAACAGTGACGATGGCTCGACCGCTCAGCTTCGCGATCTGCTTCGCTCCGTTTCGTTTCGCAACGAACAGGCGGTGGCGGCGATTCGGGCAATTGAAGGTCGTCGAGATCCCACGCTCGTGCCCGACCTGCTGGCCGTGCTCCGCGACCATCCGGATCGCTTCACCACCAGCGGTTTCGCCGGAGGGCTCCGGAGCCTGGGGTCGCTCGCCAGCGTGATTGATGAGAAGACGGCAGTCCGTGACTTCCTCATCCAATGGGTCAACGATCCACGCAGCAGTGTTCAGGTGGCCGCCCTCGCTGGCCTCGGTAGCCTGGCTGACATAGGTGCAACCGCCACCGTACAGGGGCTCACGAGCGATCCCGAAACCCGTGTCGCAACAGCCGCGAAAGAGGCCCTCCGCAAGCTCTCGGAACAGAAGCCAGCCGCTCCAGAGGAAGTGGTGGCCCTGCGAAAGGACCTGGCCGACCTCAAGGACGCCAACTCCAAACTCAAGGATCAGCTCGACGACCTGAGAAAGCAGGTTGAGAGCCTCGCCGCCCCCGACGCCAAGGAGTGAACACTACTGATCGTCGTGGGCCTGATCATCGGCGAGACGTGTCGGGAGTCTGGCGTCCATGGCAGCGAGACTCTGCTGCAAGGCCTCCTGTAGCGCTGCCGCCCTCTCAGGCATCGCCTTGGCGAGGTCATTCGTTTCAGAGATGTCACTCGCGAGATCGTAGAGTTCGATCGAACGATCGTCGTAGAACTGGATCAGTTTCAGTGATCCCTGCCGGAGAGCACTGCCAAGCCGATTCTGTTTGTGGAACGCATAGTTTGGGTAGTGAAACACGAGCGTCCGCTCGACTAGCGACTCGTCGCCGCGAAGCATCGGCAGCAGATTGACGCCATCAATCGGCTGATCACGAGGGCTCTCCACACCGGCCGCCGCGAGGAACGTCGGAAAGAGATCCGTGCTGACAACGAGATCCGCCGCCTCCGTGCCCGGCCTGACAACGCCTGGCCAACGCACGATCCAGGGCACGCGAATGCCACCTTCGTAGAGATAGCCCTTCTCACCCCGCAACGGCTTCACGTTGGCTGCAAACGGACCGTTGTCGCTGGTAAAGACCACGAGCGTGTTGTCAGCGAGCCCCAGCCGATCCAGCTCCGCAAGCAGACGGCCAATCGCTCGGTCCATGCCTTCAATCATCGCGGAGTAGACCGGGTTCTCATTGCCAGCCTGGGGTGTTCCGTTTCCTGATGCGCGTTGCTGATACTTCTCAATCAGCTCCTGTGGCGCCTGAAAGGGATAATGAACGGAGTAGTTCCACCAGCAGAGAAAAAACGGTTTCTCTTGGTGTTCACGCACGAACGCAATCCCCTCCTCGGCGAGCCGATCCGGGAGATACTCCATTTCGCTGCGCGGCTCGAGGTTGGGCAGTTTGTACGGCGCGAAGTAGGAGGGAGGGCCACCAAACTGACAGCCGCCGACGTTGAGCTGAAAGCCCTGGTGTTCGGGACGCAGCCGCGGCTCATATCCGCCTCGTTCGTCGCGGCCGACGCGATGGGATAGGTGCCACTTCCCGAGAAACCCTGTGGCGTAGCCGGCACCGCGGAGCCGCTCGGCGAGCGTGTCAGCCGACAGCGGCAGGAATGACTGCCACTCCGCCTCGCAGAGGGTTGAGCCAGGCAGGTGAAAGCCCTGCCCGTTGCCCGGGGCATGGTTGGTGATCTGCAGCCTCGCGGGAGACTGCCCCGTCATGATCGCCGCGCGGGTTGGCGTACACACAGGAGCGGCCGCATAGCCGTTGGTCAGCCGCACTCCTTCAGCGGCAAGCCGGTCAAGAACAGGGGTGTCGAGGGCAGGGTTGCCGTAGCAGTGCAGGTCTTTCCAGCCGAGGTCATCCGCCATGATCAAGACGATGTTGGGCGGTGTGGCTGCCTCGGCAATGCTCATTGGGGCAAGCATAGTAAGCAAAATCAGGCCGAGCGGCCCTACAAGCCGCGGGCGGTGTCGATATGCGTGTTTCATACGCGTATCCTGCCCGACGGCACGCCAACTTGCACACGGAAAACGGCGAAGCATCATCGAACGGACGGCCCAATCATCCCACAGCCCTTCTCCTGAGGTCTCTGATGCTGCCCCGATCTTTCCGCCCTGCCTTGCTCTCGCTTGTGCTTGTTGGTGTTCTTGCCGGGTCTGCCACTGCCACAGATCTGTCAGGCTGCTGGAGTGGCTCCTGGCAGAGCTGCTCAACGGGCCACTCGGGTGTCTTACGAGCCACCTTCACAAGATGCGATGAGAGCCACTACCGGGTCGACTTTTCTGGACGCTTCTTCAAACTTCTGCCCTTCCGCTACTCCGTGACGCTGACGGTCGTTGAGGAGACGGACGACACTGTGACGCTCTCTGGAAGTTCCTACCTCGGGCGTCTTTTCGGCACGTTCTGCTACACGGCGACTGCTGACGACTGCCACTTCCGCGCCGACTACACCTCCAAGAAAGACCGCGGCGTGTTCACCATGACACGGCAGTCCTGGTAGCGGCAGCGGCGTGCCCCCATGCCTGCGTCACCGCCACGCCTGCATCACCGTGGATCAATGCCCAGCGCCGCACGACGTTCGTCGAGTCGCTCAGTGCCACCAAACACGCGGTAGCCTTGGGCTTCAAAGTGAATTCGCAGATCAGATTCCGCCATCAGGGCGTCTTGTTTGCAGTAAAGCGTTTGGCGTAGCTCTTTGGGCACGAGATCGAGCCGCGGCTGATAGAAAAACTCGTGGCAGATCGAGCTGTGTAGCCGCATTCCCTTGGCGTTCACATGCCCCTCGCGATGCTGCCGGATCCGCTCGTCTAGTGGCACGCTGGTCTGTCCCACGTAGACCGCGCGGCGAACAGCCTTGCCGCGCTTGGGTGACCCGCGTGGAGGCATCGCGAGCTCGATCGCATAGAGGTGCCAGACGGTCATGTCGTCATTGACGGTGTATCCGTCGCAACGCAGCTGCTGGCGGATTTTTTTCAGGACGGCCTCCTTGGCGTCTTGCTGCTCGGGCATCAGAAACGGCCGGTCCCGCCCGCCGAGTTCGCCGCGACGAGGCATCAGTTCGTAGAGCACATCCACGACGTCTCGCCGCGCTGCCCGCCGCGACCGCTTCACCCAGCGATCCAGCAGCAGCCCTGGCTGCACGGCCACTGCCCGTACCCGCACTCGCGGCCGGTCGAGCCGCCGCATCCGGTCTGGCCGCCTCTTCAGCTTGAACACACAGGCCCACAACCGCCGTGGCCCTGTGCTCGAGTCATGGGCTGCCATTTCGTTCACATTCCCTTCATCGACGATCAGGCCAACCCGTCACGGAACTCGCTCGCGAAGCCTCGACTCTTGCAGCACTAGGCACATCTGTAAGGCTCAGTCAGAGCCTGACTTTCCGTAATAAACTATTTCACTGACCGAACCACCGTTCTTGCGAGCATCGTACGACCACGACCGTAACCGCTTAGCACCACGCCTCCGAGACTCTGAGTGCTCCATCGGCCTGACGAGAATGCCAACATGGGAACGCCACCCACCGAAGCCGAGTTTCTTTTCCTGATTGCCGACATCAGTGGCTACACCCGGTTCATGATGACCAACCACACCGCCCGCGTGCACGCCCACGGTGTGATCTCTGACCTCATCGCCGCGGTTCTCAAGCAGGTGCAGCTCCCGCTCGAGGTCAACAAACTCGAAGGGGATGCGATCTTTCTTGTGGCAGCCAAACAAGACGACGGCTGGCCCGAGCTCGGCACCACCATCGGCCAACGGCTGCACGCTTTCATCGATGCGTTCGACGCAAAGGTCACCGAACTTGCCAACTCCAACATCTGCTCATGCATCGCCTGCCAGCAGATGGTCTCCCTCCGCCTCAAGCTGATTGGCCACTACGGCGTCGCCGTCCGCAGCCAGATGGCCGGCTTTGACGAACTCTCGGGCGTTGATGTGATCCTGCTGCATCGACTACTCAAGAACGAAGTGCCGAGTTCTGAGTACATTTTGCTCACAGACGCTGCTTTCGCATTTCTGCAGCCGCCCGGCTCATTCACCCACCACACCGAACGCTACGACGACGTCGGTGAAATTGCTCTGCGGCTGCGGGCAGCTACTCCCGCGATCCCCTCGGCCGCGGCAGTCCGCTTCTCTCTCAAAGATACGCTGCGGAAGCTCAGCTACGACATCCGGTATGCGTTTGCCAAAAAGCGCCATCCAGCTCAGTAGCCAGGCCGCCGGAAGGGCAGACCTTGGCACAGGTCAGCCATGAGGTACTCGGGGACGCAGGGAGCCTAAAACGGCACGTCGTCGTCGCCGGCCTCAGCAAAGGCGTCATTCGGATCAAACCCGTCGTCAGCAGAGCCACCACCGCCCGAGAGCACGCGAAACGACATCGCCTCAGCACTGAGGAAATACTTCACTTCGCTCGCCGAATCACGCTGCCAGCGGCGGCCACTGAGACGATAGGCAATTTCCACCTCGTCACCGACGTTCAACTCATCGACGGAGTCGCAGGCGTCTTTGATGAACTCCAGCGGAATGTAGTTGGTAAAGGTGGCCCCCTTCTTCTGCTCAAGCACGACGAGCCGCTTGCGGAAGCCATTTTGCCCATACGTCTTCGTCTCTTCGATCAGGTGGACGACACCACTGACGCTTGCGTCACTCATTCCTTCTGCCTATCAGTAATCGCGAAAAAACCTGCTTGCCGAGCGAGCCAGCATGCACCTGGGCATTGTGCCCGGTGTCGTTCGATGCTGCCAAGAGGCACCCGCCTGCCTCGTGATCTCGACGTGGCTCCCCTGAAACCGCTACTGTTGGGGCTGCGTTGCGAGCAGTTTCCCTCTCTGAACGGGTGGTTTTTTGGGTATTCAGCACCTTCCCGGCATGCACCGTCGGCTGGCCTTCCAGCTACTCACGGCGGCCCTGGGATCGCTCTGCTTTCCACACGCAGATGTTTTTGCCGCTGACACGCTCACCGAAGGCACCGCTCTCGGATTTGCCACGCCACTCCAGGGTCGGGCAATCCTGTGCCGGCGGGATGACTATGTCGCCAGGCTGAGCCCTTTCGATCGACAGGCACGCCTCAAGACCGATCGCCCCATCTCTGAACAGCAGTATCTCGAGTTTGTGGGCCAGCAGCTGCTGCCCTGGAATGCGAGCGAACGGAGCAAGGTCCTGGAAGTGGTCGCCAAACTCGGCCCGACCCTCGATGAGCTGCGGATTCCTCTTCCCGACCGCGTGCTGATGATAAAAACCAGCGGCCGTGAAGAGGGTGGCGCGGCCTACACTCGAGGAAATGCCATCGTCCTCACCGAGGAGCACCTCCGACGGGAGGCCGAGGAACTTGAGCGACTGATCTGCCACGAACTGTTTCACGTCATGTCGCGGGCTGATCCGGCGGTGCGTGACGGTCTCTACGCGACGATCGGCTTCCGACGCTGCGGCGAGCCGACGCTCCCCACGCCCTTGGCGAAGGTGAAACTCACCAACCCAGACGCTCCCGTCAACGACCACTGCATCGATGTGCTCATTGATGGCCAGCGACGCACCGTCGTGCCCGTGCTACTCTCGGAATCAACAACCTATGACGTCGCTCGGGGCGGCGAGTTCTTCGAATACCTTCGGCTGCGTTTCCTCGCCGTGCAGATAGACCCCAAGAGCGACGCTACCAGTCCTCTGAGCATCAATGGGCAGCCACTTCTCGTGCCGGTCACTGAGCTCAAGGGATTCTTCGAACAGGTGGGCAACAACACCGCCTACATCATCCACCCCGAAGAGATCCTTGCCGACAACTTTGCCCATCTGATGATGAAAACAGCTGACCTGGAGACCCCTCAGATCGTGGCCCGCATGCGGTCATTCTTCGCACAGATGCGGCTCCTCGAGGCAGGCTAAGCCGGCGGTGCGTGTGACGACTGTCGGCGGCGGACCGCGTCGACCAAGACAGCAGCGATGATCACCACACCGGTGACGATCTGCTTGTTGGCGTCAGACACCCCGAGCTGCGCGAGCCCGGTCTGCAAGACCTGAATGATCAGCACACCAATAAACGAGCTGATCACGCTTCCCTTGCCTCCCATCAGGCTCGTGCCACCGATCACGCAGGCGGCGATCGCCGCCAGTTCGATGCCCACACCCGCGTTGGGATCTGCCGTTGAGAGACGGGCCGTCATCGACCAGCCAGCAAGACCACTCAAGAGACCGCTGACCGCAAACACCGCAACAGACGAGGGCCAGGTGCGAACGCCCGCCATGCGGACCGCCTCGGCGTTGGTACCGATGGCCACGAGATACCGCCCAAACACCGTTCCCCAGAGAACAAACTGTCCGACTGCCACGACGACACAGGCAAGCAGAAACGCGGGCGAGACTCCGATGCTCCCAAGCGGCTCCCCAAACCAGGCGATCGACTTCCCGATATAGATCGACTGGGAGTTGGTGAGCAGTTTGGTGCCTCCACGGGCCACCTCCAGCATGCCAAGCGTGACGATAAACGAAGGGATTCTCCCGAGCACCGACACGAGCCCACTGGCCATTCCACACGCCGTCGATGCAACAACCGCCGCAGCCAACGCCCACGGCAACGACCAGCCGTGCGTTGCCATCAAGACGCCGAGCACACCCGAGCTCATCGCCAACAAAGACCCCACCGAGAGGTCGATTCCCCCAGCGATCAGCACAAAGGTCATCCCAACTGCCAAGAAGGTGAGATCGGGCACCTGATTCGCAATCGTCATGAAGGTTGCGGGCTGCAGAAAGTTGCGACTCGTCAGCGAAAAGACACCAACCAAGAGCAACAGCACGATAAGCAGCCCGGCATACTGCCCGGCATGCGTGACGAACAGACGCCTGCTTGAGGCTTGACTCATCTACACATTCCCCACGGCAGGAGCAGTCTCACCAGCAAAACTTGCCTCAGTCACCGCCCGCTTACTCCACGTCGTCCGCTGCCAGCTGCCTGTCAGCCTGCCGCGAGCAAGCACCACCACCCGGTCACATGTCTCCTCGATCTCCTCCCAGTCACTCGACACGATGAGGATGGCCTTGCCGGCGGCAGCGAGAGCGTCGAGCAGGCGGTAGATCCGCCGTCGTGCCGCCACGTCGATACCCCGCGTCGGCTCGTCGAACAGCAGCACATCCGCATCTCGTAGCAGCCAGCGAGCCACCACCACCTTCTGCTGATTGCCGCCACTGAGCGCGCGGACCAGCTGCGACAAGGAACGGCAGCGAACATCGAGCGCAGCACACTGCTCCTGCACCGCGGTCGATTCTGCTGACCGCCTGAGGAGCCCAAATCGAGAGAAGATGTCACCAATCGAGGATAGCGACGTGTTGCAGAGCACCGACTGCGAAAGCAGCAGCCCGTCGGCCTGCCGATCCTCTGTCACCATCGCACAGCCTGCCGACACCGCCTCCGCGGGCGAACGGAAAGCACGTGGCTTAGCCATGCGTCGAGTCACGACCGATCCCGCCGTGGCCGTGTCTGCGCCGAAGATCGCACGCAGCAGCTCGGTGCGGCCGGCTCCGACGAGACCAGTGATGCCGAGCCGCTCACCGGCCCGCACCTGCAGCGACACGCTCTCCACGATTCCTGCCGACAGCCCCTGCACCTCAAGGGCCACCTCCTCACGCGTGTACGAGACGAATCCCGCGTGTCCGCTCCGTGCCGACTCACCGCTCATCGCCTCCACCGCTGCGTCAGCAGAGTGTTCTGAGGTGTGCCATGTGCCCACACGCATGCCGTCTCGCAAGACGGTGGTGCGATCGGCGATCCTCGCCACCTCGTCGAGCCGGTGACTGATAAACACCATGCCAACGCCCTGACGCTGAAGCTGCCGCAGCCAGCCGAAGAGCTGCTCAACTTCATGACTGCCAAGCGCTGCGGTCGGCTCATCGAGCAGCAGCAGCCGACAGTCGCGTGCGAGGGCGGCTGCAATCTCAACGAGCTGCCGCTTACCAACTCCCAACGCTGCCACGGGCTGGTCCTGGTCGAGCCAACCAAGACCGAAACGTTGGAGCAGATCGCTCGCCCTCCGCCGCAGCTCGCCTCGACGCAGCATGCCGGCCCGCTGTGGCAGCCGACCAAAGAACAGATTTTCCGCAACGGAGAGTGTTGGGATCAGATTGAGCTCTTGATGCACGATCTGCACACCCGCCCGCTCCGCCTCACGTTTCTCCCGAGGCCGGTAGTTGCCGCCACCCAGAAGCATCGTCCCCGCAGTCGGATGCACCAGTCCGGCAATCAACTTGGAGAGCGTGCTCTTGCCTGCCCCGTTTGCCCCCAGCAGCGCATGGATCTCACCACGCCGCACTTCAAAGTCGACGTCTCGCAGCACCGGCACACCGCCGTAGTGCTTACTCAGCCCTCGGCATGCAAACAGCGGCTGCGTCACGGGGATGCCAACGTCTCAGCAGTAACCAGATCGACGGGGGTTTCCCGGTCAGCCACCTCGGCAGCTGGATCGGCTACCATCTCCAAGGCCGCCTCGATCCCATACACGGCAAGCTGATCCCCGTGCTGATCGGCTGTCGCCAACACCTGCCCTTCACCGATCGCCGCCTGAATCGCTGCGATGTTGTCAAAGCCAACGATCTTCAGCACTCCCGCACGACCAGCAGCCTTCGCCGCAGCGAGCGCACCCAAGGCCATGTTGTCGTTGGCAGCGAGCACCGCCTTGATCTCTGGATGCTCACTGAGCATCGAAGCCGCCACCGTATTGGCCTGGCTCATCTCCCACTCAGCCGACTGGCTATCGACCACCACCACCCCCGCAGCCGAGAGTGCGTCCTCAAAGCCGAGCTTTCGCTGGGAGGCGTTATACGACGTCCGGATCCCCTCGAGGATCGCCACCTGATCGCCCGCGGCGAGCGTTGCCGCCAGGAACTCACCGACCGCTTGTGCGGCTGCGCGGTTGTCAGGACCGACAAATGGGATAGCCACGCCTTCTTCGGCAAGCACGGCAGCATCGAGCCGATTGTCAATGTTTACCACCACCACACCCTTCTCTTTCGCTCGCCGCAAGGCCGGCACGAGCGCCTTGGAGTCGGCCGGGGCGATCACGATCGCATCGACTCCAGCCGCGACCATCTCCTCCACAATCGCAACCTGCCGGGCGAGATCTCGTTCATCCTTGATGCCATTGACGACAAGCTCGTAGTCATCCGGATGCGCGGCCTGATGACTCTCGGCAGCAGTGGCCATCGTGGAGAAAAACTCATTGGCGAGCGACTTCATCACCAACGCCACGCGAGGCTTGCCGGAAGCGACTGCCACCTGCTGCGGCGAGACCGCCTCGTCACGACAGCCCACCACAGCACAGGCGAGCAGCGACACGAAAAGGAATGGCGTCCGTGAGCCCCACCAGCGTCTTTGCTGCCCCAATACCGTGGCATTCTGCATCAATAGTTCCTCAGTGAGCCCTCGTCAGGCTGACACTCGCTCGATCACTCCGTGTCTCAGGCTACGAAAGCGTACCACTCTTCGCTGAGGGCGAGCCAGCCGACCGCACTTCAGCTGGAACGCCTCATTCGCCTCGGCGAGTGTCTCGTTTCGGGCCGCTGGGCAGTGGCACACCCATTTCTCTGAGCTGTCGCTCCGCCTGCTCCGCCCATCCCCGGTTAGCAGCTGGACTCGCTGGACTGGGATGCAGTACCGTGCCAACTGGCAGGCCCATGCCAGCCAGTGCCGCCGCTGCCCGCTTCGCCGCAAACGCACCGATGCCTATCACACGCTCCGGCTGGCACCACGCCACGAGGTCACGGAGTGCCCGGTCACATCTTTCAAAGAGCGGCTCCCGTTCACCCGCCGGCAGCTTGTCGGGAGTCCGATTCCGTGCCGACGCTTCCATAAAGACCAACGGACAGTAGTTCGTCACAAAGAACTGTTCAGCAAATCGGTCCGCTGTCCCAAATCGCTCGCGGGCCCATCCCCAGAGGCGACGGCCGCTCACCTCGCTCCGCTGACAAGCGAAGCCCTCAATCGGCCGTTTGGGGTGCACGAGCCTCGGCTGCTCCACTCGCTCCTCGATGCCGAGGAACTCACGCACGAGCCGCACTTCACCAAATGGCACACCTGTCTGAGCCATCCCCCAGGGGCCTGGGTTCATCCCAACGAGCACCGATCTGACTCCTGGCCGTGCAAACCGCGTGAGGTAGGCCTCATGTGGCTTCTGGGCGTACACAAGCGGGTTGTACACGCATGCTGTTGGCTCGCCAAAACAGAGCTGGTCCACATTTCTCGCCAGAGATCGAGAGACAGTGACGGGGGTTCGTTGCATCTTGCGGCTCACACTTCTGCCTTCTCAAGAGCGGCAAGCGAACGACGCATCTCCGAATAGCGATGTCGATGCCACCAGAGCTGCCAGAGGGATGCTTTCCGCAGATTTGGGTCATCCGCATCCACACTGTGCTCCTTCCCTCGTCGTGTCATCAGCACAACCTGCCCATCGTCACGAACCGCTTTGACGAGCAAAAACTTGTCGACAACGTAGCTGTAGCTCTCCCCTTTTGCCGCCGCATCAACTTCCCGCGCCCGCCTCCCGGGGGCAGCACTGTGCTTCTGCTTCGCGTACACAACACACTCTCCTCGCCGCCAATGCATCGCATCTATTCCTTGGGGGCCGTGATCGACTGCTGCCGCCTCGATTTTGCCTCCGCATACGGTACAAATACCCTCACGAAATAGACTACGGCAACAAATCTCGCAGTAGTTTGAGGGGCTCACCTGTGAATCTGACAACTCTTGCCCAGCTGATCGGCGAACTGATCGGCGGCCTTGGCATCTTCTTGCTCGGCATGAAACACATGTCAGAGGGAATGCAGGCCGTCGCTGGCACCAGCCTTCGCAGGTTGATCGGCACGGTCACAGGCAACCGCTTCTTGGCGACATCGTGGGTGTTGTCGTGACCTGCGTTGTGCAGTCAAGTTCGATCACAACGGTGATGGTTATCGGCTTCGTAAATAGTGGCGTGATGAGCCTCGCGCAAGCGGTCGGCGTAATCATGGGGGCCAATATCGGCACCACCATCACCGGCTAGATCTTGGTACTCAAAATCGGCAAATACGGACTCCCGCTGCTCGGAGGAGCAGCGTTTGTGTACCTCTTCTCTCGGAACGACCGCGGTCGCTACTGGGCAATGGGTCTGATGGGGGTGGGGATGGTCTTCTTCGGTCTGGAGCTGATGAAAGACGCCTGTGCACTCATTAAGGAGACCCCGGAGTTTGCGGAATGGTTTCAGGCATTTAAAGCCGATAGCTATTTCGGTGTGCTGAAGTGCTGCATGGTGGGCTGCATCCTCACCACCATGGTGCAGTCCTCTTCGGCAACGTTGGGGATCACAATCTCTCTCGCTTTTCAGGGGGTCATTTCCTACGAGACAGCCGCCGCTCTCGTCCTTGGCGAAAACGTCGGCACGACGATCACGGCCTTTTTGGCTTCGCTGGGGGCAACGACCAACGCGCGTCGCGCTGCCTACTTCCACGTCCTGTTCAATCTTGTCGGTGTCTTCTGGATCACGCTGCTGTTCCCCTGGTACATCGATTTTGTGCAATGGATCGTCAACGCCGACATCAGCAAGGCGGTGTTGGTGGATGGTGTGGCCACCTATCCCAACACCACGCCTGCAATTGCCGCGACCCACAGCATTTTCAATATCGCCAATGTCGTGCTCTTCATTCCTTTTGTGCCCGCACTGGTAACGCTTCTGGAGCGGGTCGTCCCGGCCAAGGAGTTCAAGGAACAGCCTCACCTGACAGACCTTGATGTCCGCATGCTCGACACGCCCACCCTCGCGATTGAGCAGTCGCACAAAGAGCTCGAACGGATGGGCGATGGCTGTGAGAAGATGCTGCGTTGGCGCTCGGAACTCCGCGGACAGAAAGATCCCGACGCTCAACTCGCCAACCGGCTCCAGCGTCGTGAAACTCATCTCGACTCCATCCAAGATGAGATTTCAGTCTTTATTACAAAACTGCTCTCTGGAACCGTGCCTCACAGCGTCGCGGACGAAGCACGCCGCCAGCTTTGCATGGCCGATGAATACGAATCGGTGAGCGATTATGTGGCCGACCTTGAACGCTTTGACAGAAAGCTCCGCCAGAGTGGTCATCGCTTCAGCCAAACGCAGCGACAAGGCCTCGATGAGCTCAACAGCAATGTCCTGACATACCTCGAGAAAACCAACGAGGCCTTGCGTCAGGACAATCAGAACTGCTTCGTTGAGTCCGCGCAGCTTGCGAAGCGTGTCCGATCGCGGATCAAGCAGTTTCGACGTCAGCACCTCGAGGAACTCTCCAGCGGCGAGGTTGCTCCCTCAGTGAATGTGGTCGTTCTCGCCACACTCAATGCCTACGTCCGGGTTCTCCACCATACAGAGAATATCGCCGAGGCGATTTCTGGAGTGAAATAGTGTTCCCTCGATCAGTGTCAGAAACAGAGACAAGCAGTCGGCAGTGACCGTCGGGCGGGTATGCTGGAGCGGGGGACGTTGGTTCACACCGACCCATGCCTAAGGATTTCCACATGCCCGTGTCGCTCGTGAAAGGCGGTCTTTGTGTCGCCATGCTGGTGCTTGCATCCGCAGCAGCGGATGCGGCCGATTCTTTCACTGACGAGATCGCGCCCCTGTTCATCCGCCGCTGCCTGGAATGCCACAGCGGGCCATCGCCCGAAGGAGGACTTCGCCTCAATGACGCTGCCGGACTGATGGCGGGCGGTGAGAGTGGTCCAGCGGTGATACCGTCCGCTCCCGAAGACAGCCTCCTCTGGCAGCGTGTCACATCCGACGAGATGCCGCCTGAACATCCGCTGTCGCCTGAAGAAAAAGAGCAACTCGTCCGCTGGATCGCCGATGGCGGCCGCTGGCAAGGCGGGCCCCTCGACCTGTTTGCTGTCACCACAGACAGTCGGGCAGGCCGCGACTGGTGGTCCCTGCAGCCTCTGCGATCGGTGAGCCCTCCCACGACTGCGTCCGCCGTCAGCGGCATTGACGCCTTCGTTCACGCTCGACTCCGCGAAGCAGATCTCAGGCCTGCGGAACCGGCCGATCCCCGCACATTGGTCCGCAGGCTGTTCTTTGACCTCATTGGTCTGCCACCGACACCTGAGCAGATCGACACCTTCGCAGCGAGCCCAACGGACGAGGCCTACCTCGCCATGGTCGATGAACTGCTCGCCTCGCCCGCCTACGGTGAGCGGTGGGGTCGCCACTGGCTCGATGTTGTCCGTTACGGCGAGAGCGATGGATTTGAGCGAAACTTTCAGCGAGAGCATGCCTGGCCCTATCGCGACTGGGTGATCAAGGCCTTCAACGACGACCTGCCATACGACGAGTTTGTGCGTCAGCAGCTGATCGGCGACCAGCTCGACAGCGGGCTTGCCGGTGCGGCCGCAGTGGGCTTCTGGGTGGCGGGTGTTCATAACACGGTGGTGGGTGGCAGCGAGCGGATGAAGAAGCTCGCCCGCCAAGATGAGATCGAAGAGGTCCTCGCCACCGTTGGGCAGACCTTTGTCGGACTGACCTTTCACTGCAGCCGCTGCCACGACCACAAGTTCGACCCGATCACCCAACGTGAGTACTACCAGCTCGCGTCGGCCATCTCCGGCCTTGGCCATGGTGAGCGGACGATGGAGCTGCCGCAGGAACAGGCGGTCCTGGAAGACCTCGACCGCCAGCTGGCCTCCGTTCGCGATCAGCACGCAAAGCTCGACGCAGTGGCTCGCGATCGCGTGCTCTCGCGTCGCGCTGAAACCACTGCCGAACGGCCGGTTCCACCGGCGGCGATGGCCCGCTGGGAGTTTGAGGAAGACTTTCGAGACTCGATCGGCTCGCTGCACGGCCAGCCCGTGGGCAATGCCCGGCTCGAGGAGGGTGCGCTGATTCTCGACGGCGAGAGCTTTGTGGAAACTGCGGCAATCGATCGCGAGATCGGCGAGAAGACGCTCGAAGCCTGGATTCAGCTCGACTCGCTCGAGCAACGTGGTGGCGGTGTGATCTCGCTGGAGACACTCGATGGCGTGACATTCGATGCGATTGTGTTTGGCGAGCGGGAGGCGGGCCATTGGATGGCAGGCAGTAACACCTTTACCCGCAGTGAGTCGTTCGCCGGTGATCCAGACGCCGAGGCCGACACGAGGCCAGTGCATCTTGTCATCGTCTACCGAGCCGACGGCACGATCGAATGCTTCCGTGATGGCACTCCCTACGGCGGGCCTACAAAACCGGGCCCACTCCAGCCGTACCACGCCGGCGAAGCCGACCTGCTGTTTGGCCTTCGCCACCGGCCTGGTGGTGGCAATCGCTTTCTGCAGGGCCGTCTCCTCCAGGCCGCACTCTACGACCGAGCCCTCGATGTCGATGAGATCGCCCGGGCTGCGGCCAGTGGCAGTGACCACGTTTCCGAGACCGAGATCGTCGCCGCGCTGAGCGAAACTGAACGGACGCAGCGAGAGCAGCTCCGCTCCCAGGCTGATCAGCTGCAGGCCCGCCGCAACGACCAGGCCGCCAAAGCCAGTGTAAAGCTCTACACGCTCTCCCCTGGCAGGGGCGATACGGTGCAGGTGCTCGCACGGGGTGACCCTGGGCTGCCAGGAGACGTTGTCGCCCCTGGGGCCACGGCTGCCCTGTCGGCAGTCGATGCTGATTTTGCGCTTCCCCCAGACGCAGACGAGGCACTTCGCCGCCGCAAGCTCGCCGCGTGGATTACCCATCAAGACAACCCCCTGTTCGCCCGTGTGATCGTCAACCGTGTCTGGCACCATCACTTCGGCATCGGCCTCGTCGACACTCCGAGTGACTTTGGCTTCAACGGTGGGCGGCCGAGCCACCCTGACCTTCTCGACCACCTTGCCAGTGAGTTCCGCAGACACGGGCAGAGTCTCAAATGGCTCCACCGCGAGATTGTCAGCTCCGCGACCTACCGCCAGGCGAGCGATCCAGCCGAAATCGACCCCAACGGCCACCGCGTCGACGCCAGCAACCGTCTTCTCTGGAGGGGCCCGGTCCGTCGGCTTGAGGCCGAAGCGATTCGCGACAGCATGCTCGCTGTGGCCGGCGTGCTTGAAGAGACTACAGGTGGCCCTGGCTTTAAAGATGTCTCGATCACCCTGAACAACGGCACCACCTATTACGAGCCGCTCGACGTCGACGGCCCGGAGTTCTTCCGTCGCACGGTCTACCGCTTTAGTCCACGCGGCAGCCGATCGGCCTTGCTTGAGTCCTTTGACTGCCCCGACCCCTCGGCGACCACACCCAAACGGAGTGTCACCACCACACCACTGCAGTCACTCTCGCTCTTGAACAATGCCTTTGTACTCAGGCTCAGCGATCGCCTCGCCGCACGTGTGACCGCGGACGTCGGCACGGAACCTGGAGCGCAGATTGAGCACGCGTGGCGACTTACCGTTGGGCGAGGACCGACCGAAGCCGAAGAAACGCTCTCCGAAAAACTCATCCTCGGCTACGGACTTGCTGCCCTCTGCCGTGGCCTCTTCAACACCACAGAGTTTGTGGTCATCGAGTAACGCCCATGAACCTTCTGCCACACACCCGCCGTGATTTCCTTCAGTGGGGCACGAATGGCCTCGCTGCGACGGCGCTTGCGTCGTTGCTGTATGACGAAGCGCGAGCCGCATCACCCCACCGATCGACCGTCGCCGGCCCGCGGCCCAAGGCGAAGCGGGCCATTCAGATCTGCCTTGTGGGCGGTCTGAGCCACATCGACTCCTTTGATCACAAGCCTGCTCTCAGCCGGCTGCATGGCAGCACGCTTGAGACCAATGAGAAGGTCGACATCTTCTTTGGCCAGATGGGCCTGCTGCGGAAGGAAGACTGGGCGTTTCGGCCGCGGGGCCAGAGCGGTCTGATGATCAGTGACATGTTTCCGGCGATCGCACAGCACGCAGACGACCTCACGATTCTCCGGTCGATGGAGTCGAAGTCGGCCAACCACACCCCTGGCCTGTTCCTCGCCAACAGCGGCTTCGAGTTCAATGGGTTCCCCTCGATGGGCAGCTGGATCTCCTACGGGCTCGGAGCGGAGAACGCGTCGCTACCCGCCTACGTCGTTCTCAATGACGAGCGGGGGCCGCCAAACACAGGGTCTTCTACCTGGAGCAGTGCGTTCCTTCCTTCGAACCACCAGGGGGTGGTGCTCCGTGGTGGCGAGCAGCCGGTACGAGATCTTTTTCCAGCGCTTCCCCTCGATCGGGCCACCGACCGAGCCACTCAAGACTTCATTCGAGCGATCAACACGCTGCAAACCCCGGCTGGTGACGTCGATGAAGCGATTGCCGCGAGACTGGAGAGTTACGAGCTGGCCGCCCGTATGCAGGCGTCGATTCCAGAGGTGGCCAGCCTTGCTGATGAGTCGGCCGCCACGTTGGAGGCCTACGGGATCGAGAACGAAATCACCGCCGACATGGGACGACGCTGCTTGCTCGGACGACGCCTTTTGGAGGCCGGCGTGCGTTTTGTGCAGCTGTTTTCCGGCGGGCCGATCGCTGGCTCACCCCGAGCGAGCTGGGATGCCCACGAGAACGTCAAAGAAAACCACTCCGCCGAGGCGGCCAGGATCGATCAGCCTGTCGCGGCGTTGCTGGCCGACCTCAAGCAGCGTGGCATGCTCGACGACACGCTCGTCCTGTTCACCACGGAGTTTGGCCGCACCCCCTTCGCACAGTCTGCCGCCGATCAGGTGGGCCCGGGCCGCGACCATAACCGCTACGGGTTTAGCTGCTGGATGGCAGGCGCGGGCTGCAAGCCGGGCACCGCCGTCGGCAGCACAGATGAGCTCGGCTGGAAGGCCGCGGAACGTCCGATTCCCTGGCACGATTTCCACGCCACCGTGCTCCACCTGCTCGGCCTTGATCATGAGCAGCTGACGTACTACCACAACGGCATCGAGCGGAGGCTGACGAACGTCCACGGCGAAGTGGTCCACGAGGCCCTCGCCTGACAGCCCGCGATCACTTCCACAAGTCGCGAAACGGCTCAAAGATCCGCACCGCAAGGATCGCTTCACTGCCATCCACGCGTCCATTTCCTGCCGCCGGTTCGATGCCGCGATAGCGGTATCCAAAGTCGAGGGTGACCCGTTCATTCATGGCGTAGGTCACGCCACCGCCGGCTTGCCAAGCGAGTCCCGTCATGCCAGTGCTGCCGAGCGACGCATCCGTCATTGGAATGCTGTCTATGGCAGCCGCACCATTCCCAGCCGTGCCGGTACTGACGCCACCACCACCGATTCCCCCTCCGGCATACAGCCCGATCCGCTTAGTCACTGAGACATCTCGCCAGGCATTTGCCATGGTAGACCAGGTTGCAGTGGCCCCGGCCGCAGTGCGGGCGGCATCTCCAACGACGTCCGGGGACTCCCCTGCCTGCCGTCCCCGGGCTTCAAGCTCTAGACGCAGCGAGCCGGCAGGCCTCGCCAACGCCACTCCAATCGCTCCCTCAGCCCCCGTGCCACCACCGCCGGCAAATCCAAACCCGTTCACCGGTCCCGGTAAGCCACCCTGTGATCCCGATGAAAACGCCGATGACGCCAGGCCGCCCGATGCGTAGAGCCGCGGCTCGGAACTGTCTTCGGCTCGAGTCCCCTGGCCATTGGTCGTGCTGTTCGCAGATGCACGTACTCCTGCACAGTCCGGCTCTTCCGCCAAACCCACCGGCATGCTGAACAAGACTGTCACGGCAGCGACCACGCCGCCAAACAATCGCTGAGCACCCGGCAGATCTTTGGAGCGGCTCTTTCGAGGTCCAGCTCGACGTGTCAAAGCGTGATCACGTGACTGCGTCTTCATGGCATCCATGCCTCTGATAAGACTGTCTCACGAGAGCCACCTTCGTGGCGGCCTTCTCTTCCGGCCGGCTTCTTCCTGGCAACCCATGTTGCTGGCAGCCAATGCGACGGCTGCAGAACCCTACCCGCAAAGCGGCAAAGCGTTTCTCATTCAGACGGGAAAACCTGCTCTCTGCCGAGCCACGGCGTTGTTGCAGCAACGCCCCGGATGCCGGACACTTGGCCCTATCGAGAGGCCAGCCTGTCTTCCCCCA
>JADHNY010000063.1 GCA_016779265.1 Pirellulales bacterium | reverse complement strand
CGGCATGGAAATCGAGCAAGCCACTGACTTCAGGACACGTGGGGTCGTCAGAAAGAGACTCGCGACCGCAAGGCCCGCCGGCCTGAGGAAGCCGAACCGGCACCCGATCGCGAAACAGCAGGTGGTCTGCCGTCAGGTCACGCATCACGGCGATCAGCGGACATCGCAACGCCGGCAGGAGAGCCAGGCGGGCAACCGCAGGCTCTCCTGCGAAAGCGAGTGTCTTCGCAGCGGCCGACAACGCCTGATCAATCCGCCTCGCAGCCCCGCCAGGCAGCTGGCTGGAGAGCCGCGCTGTCATGTTCCCTCGGTGCTCGAGCAGCCGCCGCCACGGAGTCCGCAGCAGTCGAGCCGCCTGCTGGGTCCGCTCGGTGAGGGCAGGCACAGCGTCGATCACGGCGGGCGAGGCTGGAAAGCTGGCGGCCCGCGCGTGCGTGCGGGCGAGCAGCTGCATCGCTGCAGCGGCGTGGACCGCCGACGGTTCACGTTGCGGCCGCCCAGGCATCCAGCGAACCGCTTCCCAGAGCTGCCCATCGTGGCCCGCACCATCAGCTGCGTCGCGGTCGGCAAACAGACTGCCCGCAGCGTCCGGCAGCGAGGCCACCTGGGGCACGCAGACGATCCCACCGCCTCTGAGATGCTGCATCAGTTCGTGAAGCCAACGACCACGGGCAACGCCAAGCGAAGGAGGGAGAGCCTTCAACACCCACGTCTCACCCTCAGAGAGCACGACCCGAGCCACCGGCGAGCCGCTGAAGCCCCCCGGCAGCTGCTCGATCCTCACTTGCTCCGCCGCTTGCGGAAAAAACGCCCCAACGGCCCGATGAATCGCCGCCGCGGCCGCAAGCTGACGCGTTTCGTCGCTGGAATAGCCCGCCATCTGCACCACTGCTACGCTGTTAACCTAGGCAAACTCTACCGCCTCATCCCACCGCAGAGGACCTCCTCATGAACCTTCGTCTGCAGGCGTGCGTGTCCCGATCGTTTCTGGCAGCCTTGGCAGTTCTGCTGTGCTCCGCAGCCCTGGCCCCGCGTGCCATCGCAGCCGACACGACTGCCGCCGATGACGCCCCTGCCGCGGACGCAAGCGGCGACGATGCCGACACCAAGGCCACCGGCGAGACCGCCGCAGAGGCCTCTCCTGGTGGCTCGAACGGCTCGACTGGTGGACCTCCTTCCGCAGACAAGAAGAAGCCCGACTTTGCCACTGTCGTCAAGGACTACCAAAAGGTCAGCGGCCTGCTCACGCTCTACAAGACTGACGACAAGGTCTTCGCAGAGTTGCCGGCGTCGATGCTTGGCAAAGAGTTCTTCGTACTGATCTCAATCGCGAAGGGGATCGCAGAACGTGACCTCCTCGGGGGCATGACCTGGGGGGATGGCGATGACTGGATCTGGGAGTTCCGCAAAGTCGACGACAAGATCCAGGTTGTCCGTCGCAATGTGCGGTTCTTTGCCAACAAGGGCAGTCCGGAAGAGAAGGCGGTGCGGCTCGCCTACACCGACAGCATCCTCTACAGCGTGCCGATTGTCACCAAGAGCCCGAGCGGGGCCGATGTGATCGACCTGACGCCGATCTTCCTCAGCGATCTCCCCAAGATCGGCCGGCAGCTGCCCGGCTTCTCCTTCGCACGCGACCGCTCCACCTGGGCGAGCGTGAAGGCGTTTCAAGACAACGTCGAACTCGAGGTCGCTGCCACCTACGCCTCGAGCGGCAACGTCTCCTTCGACACCGTGCCGGACAGCCGAGGGGCCACCGTCAACGTGCACTATTCACTGAGCCTGCTGCCACAAAACGACTACAAGCCGCGTTTGGCAGATGACCGGGTGGGCTACTTTGTCACCGCCCTCAAAGACTTCTCGCAAGAGGTCGATGACGATCGCTTCGTGCGGTATATCAACCGCTGGCGGCTCGAGAAGGCCGATCCTAAGTCTGAGATCTCGCCACCGAAAAAGCCGATCGTGTTCTGGATCGAGAAGACCGTTCCGTTTCGCTATCGGCAGCCGATTCGCGAAGGCATCGAGGCCTGGAATGAGGCCTATGAGAAGGCAGGCTTTGCCACAGCGATCGAGGTCCGCCAGCAGCCTGAGTCGACTGACTGGGATCCCGAAGATGTTAACTACAACACCTTCCGCTGGATCACTGCGGGGGCCGGGTTTGCGATGGGCCCGTCACGGGTGAACCCTCGCACCGGACAGATCCTCGATGCCGACATCATCTTCGATGCCGACTTTCTGCAGTCGTGGCGAAGTCAGTACGAAACCTTCACGCCAGAATCAGTCGCCCGACTGACCGGCGGCATGTTTGGTGGCCACGAACATGCCGACGGCGACTGCGTCGGCTGTGGTCTCCATGGACTCGCAGGCTGCCGCATGGCCGATGGCTATGCCCGCGAGATGGCGTTGGCCTCGACCGCAATGGCCGCGATGAAAGCCGAGCCACTCTCTGAAGAAGAGAAGGAAAAGCTCGTGGTGCAGGGACTGAGGTCGGTGGCGATGCACGAAGTCGGCCACACTCTCGGGCTACGCCACAACTTCAAAGGGAGTGCCCACCTCTCGCTCGAGGATATCAACGACGAAGCCAAGACGGCTGAGCGCGGGTTCTCCACGAGCGTGATGGACTACATCCCCGCCAACATTGTCCCCAAGGGCCGCACCCAGGGACGCTACTACACGCCCACACTGGGCGAGTACGACCTGTGGGCGATTGAGTATGGCTACAAGCCGCTGCCCGGGGGGAGCCCGGAGGCCGAGCTGCCGGAGCTCGAAAAGATTGCCTCGCGAAGTGGTGAACCACAGCTCGCCTACGCCACCGACGAAGACACGACGCCTGATGACCCCGATCCGATGAGCTATCGCTTCGATCTCGGTGATGACCCGATAGCCTTCGCTCAGATGCGAGCGGACCTGGTTGCTCAGGTGATTCCACTGATCAGTGAGCGGCTGGCCTCAGGCGAGGGTGGCTACGAACGGGTTCGCCAGGCTTTTGGCGTGCTGCTCTCCGCCCATGGCCAGTCGATGTTTATGGCCTCGCGGCTAGTGGGCGGGTTGCACACCTCTCGGAGTCATCGCGACGACCCAGACGCTCCTCCGCCGTTTCGCGTTGTCGATGCCGACCAGCAGCGGCGTGCGATCACTCTGCTGGAAGAGCAGGTCTTCAGTGCGAAGCCGTTCTCGTTTTCACCCGATCTCTACAACCAGCTTGCCACCACACCATGGCTGCACTGGGGCATGCGGCAGGTTGATCGAGACGACTATCCCGTGCACGAAGTGGTGCTGATGTGGCAGGAGCGAATCCTGTCACAGCTGCTGGGATCGCGGACCCTCGCTCGCATGCTCGACAACGAGCTGAAGGTGGCCGCTGATGCTGATGCCTTCACCGCAGCGGAACTGCTCGAGCGGCTCACCGCAGCCATCATGTCGGAGGTCGACACGCTCGAACCCGCCGAGTTTACCAATCGCACGCCGGCGATCCCGAGCCTCCGCCGTGGAGTCCAGCGGGCCTACCTCGACCGGCTGTCGCAGATCGCCCTGGGCAACGCCGGGGCTCCCGCCGACTGCGAGGCAGTGGCGTCGTTGCAGCTGCGTGATCTGCAGAAAAAAATTGACGGCCTGCTTGGCCGTGACGAGATCGCTCTCGATACGTATTCTCGAGCACATCTTGAGGATGCTCGTGAGCGGATCGAGCGGGTACTCACCGCCGATCTCGTGACCAGCCGGCCCTAGTGACTGCTCCAGGACACCACCGATGAAACTCGTCCTGGCGATCGTGCCCCCGTCGCGGATGGAGGCGGTGCGACAGGCCCTCGCCGAGGTCCAGGTCACCCGGCTCTCGATTGCTGACGGTCATGGCTACCAGCAGGCTGGAGGGAATTCCCTCCAGCACGCACCAGGAGCCCAGCAGGGCGGGCAGCGGATTGTGCGGCATGCCGTGCTCGAGATCGCCGTGAATGACGACTTTCTTGATCGCACCGTGCAGGTTCTCGAGCGTGCCCTGCGACTGGCTGCAGCGGCTGAGGAAAGCAACCCGGCCGACGAGCCTGTAGGTGATCCAGGCGGCGTCTACGTGATGCCGATGGACACCGCCGTACAGATCTACCGAGATGTACGCGGGCCTGAGGCACTCTGAGCATGCGAGCAGCCAGCACGCACCCGCACACAAGCAACACCACGCACTCCAGCACCACAAGGAACACCCTCCATGGCGAACACCGCTCCTGGCATCCTGCTCATCTCACCTGACCTGATGCTCAGCAGTCAGCTCACCGGTCTTGCCGCTCGCGTCGGGGGGAGCCTGGAGACGCTCAGCCGCTGCGATGCAGCACCCCGAGGCGGCCCCTACGATCTGGTGCTGATTGACCTCGGCAACCTGCGGGAGTCACCTGAGGCATTGCTTCAGCAGCTTGCCACCAGCCTCACCCAGCAGCCGCAGCCGTGCCTGGTGGCCTTTGGCCCGCACGTCCACAGGGAACGGCTTGAAGCTGCCGTGACAGCGGGAGCCACCGAAGCCGTCAGCCGCGGTGAACTGATCGGAAACTTCGCCGAATGCGTCGGCCGCTGGTGCGGCAGCAACGAAGGCTAACTGGGCCCGCGTTGGTGTCTGCGTTGAGGGCCGCTCACGCGGCCGTTTCGCCTGGCAGTTCGTCGAGGACGACCTCGTCGAGTTCCGTGCCGTCGACGTCGCGTCGCAGCAGCATGTAGGCGGCGGTCGCAATCGCCCAGAAGTAGCCCCAAGCGAAGGACCCAAGCAGCGTCTCGATGCAGGTCTGCCAGAACAGAATCGCCCGCAGGCCAAACATCGGTGCTGCTGCTTCCGCCTCAGCGATGGAGGCCGAGGCTGCCTCGAGCAGTCCGGTCGTTCGCGCATGCCCCATGCCAAAACTGGTTGCCCACATCGCCAAGGTGGTGGTGGCATCGGCAAAGAGCCCCGCAGCAAACAGGGCCGGCACAAACACCACCCCCGCAACCACGGCGTAGAAGGCGTAGTGCAGCGGTCGCTGATAGAGGTAGGAGAACGCCGTCGAGATCGCCTGAAAGCTGTCACCACGTTCCACGCCCACCGCAGCCACCATCAGGGGCCAGCCGGCAATCAGCCCCACCACCAGGATCGCCAAGACAACCGCACCGGCAAGCACCAGTGGCCAGAGCACACCCGCCACCGCCACGCCAAAGTCTGCTCGCATCAGCAGCCCCAGAAAGGCTCCCGGCAGCGAAAGCACGACCACTCCGAGGAGCACAAAGGCCACCGAGTTGAAGCTCGACGGCCAGCGGGAAATACCAAATCGCAGCCCCCGCACAAACCCTGGTGATTCTTCACCGATCATGGTCACGGCCGCATGCCGTGTGATCGCTGTGCCAAACAGCGACCAGACCAGCGCGAACCAGAGCAGTCGCACGGCAGCCGCTCCAGCTTGGCCCAGCGTCGCTCCAGGCTGAAAGGGCATGACGATCACTCGCCCGGCATCTGACAGCGGAGCAGGGAGCCAGTTGAGCAGTTCCGTTGCGTGAGGCAGCGCCCGGGGCGAAACCGCAGTCACTGACTCGGGCAGTTCTTCAACGAGCAGCGGGCCTGCCATCGAATCGAGCACCGATGAACCGGCCCAGAAAGCCAGTCCACCAAAGGCGGCCAGCAGAATCACCGTCGGTGAGAACGCCATCCCGGCAGCTCGGAAGAGAATCCACCAGGGAAGGGCATCCCGCCAGTGGACCTCGTGAACCGCTGAACCAATCGCCGCAGTCGCTGCAACGGGATCAGTGGAGGAAGACGCGTTGCTCATCGCAGGCTCCGTGGACCACAACTCTCGGGAGAGCTGCACGGTGAAGGGGGGTTCAACTCAGCGGCCGCAGTATACGCCGCTCCCTAAAAGACGGCAGGCTCAATACGACAGGCGACATGCGAGCGGACGTGGCTCAGCCCTCGTCGCCATCCTCGTCAAAGCCAAAGCCTGGCAACTCAACAAGCCCTTCCTCCCCCTCCTCATCGTCGTCGCGGGCGACGTGGGGGACGCTGTAGCCTTCCTCCAGCCAGCGGCCGAGGTCGATCAGACGACAGCGATCACTGCAAAACGGCACCGTAGGGGTCGTTTCCAGTGAAACGGCGGAATTGCAGACGGGACACTGTGGCACGATGACCCCCAGAACAGTCCTCAGGATGACTTCTTCGCCGCTTTACTGTCACTCGACGATGTGGACTTTTTGTCGCCACCGTCTTTCTTCGAGCTCGACGTCTCTTTCTTCGCGGCGGCGGCGCCCTTCTTGTACGACTCGCTGCGGTAGTCGGTCTGATAGAAGCCCGAGCCCTTAAACATGATCGCAGCCCCCGTGCCGATCAGACGGCGGAGCTTCCGCTTCTTGCACTCGGGGCAGGTCCGCTTCACCTTGTCGGTGATTGACTGAAACAGTTCAAACGCATGGCCGCAGCCATCGCAAACATAATCATACGTCGGCATGTGAGACCTCACTCCTCGGCGTGCTTCGCCACAATCACCTGAGCTGGCCGCACCACGCGGTCGTGCAGGCTGTAGCCACGGCTGGCAACCCCCACCACCTGGCCGGGCTCCACGCCCGGAATCGCCTGCTGCAACACCGCATCATGCACAGCTGGGTCAAACGCAGTTCCCTCTGTGGCAATCTGCTTGCAGCCATGATCTTCGAGCAGTTTTTCCACCTGCTGGGCAAGCATGCGAAACCCAGAGAGCAGGCTCTCCACGTCCGACGCCTTCTCTGCCGCTTCGATCGCCCGGAGCATGTTGTCGTGAACAGGCAGAAGGTCGCGCAGCAGATCGATCTCACGATACCGCTGGGCGTCCTCATACTCGCGTCGCATCCGCTTCCGAACGTTGTCGAGTTCGGCCTGCAGTCGCAGCGTTCGATCCTCAGCCGCCCTGATCAGGTCCTCAGGCTGACGCTCCGCTGCTTCGTCCGCTCCTGTGCCGCCAGCGTCCACCGCGGCGTCTTCGTCACCGGCCAACTCCTCGAACGGCTCATTCTCTGGATGGTCGCTCATGTGGACTCCTCAGGGGTCTCTCGGGGCTGGAAGTAGTCTTTCAGACGATCGAAGAAACTCGTTCGCTTCGGCGTCACGTTGGCGTGCTCTTCCTCGGCGAGTTCTCGCAGCAGTTCCTCGGCACGCGGGGAGAGTTTCTGCGGCACCTCAATGTGAATCTGCACAATCAGGTCTCCGATCCCACGGCCGCGGACTTCGGGCATCCCCATGCCTCGCATGCGGATCGCAGCATCGCTCTGCGTCCCGGTCGGAATCTCCAGGGGCTGCGGGCCTTTCAGCGTGGGTACGTCGATCGTCGCTCCGAGGGCCGCCTGACTAAACGTGATCGGCACTTCACAGACCAGGTCGCGGCCATGTCGCGTCAGGAATGGATGGTCTTCCACCTGGATCACGCAGTAGCAATCACCGGGAGGACCGCCATTGCCCCCCGGCTCCCCCTCGCCTGCGAGCCGAACCCGCACGTCTTCGTCGACGCCCGCAGGGATCGTGACCTTCCGCTCGACCTGCTCCTCAACCAGACCCGCACCACGGCAGGACGGACACTTGTCGCGAACAAGTTTCCCGGCTCCGCGGCAGGCAGGACAGGTGGTCTGCATGCGAAACACACCGGCCGACTGAAGCACCTGCCCCTGGCCACCGCAGTAGTCGCAGTTTTGCGGGCTCGTGCCAGGCTTGGCCCCCGATCCGTCACAGGTGCCGCAGGCTTCGTGCCTGACGAAGCTCACCGTTCGTGTGGCTCCTTCAGCAGCCTCCGCCAGGGAGAGAGTCAGCTCGCAGAAGACATCCTTGCCCTTCCGAGGCCGCGAGCCTCGGCGACGTCCGCCACCGCCAAAGGCTTCGCCAAAGATTCCCCCACCAAACAGCTCTCCGAAAGCATCGAAGATGTCTCCCATGTCGTTGAAGTCATGGGTGCCACCCTGGAGCCCAGCGTGCCCGTAACGGTCATACCGCTCCCGCAGCGAACTGTCCGAGAGGACTTCAAAAGCCCGCGCGGCCTCCTTAAACAGGCCGGCGGCCTCCTCGTCACCAGGATTGCGGTCTGGGTGAAACCGCATGGCCAGCTTGCGATAAGCCGTGGTGATCTCACCCGAACTGGCGCGTCGCTCCACGCCAAGCACTTCGTAGTAGTCCCGCTCCTGCGGCATGGCGTCCGCTCTCTCCGGCGCCGCTGCGATGGGCGCCTCAACGAGTCATACGCGACAGCTGACCACTGTCACCCTTGGGCACTCAGGCAAGGAGGCCGGCCGGCAAGTCCCGGCACGGCCTCCCGCTGTTCCTGTTTCTCCGAATCGGCTCAGCGAACGCTGCCTTCGATTCGGTGCTTCTTGAGGTCTTCCTTCTCCAGGTTCGTCACCAGCGCCTCGGTGGTCAGCATCAAACCGGAGATGCTTGCCGCGTTGGTCAACGCCACTCGGACAACCTTGACTGGGTCGATGATGCCCGCCTTGAGCATGTCGACATAGCCACCACTGTTGGCGTCGTAGCCGACAGTCAGATCCTTCTGCGACACCTCGTCGGCCACCACCGAGCCATCGATACCGGCGTTGCCGGCGATCTGACGGATCGGAGCTTCCAGGGCTCTCAGGATGATCCGCACGCCAGTCCGCTCATCACCCTTGGCCTGAGAAGCAGCCTTCTCAACGGCCTCGCGGCAGCGGACCAGCGCCACACCACCACCAGGCACGATGCCCTCTTCGACAGCTGCGCGGGTCGCGTGCAGAGCATCTTCAACGCGGGCCTTCTTCTGCTTCATCTCGGCTTCGGTGCCAGCACCGACAGAGATGATGGCCACGCCACCAGTTAGCTTCGCCAGCCGCTCTTGGAGCTTCTCGCGGTCGTACTCGCTCTCGGTGCCCTCAATCTGAGTGCGGATCTGCTGCACGCGAGCCTGCACCTCTGACGAATCTCCGCCACCTTCAACGATCGTGGTCTCGTTCTTGTCGACCGTGATTGTCTTGGCAGTTCCGAGCTGCGACAGCTCAACGTTCTCAAGCTTGATGCCGAGGTCTTCGCTCAGCAGCGTGCCACCGGTGAGGGTGGCAATGTCGCCGAGCATCGCCTTGCGGCGGTCGCCAAAGCCAGGAGCCTTCGCCACGCAGACGTTCAGCACGCCACGCAGCTTGTTGACCACCAGAGCGGTGAGGGCATCGCCATCGACATCCTCAGCGATGATCAGCAGTGGCTTGCCAGCCTGAGCAACCTTCTCAAGCACGGGCACGAGGTCCCGTAGGTTTGAGATCTTCTTCTCGTGGATCAGGATCAGAGCGTCGGTGTACTCGCAGTCCATCTCTGCTGGGCGATTGATGAAGTATGGCGACACGTAGCCCTTGTCAAACTGCATGCCGTCGACAAACCGCACAGTGGTGTCGGTCGTCTTGCCTTCCTCAACCGTGATCACGCCGTCCTTACCAACCTTCTGCAGCGCCTCAGCGAGCAGATCACCGATGGTGCGGTCGTTGTTGGCACTGATCGAGCCAACCTGGGCGACCTCTTCGGGACGATCGACCTTCTTGGCGAACTCCAGCAGCCGATTCACAGCAGCCGCTACACCCTTCTCAATCCCGCGACGGACAGCCATTGGGTTGCTGCCAGCAGCCACCATCTTGGTGCCTTCGCGGAAGATCTCACGAGCGAGAACTGTCGCCGTTGTCGTGCCGTCGCCGGCCAGATCAGAAGTCTTGCTCGCCACCTCGTTGACGAGCTTGGCACCCATGTTCTCGAAGCGGTCTTCGAGATCAACTTCCTTACTGACTGTCACGCCGTCCTTCGTGACGGTCGGACCGCCGAACGACTTGTCGATGATCACGTTGTGGCCAGCAGGCCCCATCGTCACCGCCACGGCATCGGCGAGCTTTTCCACGCCCTTGAGCAGTTTGCCACGGGCGGTGTCTTCAAAGAGCAGTTGCTTGGGCACGTGTTCGTCTCCTCGTGTCGGGCCGAACGACCGGCCCTAAATGGTGTGTTGGAGTTGGAGTTGCTGTTGGACTGCCGTGGATCAGTTCATCACCTTCGCAAGGATGTCACCCTCGCGAAGAATCTTCACTTCATGGCCGTCGATCTCGATATCGCTGCCGGAGTACTTGCCGTAGATCACTTCGTCACCGATCGCAAGCATCATCTCGGCTCGCTGCCCGTTCTCGAGCATGCGGCCTGGGCCCAGAGCCGTCACGTGACCACGCTGCGGCTTCTCCTTTGCCGAATCGGGCAGCACGATGCCTCCAGCGGTCTTCTCTTCAGCCTCGACGGGAGTCACGACAATACGATCATCGAGCGGACGAATCTTGAGGTTTTTCATGAATCAGGTCTCCGAAAAGGGTTGTTGAGTTCTCAGGAAAACAGCCATGGGTCAGCCGGGCTTACATCATGCCTGGCATGCCACCCATGCCGCCCATACCTGGCATGCCGCCCATGCCACCCATGCCTGGCATGCCGCCGCCCATGCCACCACCCATACCGTGGTGGTCATGGCCTTCGCCGCCAGCTTCTTCCTCGTCCTTCGGCACCTCTGTGACGAGAGACTCGGTGGTGAGCAGCAGGGCAGACACACTCGCTGCATTCGCCAGAGCAGTACGAACCACTTTGGCGGGATCGATCACACCGGCTGCCACGAGATCGCAGTAGGTGTCGTTGTCGGCGTTGTAGCCTTCGTTCTTCCCCTTCAGCTGTCGCACGCGGTTGACCACCACCGGGCCATCAACGCCCGCATTCTCAGCGATTGCCTCAAGCGGATACCGCAGGGAGTTCTTGACGATGGCCACGCCGAGCTTCTCATCACCCGTGACAGAGACCTTCTCAAGAGCCTTCTCGCTCCGCAGCAGGGCAACGCCACCACCAGGCACCACGCCTTCGGCCAGAGCCGCCTGCACAGCACTCTTCGCATCGTCGATGAGGGCCTTCCGCTCCTTCATCTCCGTCTCGGTGGCTGCACCGACGTTGATCTGAGCCACACCACCGGCGATCTTGGCGAGACGCTCTTGCAGCTTCTCACGGTCGTAGTCGCTGTCGGTGGCATCGATCTCCTGACGGATCTGGGCCGCACGGCCTTCGATTGCAGACTTCGTGCCAGCACCACTGACGATCGTCGTGTTGTCAGACGCGATGATCACCTTCTTGGCTCGGCCGAGGTCGCTGAGCTTGACGGAGTCGAGCTGTATGCCGAGGTCCTTGTAGATCGCCTGACCACCGGTCAGCACAGCCAGGTCTCCCATAATCGCCTTACGACGATCGCCGTAACCGGGAGCCTTGATCGCCACCGACTGCAGGATTCCCCGCAGCTTGTTAACGACCAGTGTCGCCAGAGCCTCGCCCTCGACGTCTTCAGCAATCAGCACCAGCGGCTTGCCAGCCTTGCTGACAGCCTCAAGAAGAGGCACGAGATTCTTCGCGCTGGAGATCTTCTCCTCAAAAATGAGGATGTACGGATCCTCATACTCGCACACCTGCGAATCGGCATCAGTGACGAAGTGGGGGGAGAGGAAACCACGGTCAAACTGCATGCCTTCGACCACGTCGACAGTCGTCTCTGACTGCTTGCCTTCCTCGACGGTGATCACACCATCTTTGCCAACCTTCAGGAATGCTTCAGAGAGCACGTTCCCGATCGTCGGGTCGTTATTGCCCGCGATTGTGGCGATCTGCTGCAGTTCCTTCTTGTTCTTCTCGTTGATCGGCGTCGCCTGAGCCAGGATCGCATCGCCGACAGCCTGAACGGCCTTGTGAATGCCACGGGAAAGTGCCATCGGGTCAGCACCCGCAGCGATCATCTTCAGGCCCTCACGGAAAATCGCTTCCGAGAGCACCGTTGCCGTGGTGGTGCCGTCACCAGCAACGTCGTTGGTCTTGCTGGCGGCTTCCTTGACCAGCTGGGCGCCAAGATTCTCGTAGGGATCTTCGAGATCGATGTCCTCGGCGACGGTCACGCCGTCCTTGGTCACCTTCGGCGATCCCCAGCCCTTGTCGAGCACGGCGTTGCGGCCACGCGGACCGAGCGTGCTCTTCACCGCACGGGCGAGTTTGGAAACGCCTTCCAGCAGCGGCTGCCGGGCGTCGTCGTCAAAGACCATTTGCTTCGCCACGAATGTCTCCTTCCAAGAGATGGTGTCGCGGGATGTGGGTATGGCAGGTGAATGCGTTGCCACACCCCATGAGCAACCCGCGTGCCGAGCAGCGACCGCCCGGCAAGAAAGATCCAAAAAATGTGAAAAACACGTTATTTCTCAGCAGGCCCAGCCAGGGGAGCCCCCTTCCGGAAACCGGGGCTGACAGAGGCACCCTGCCGTTTTGGCAACCATGATCGAACGGCTGTCAGGGCACCCAGGAGACCGATTCGTCGATGTTTCGCACGAACGCTGCCAGCAGGTCTGCCGTGCGGTCGACGTCGTCGAGCGACACGGTCTCCACCGCGGAATGCATGTAGCGATTTGGCACGCTGACGAGCCCGGTCGCAACGCCGCCGCGGGTGGTCTGGAGCACATTAGCGTCGGTCGGAGTCGCCCGCCCGATGGCCCCGAGCTGAACCGGAATCGACGACTCCTTGGCCGCAGCAAGCAGCCTGTCCACAACGTGGGGGTTCATATTCGGGCCGCGGTAGACCACCGGCCCCTTCCCGAGGCTGACATCCCCCTCAGTCTTCTTGTCGATCGTGGGACAGTCGGTGGCATGGGTCACATCGACAGCAATACCCACATGGGGGTCGACGGTGTGGGCACTCGTTTTTGCCCCGCGGAGGCCGATCTCCTCCTGCACGCTCGACGACACAAATAGGCCACACCGCAGCGGTCCTGCCGCGGCTCGGCGGAAGCCCTCAAGCACGGTCCAGAGGCCAACTTTGTCGTCCATTGCCACAGCGGCTGCCAAATTGTTCCGCAGCACCTGACTCTTGAGATCAAAGGTCAGGCAGTCGCCTACCCGCACGACGCTCTCGGCGTCCGCCTTGTCGCTGGCCCCGATGTCGACCCAGAGGTCCTTCATCTTGGGGACCGCCTTCCGCTCTTCGTCGCTCAGCAGGTGGATCGGCTTGCGGGAAATCACCCCCGGAACCGGCCCGGTGGCCGTCCAGACCACCACATGCGACCCCACCAGCTGCATCGGGTCCCAACCGCCAATCGGCTGCACCCAGAGAAAGCCGTCCGCATCGATGTGCTGCACGATCAGACCGATCTGGTCGCAGTGGCCCACCAGCAACACCCGCGGGCTCGTTCCGGTGTTCTTGCCGCCGATCACGTTGCCGTGGGCATCTGAGGTGACGCTGTCGGCAATGTCGGAGAGATACTCACGAACCAGTTCCTGGACGGGGCGTTCGTAGCCGGAAGGGCTCGGGGTCTCGAGCAGCCGGAAGAGAAAGTCGCGGGCGGCAGCATCCATGGCAGGGCTTTCCGAAGGGAGAAGTGTGGTGCGAAACTGAGGTCACCGTACGGGCCTTCGCGAGACCGTGCAAGCACCGGCCCCGCCTCTCACGCCCCCGGATTGAACGGCTGTCGCTGACGATTACGATGCAGGTTTCACCCGTATGTCAGGAGCAACTTTTCACATGACCGAGCCCGTGCGGATTGGCGTTGTCGGCCTCGGCACGGTGGGCTCTGGCGTGATGCAACTGCTCTCGTCATCGGCAGACCATATCGCCCGACACGCTGGGCGTCAGATCATTGTCGAGCGGGCGGTGGTGGCAAATCCAGCCAAAGACCGTGGCCTGGACTATCCCGCCGAGCGAATCTCCAACGATGTCAGCGACATTAGCAACGATCCGTCGATCTCCGTCGGCGTGCTGCTGGTGGGAGGCCTTGAGCCGGCTCGCAGTATGGCGATCGAGCTACTGGAGAACGGCAAGGATCTCGTCACGGCCAACAAGGCCTTACTGGCCGAACACGGCCCGGAGCTGTTCGCCCTCGCGCGTGCCCGTGGTCGAGCGATTGCCTTTGAGGCAGCCGTCGCGGGGGGCATCCCGATTGTCGCGGCAATCGGGGAGTGCCTCGCAGCCAACCGGATTGAAAGCATCCGTGGCATCCTCAACGGCACGAGCAACTTCATCCTCACCCGTATGGAAGAAGACGGCCTCGACTACGCCGACGCCCTCGCCCTCGCCCAGGCCAAAGGGTTTGCCGAGGCGGATCCCTCGATGGATGTCGACGGCACCGACGCCACCCAAAAGCTGGCGATCCTCGCACACCTCGCCTTCGGCGTGTGGGTGCCTTGGAAGGACATCCCACGCGTCGGCGTCGACACTCTCGACATCGGCCTGCTGCAGGATGCCGCCGAACTGGGCTACCGCATCCGTTTGGTCGCCATCGCAACCCGCTGCCAGGGTGTGCTCTCGATGCGGGTCGCCCCCGCGCTCGTCCGCATCGGCACTCCCCTGGCCGAGACCCGCGGCGCATTTAACGCCGTCAGCATCGTCGGAGACGCAGTCGGTCCGATGTTCTTCCATGGCCTTGGGGCAGGGCAGATGCCCACGGCCTCTGCTGTAGTTGCAGACATCATCGATACGGTCGTTGGCCGTGCCGCGATCACGTTCCGCACCACCGGCGTCCTGTCGGAAGAGAGCCCAGACCTGACGATCGGCGGCGACACCCAGGAATGTCACTTCCTGCGAATCTGTGTTCGTGATCGGCCCGGGGTGCTCGCGTCGATCACCGGCATTCTTGGTGAACATGGCATCTCGATCGCGTCGATGCTGCAACGGGCTGGCTCCGGAGAGACAGACGAAGCAGTCTCTCTTGTGATCATGACCCACCGCAGTTCCACCACAGCAATGGCCGAGGCTGTGGCCACGATCGACGAACTGCCGGCGGCACTCGAGAAGAGCGTCTGCCTGACGGTGCTCGACCAGAGTAGCCTCGACGACGCGAGCCCTGCCGCCTAGTCGACCCTTTTGATTCGCTTGTGTACGTGAATCTTCCTGGGAAGCACACTCCCAACCAGAGCCGTGACATGAAGTACCTCCTCCTGATTCCTGATGGTGCCGCCGACGAACCCCAGGCGTCGCTCGATGGCCGCACGCCACTGGAAGCTGCCCACACGCCGGCGATGGATGCGCTCGCGGCTCGTGGCCGCGTCGGTCGAGCTGACCATGTGCCCCCGTCACTGCCACCGGGCTCGGAGGTGGCCTGCATGAGCCTGGTTGGCTACGACCCACTGACGTACTTCACCGGCCGCGCTCCGATCGAAGCGGCAGCGCAGGGGATTCGCCTTGGTCCAGATGATTGGGCCGTTCGCTGCAACCTCGTCACGATCGGCGAGCAGGACGGCCAGCCAGTAATGGAAGACTTCACCGCGGGCCATGTGTCGAGTGAAGAGGCTCGCGAACTGCTTACGGCTGTTCAGGCAGGACTTGCTGAGGAGTTCCCGGAGCTGGCACATGCCTGGCAGTTTGTGCCTGGCGTGAGCTATCGCAACCTGCTGCTCTACCGGGGAACCGCGGAGCAGACCCCGCCACTCGGCGGCGACCTCCGCACCGTGCCTCCGCACGACCTGATGGATAAGCTGGTCGCCGACGCCTTTCCACGTGGCACCGGCAGCCGGCTCTTCTCAGCAGTGATGGCTGCCAGCTGCCGCTGGCTGGCCGACCACCCGATCAACAAGGCCCGACTCGCTGCCGGCCAACGCCCGGCAACGCATGTCTGGCTGTGGGGTGCAGGCAAGGCACCAGCGATGCCGGCATTTGTCGAGCACTACGGCGTGTCTGCCACGATGATCACCGGCGTCGATCTGCTCCGTGGCCTGGCCTCGTTGGCAGGCTGGAAGCGACGCGAGGTCAGCGGGGCCACCGGCTATCTCGACACCGACTACGCAGCCAAGGGGCGGGCGGCGATCGAGGAACTTGCCACGTCTGACCTGGTCTGCGTGCACGTGGAGGCTCCTGACGAAGCGAGCCATCAGGGCGACACCGCCGAGAAGGTCACCGCGATTGAGCGGATCGATCAGCTGATCATCGCTCCGCTGCTCGACCACCTGGCGGGCCTGAGCGAGCACCGCGTGCTGATCTGCCCTGACCACCCCACGTTCCTCTCCACCAAGACCCACTCCCGTGGCGGCGTGCCGTTTGTCATGGCCGGCACCGGCATCACTGCCGATTCGGCAGCCAGCTACGGTGAGTCGGCCGCAGCCTCCGGCAGCATGGTCGATCCGGGCTGGCGGCTGATGGGCGAGTTTCTCGGTACGAGCCCCGCAGGAGGCTGACCTATGGCCCTCGTTGTTCAGAAGTTTGGTGGCACAAGTGTTGCCGACCCCAGCAAGATCTTGGCGGCAGCCAGGAAGGCGGTGGCGCGTCATCAGGCGGGCGATCAGGTGGTGATGGTGGTCAGCGCCATGGGCAAACAGACCGACGCCCTGGTGCGGCTTGCTGAAGAGATCACCGATCGTCCGAGCGCTCGCGAGATGGACATGCTGCTCTCGACTGGCGAGCAGGTGACTGTGGCACTGATGGCAATGGCCGCCCACTCACTCGGCGTGGAGGCGGTGAGCCTGGCTGGTGCTCAGATCGGCATCCGTACCGACAGCTCCCACACGCGTGCCCGCATCCGTTCCATCTCCACCGACACCATCCGTGGGCATCTCGACCGCGGTGCGATCGTGATTGCTGCGGGCTTCCAAGGCATCGACCAGCACGGCAATATCACCACGCTCGGCCGGGGCGGCTCCGACACCACCGCCGTGGCTTTGGCAGCCGTGCTCGATGCCGATCTCTGTGAAATCTACACCGACGTCGATGGGATCTACACAACAGATCCACGGATTCTGCCAGCCGCCAGCCGACTGCCGACCATTGCCTACGACGAGATGCTCGAGATGGCGAGTCTCGGTGCTGGCGTCATGCACGCACGGTCGATCGAGTTTGCCAAGAAGTTCGGCGTCAAGGTGCTGGTGCGTTCGAGCTTTCAAGACGGACCTGGCACGCTGATCGCGCCGGCCACGATGGCAGCAGGGCGTACCGTGTCGGGGGTCGCACTCGCCCGCAACGAGTCGCGGCTAACGATCGAAGGCGTGCCGGATGAGCCAGGTTCAAGTCATCGCGTTGTCTCGGGACTGACGTCGGCCGGGATCGCTGTCGACATGATCGTGCAGAACCTCGCCCAGGACGGCCGGGCCGACATCTCCTGCACAGTCGCGAGCAGTGATGTCCAACAGGCGCTCGAAGTCGCCCGCCGCGTCGCCGGTGAGATTGGAGCTGCAGGCGTGTCATGCCAGGAAGGCCTCGCCAAAGTCTCGGCGGTTGGCATGGGCATGGAGTCTGAACAGGGTGTTGCGGGAAAGATGTTTGCCTCGCTCGCCGCTAAGCAGATCAACGTGCAGATGATCACCACCAGTGAGATCAAGATTTCGGCGTTGGTGGAGCGTGCTGATGCCGATCGGGCCGTGCAGGCCGTGCACACGACCTTTGGGCTCGAACTGGCAGCGACCGGCAGCGACAGCGACCTCGATACGGCCACCTTGGAACGCACACCCGTCAGCCCTCTGGAAGTGGTGCAGCGGCTTGAGGGCATGGAAGACCTGGCCATCGAAGACTGCCAGCTTGATGAGTCGCAAGCCTTGGTGACCTTTGTCGACCTGCCCGACACGCCGGGTGTCGCTGCGGAAGTGTTTGAAGAGATTGGTAAGGCCGGTCTGCTCGTGGACATGATCGTGCAGAGCGAGCCTCGGAATGGCAAAGCCGAACTCAGTTTCACCGTCGCCTCGGAAAACCGAGAACTGGCAGCCACCACCGCCCGCACCATCGCTGAAGCCCGTGGTGCGCGGGTGGCCGACATCCCCCACGTTGCCAAGCTCTCGATCACCGGCGTGGGCATTCGCAGCCACTCAGCGATCGCGGAGAGCCTCTTCCAGCCACTCGCTGAAGCCGGCATCAACATCGATCTGGTGAGCACGAGCGAAGTGCGGCTCAACGTGGTCGTGGCTTCAGAGCAGGGTGAAGAGGCGATCGCGATTCTGCGTCAGGCCCTCGGCCTCGCTGAAGAATAATCCTGCGGCGACCAGCAGTGCCGCTCGTCGTGCATGCCGGCTGACTCGACTATCCTGAGGGGGATTCTGATCCTCCTGGAGGGGCCCGCCGCCTCTTGCTGCGATGGAACGCGACGACGCTTTGCCATCACCACCGTCACACCGCACGCCCGACGAGACGTCGCAGAGTACGCCTTCGTCGACGGTGCGGCCTCCCTCAACCGCACCCGGAGTTGCCGCAGACCGCTGGCGGCCCGCAACCTCCGCCGAGCCGCCGCGGACTCAGCCTGCTGGTCAGGCCGCCGCCACGGTCACGGCAGCAGCCGCCTCAATGGTAGGTGAGCTGGTGGGTGACGTGGTGATTGAGGAGCTCATCGCCACTGGTGGCATGGGCCATGTCTACCGCGGTTCTCAACAAACGCCTCACCGCGATGTGGCAGTCAAGTTCATGCGTTCACCGCAGAACATCGCCTCAGCCCAGCGGTTTCGCCGCGAAGTGGAGACCCTTGGCCGTCTCTCCCATCCCCACATCGCACCGCTCTATCAGGCTGGAGAATTTCATCACGCAGCGGTGACGGTTCCCTACTACGTGATGGAGTTCATTCCCAAGGCCGTCTCGGTTGTAGCCTTCTGTCAGCAGCACCAGCTGTCGATGCTCAAACGGCTGCGACTGTTTCTAGATGCCTGCGACGCGATTGCCGCTGGCCACGCTCAGGGGATCGTGCACCGCGACATCAAGCCGAGCAACCTCCTCGTCTCCGATGCCGCTCCACCACCGCCAGCTGCCACGGCTTCCGCATCTCAAGGTCAGCTCAAGGTGATCGACTTCGGCATCGCCCGGGTTCTCACCGACCAGCAGTCCACGTCCACATTGTCCGACGACACCAGCTCCGAAGGCCTTCCTGACGCCGGCACAAAGGCCTACATGAGCCCCGAGCAGCAGGGTGGCGTTCGACGGCCGATCGATGCCCGCAGTGATGTCTACTCGCTGGGAGTTGTACTCTGCGAGCTGCTCAGCGGTGAGCTCCCGGCATCTGCACCACCACACCTGCCTCGCCGGGTGCACAAGGATGGCTC
>JADHNY010000006.1 GCA_016779265.1 Pirellulales bacterium | reverse complement strand
CTGCAACATTCCACGTGTGACTTGCTTCGACCTTCAGCGACTCAATCGTCAGCCAGCGGGTTGACTGCGACATGTTGATGCCGCCTGCCCCGAGGCCGAGGTAGTTACTCGCGTTGGTGTTGTTAATGATTACCCCGCCTGTCACCGGGTTCGTGATGCGGATGCCTAGCCAAGAAACCTGTCCGCCTGTCGGAAGATCTCGACCGCCTTCATATCGGGAATTGAACCACGCGATGTCGCTTGGTCCAGGTGCAGAGCCAAACCAGCTGCTGTTCGACCTCAGCTGATCTCTGTTGTTCCGCTTCTCGATCTCGGCGCTCAAGCAAGGTGACGTCAGCAACGCTACCAGCGGAGCGAGGAGCAGGGCAGCATTCTTGAGACACTCGTGTGCTGTGGAAGACATGGGCGTGAGGCTGGCGTTTGAGGCAGTTGGCAGCAGAGTCGTCGAACGAGTTGCCTCAATCTGGAAGCGAATCGCATGCCAAAACGCAGTAAATAGTTGGTTTTCTGTGACATCCCGAAGGAAACTGTTTGTATGTGCGGTTTTCTCGAAAAAACATCGAGAACCAGGGTCTGAGCGGGCCTCGTTGCAACGCTTTAAAGCGTCCACTCGCGAAGGGTGGTGCGAATCGCACCGGCGCACCCCCGTTAGGGGTGGGGCGATTTGCACCAGATTCCCCCCATAGGGGGTGGTTTCGGTGGGGCAATTCGCACCAGTATCCCCCCGTAGGGGGTGGAGCGAATCGCCCCACGCTGCCCTAGCTGGAGGGGTTTTTTCTCGCCGTCAGAATGGCTTTCGCCTCGGCTTCGGGATCGAAGCGGGGGTTTGGCGTGGTCGGTACAGGGGCGGAGAGTGCGGCTCGCCAGGCTTTGAGGCGGGCATGGAGTTCCGCGGTTTTCTCGGGGAGGGTTTCGGCGAGGTTGCTGGCCTCGCCGATGTCGGCCTCGAGGTCGTAGAGCTCAAGCCCGCCATCCTCAAAGTATTCGTGCAGCTTCCAGCGGCCCTGTCGGATCACCGAGCAGGGGCGAGAGCGAAAGAGGGGGTCACGCTGCTCCTTGTTGTCGTTGCCGCCATAGCTCTGTAGGTAGGCCGGGAAGTGCCAGAAGAGCGGCCGCTCTGAGAGCGTTTCGGCAGCGGCCGCGTCACCCTTCAGCAGTGGCACCAGGCTGAGCCCGTCGAGAGGCTGGGCAGGTGTCGCGGCACCAGTGATCTCGCAGAATGTGGGAAATAGGTCGACGCCGATCACCGGCACTGAGCAGCGGCTCCCAGGCTTAACAACTCCAGGCCAGACCACGAAGAACGGCTCGCGAATACCACCTTCATAATAGGTGCCCTTATAGCCCTTGAGCGGATCCATGTCTGTGGCGGGGCCGTAGCCACCGTTGTCGGAGAAGAACACGATCACCGTGTTGTCACGCTGGCCCGTTGCGTCGAGGGCCGCCACGATTTCACCGACGCCGTCATCAACCGCCTGCACCATGGTGGCCATCGCCACATGCTGATGCAGGCGGCCAGGAGTCTTCGCCTCATATTTCGCAACGAGTTCTTGCTTGGCGTTGAGTGGTGTGTGGACAGCGAAGTGTGTGAGGTAGAGAGCCCAGGGCTGATCTTTGTGTGTTGCGACAAAGTCGGCCGCCCGATGGCTCAGCGTGTCGGTGAGATACTCACCCTCGGGTACGTCAGCGAGTCCAGGCACGTTGCCATGTGGCGGCAGGTAGCCTCGCGGCGGGCCGCCAGAGTGTGTCCCACCGATGTTGATGTCGAAGCCGTAGGGCAGTGGATCATCACTGAGATGCCACTTTCCCATCGTGGCTGTTCGATAGCCAGCCTGTTGCAAGCAGGCAGCCCAGGTGGTGATGTCGGGTCTGAGTGTGTCGGTGCCTGGAATGTGTTCGAGCCGTCGATGAGCGGCCTTGCCGCGGGCGGTGGTGCCGACGTTGTAGATCTCATGCCGCGGTGTGTACTGACCCGAGAGCAGGCAGGCGCGTGAGGGAGCACAGTTGGCCGCGTTGGCGTAGGCATCGGTAAACACCATGCCGGCTGCAGCGAGGGCATCGAGGTGGGGCGTCTCGTAGAAGTCTGACCCCATAAACCCCGCATCACGCCAGCCAAAGTCGTCGAGGAAGATGAACAGCAGATTCGGCTGAGGTGTTTCAGCGGCAGCAACGAACCGCGGCGAGAGGCTCAACGCACACACACAAAGAACAACGGCAGAGATCAGGATGCGTTTCATCGCGGAAGCCTCTGAAGCCCAGGTCTCACAGTGAAGGAGTCGCCTGCCGATCCCCCCGCTGACCGCAAAAGACCCTACCAGCCGGCTGCGGTCTTGAAAATCACGAGGGCCGCGACGCACACGATCGTGACGGAGAAGATTCGCGAGACCAGTGGCCCGGGCAGGCGACGGCCCACGTACGAGCCGGCAAAGAGGGCTGGAATGCTCCCGAGTAAGAAGCCGACGGTGATTTCCAGTGGGATCTCACGGCCGCTGAGCAGTTCGCTCGCCACGCCACTGCCGCCGACGAGTGTGATCACAAGCAGCGACGTGCCGACGGCCATGGAGAGATCCATCATCGCGAACGTGACGAGCGAGGGCACGATCAGGAAGCCGCCCCCCACACCGAACAGCCCGGAGAGTAGCCCAACAGCGAGGCCAACTAGCACAAGCAGCCTAGCGCAGCGACTCGTCAGCCGGAGCTTGCCTTCCGGGTCTCGGGAGCAGGCGGCACCTCGTCCTTGGTCACCACAGTCTGGAGCGGTGTCGCAGGGAGCCTGTCGCACCGCAGGCACACTCGCCTTGTGCCACATCACATGTGCGATGCCGAGCATGAGCACCGCAAACGCGATCAATAGCACGGTGCCTGGGATCATGCCACCAAGCCAGGTGCCCAGCGGGGCGGTGCTGACGCCGGCGATCGCCAGCATCAGCCCTGTGCGAAGTTCAACATGCCCGTGTCGCCAACGCTCGAAGACGCCGACAATCGCCGTAATCGCGACGGTGAGCAGCGACACGCCGACGGCTGCACGCGGGCCCACTCCGATCCAATAGACGAGCATCGGTACCGCGAAGATCGCACCGCCACCACCGGTGAGCCCCATCGACAAGCCCACCAGCACGCCGGCAGCAATGCTCTCCCAGTTGGGGAGCAGGCTGATCATGGTGGCAGTGTCGCTTACTGCGAGCATCGCATCTCTTGAGTGGTGTGCGTGGGGCGATCGTTGGATCGGTTGGAGGTGTGCTGGAGGAGCGACGTCGTCAGCTCACAGACGTCTCCGCGGACTCCACCGGCAGTTTGGAACTCGACCAAGCCTGAAAGCCGCCTACCAGGTCCATCACACTCTCGCGGCCGGCACGGGAGAGCACACTGGCAGCGATGGCGGAGCGGTAGCCGCCGGCACAGTGAACCACCACCGGGCCGTCTGGAAGCTCAGAGAGTCGCTTCTCAAGCTGTGGCAACGGAATGTTAAGGCTGCCTGCGATGTGGCCGCCGGCATGCTCTGCTTCACTGCGGATGTCGATCACCTTTGGCACAGGCTCGCCAGGTCGCTTTCCATCGAGCAGTTCGGCAAGCGCTGCTGCCGTCACGCGTTCGGTCGAGCGGAGCAGATCTTCCCGATGGGCAACGGCATTCATGCCATCGGCAAGATAGCCTGCGACATTGTCGAAGCCGATGCGTCCCAGTCGCATCACGGCCTCTTCCTCGGCAGCGGCGTCTTCAGCGATGACCACGATGGGGCGGTCGTGCGCGAGCATCGTGCCAACCCAGGTGGCGTACTTGCCGGAGAGGGCGATGTTGAGCGTGCCCTTGAGGTGACCGCCCTCATAATCAATGGCGTCACGCACATCGAGGAGCTGGGCTCCTTCGCTTTCGAGTTCGAGGACACGGTCAAGCGGCAGCGACACCAGCGACTTCTTCATCGCATCTTCCAGTGAGATCCGCTCCTTGCGGTTGAGAATCGCGTCATGCACGAAGTAGTCGGGGGCTTCGGGCTGCTCTGCGGTGACGATCGCCTTGAACTCTTCCCGGCTCATCGGCTGCAGGGCGTAGTTGAACTTCTTCTGCTCACCGATCGTGGAGACCGTCTCGTTGGAGAGAGCCTTGCCGCACAGGCTGCCAGCCCCGTGAGCTGGATAGACCAGAGTGGCGTCTGGCAGTTTGACGAGCTTTTCGGTGATGCTCTCGTAGAGCATGTTGGCCAGCTCATCTGCCGTGACACCGATGCTTGCCAGCAGGTCGGGCCGGCCAACGTCGCCAATAAAGAGTGTGTCGCCGGTCAGGACTGCTTCCGGGTTGGTAGTGTCTTTGGCGAGGTCATAGACAAGGATCGAGATGCCTTCTGGGGTGTGTCCCGGCGTCTCCATCACAGCGAGGCGGGTCTGCCCAAACTCCACGACATCTCCATCCCCCATGGCGACTGCCGAAAACTCTGGCTCAGCTTTCTTGCCGAGATGAATGGTGGCACCAGTCTTGTCACGCAGCTCGATGTGGCCCGAGACGAAGTCTGCGTGGAAGTGCGTCAGGAAGACATGCTGAATGGTGTAGCCGCCCTTCTCCGCATCCTGCAGGTATTCATCGATGTCGCGTTGGGGATCAACGATGGCAGCCGTCTTCGACTCGTCGTCGCTGATCATGTACGACGCATGGGACAGGCACGCAAGATAGTACTGATGGATCTTCATCGTCGTGCGTCTCAGGAGGTGGGATGGAGGTGGGACGAAGCGTGACTACTTTGCCTTCGGCGGTGTGGCAGGAAAGCCAAAACTCTTGAGGTCATCAAAGCCGCTCTTCAGCGGGCGGACGTCGTAGCCGAGTGGCTTGAGGATCCGTTCGGCGAGCAGACAGCGACCGCCGCGTGCACAGTGGCAGTAGATGATCTTGTCGTCAGGCAGAACCTTGGCGAGCTGCTCTGGAGACAGGCCTTCTTCGAGCAGTGACAGCGGTAGCAGTTTGGCTGAGGCCAGGTGGCCCTGATCCCACTCCCCTTTCTCGCGGACATCGAGAAGCATCGCTTCCCCCTTTTGAACCCGCTCTTGCACGGTGTCGAGGGTGTCTTTGGTGTGGCCTGCCATTGCGGTCGATGCAACCACGGCGAGAGCCGCCGCAGCGAGCACGCTCCTGGTGCAGGTCACAGCGGAGGCAGAACCGCCCGCCTGATTCCAGGGCAGCTTGGCGATCAGCATCGCCAAGGCACAGGTATCGGTGATGCCTGCAAAGATCAGGCCAGCGCCCATGAAGCCTGCGAGACCGAGGCCGATCGGCTTGAGTGCAGGATCGGCAAAGGCGGCGATCGCCACGCCGATGACCACCATTCCGCCAATCACGATCCGCACCTGACGATCGAGCGACATGGTCTTTTTACCGCGGATGACCGGCACGCCGGCGGCTTCGCAGGCCTGTGTGCCGCCTTCCACGCTGACCACATCGGTCAGGCCAGCGGCGATGAGTTTCTCGCAGGCTTGCCGGCTGCGGCTGCCCGAGCGGCAGATCACATAGAGCGGCGGCGTGGTGCCATTGCTGGTCCGCTCGGCGTGGACGGCCTGTGGATCGAGCTTATCGAGCGGGAGGCTACGGGCGAAGTTGACATGCACTTCGCTGTATTCAGCGGGCGTGCGGACGTCGATCAGATCGATCGAATCCCCCTTCCGCTTCATGTCGAGGAGTTGCTGTGCGGTGATCGTGGCGACCATGAGAGTTCTCCGTTGCGTTTTAAGGAAGGGCTCGTTGCGTGAGGACGTGTACGGAAAGTGGCCGCCTCAGGCGGCATGATCAGGGGAGCCAAATCGCTGCTCGATGCAGCCCATGATGTTGGCGAGGTGGGGCTCAGCGATCGTGTAGTAGGTGCAGCGGCCTTCCCGGCTGGCCGACAGGAAGCCGCAGCGTTGCATCAGCCGCAGATGTTCAGAGGCCATGTGGCTGGCGATTCCGCAGGCTTCCGCCAGTTCGCCCACCATGTAGCGGCCGTTGAGCAGCATCTGCACGATCCGCAGCCGATGAGGGTGGGCGAGTGTTCGCAGGCATTCGGCCGCCTGTGTCAGAGAGTCCAGCGATGTCAGGGGCTTGCCATCGGCAGTCATGTCGTTCGGCAACGAGCATGCAGCAGGGCCTTCAGCGGCAGGTGTGTCCGCTGCGACGGCTGATGATGCCGCAGGCTTTGCTGCCACTCGGGCTGCTTTCGGCGTCTTTTTGGTCGGTGTGCGGGGCATGGCGGAAGTTGCTAAGTTGTGCTATTTATCAATATATCGTGATATCGCGATATGTCAATGAGTCTTTTTGACAGGTTTTCCTCCGGGAGAAGTTTTTGGGCAAAAACTGGTCTTCAAGGGATCGTAGGGCCTACGATTCACCCAAGGGGGCAGAGGTTTCATTTCAGGGGAGAAACGTGCGATGAAACGCCGCCAGTCCAGCGATCTTGATGCCCGCTACATCTGCGACACGTGCGGCGAAGAGATCGTCGTGCCGGTTGATATCACCGGAGGAAGCCACCAGGACTACGTCGAAGACTGCCCGGTCTGCTGCAACCCGATGGTGCTCCACGTCGACATCGACGACGCTGGAGAGGCCCACATCTTCAGCGAGCACGAGTAGCCGCGTTTCCGGCCAAAGAAGAAAAGCGGGCGAAGGGACTCGAACCCTCGACATCCAGCTTGGGAAGCTAGCGCTCTACCAACTGAGCTACGCCCGCACGAATCAAGAACCTTCCGGTCTGGTGGGAGTCTGGCACAATGCGGAGGTGCCGGCAAGCAGCACCAGATCGGACTGCCGCGATGCCGGTTTTTGCCCATGCCGGGAGGAGATCGATGGCTGGCTCTGCTGATTTTACAGACAACGCGTCCCCTGATTCCGAGACGTCGGCGACGCCACGCCACCGCCGCGGCCTGTGGTGGCTGGCTGGGATCGCGACCGCTGTCGTTGTCGTGGCAGGGATCGGGCTGCCCTTTCTGCTTTCGTCGCCTGAGCGGATTGCGGGGCTCATTCAGTCTTCGCTGAAGGGAGCCGAGACCGACGTGTCGGTGGAAAAGGTGAGGATCGGCTGGTTTGGTCCCACCGTGATCGAGGGCATCACGTTTGAGCCTCGCGATGGCTCGCCACGGCCGGTGACGATCGCTCGGGTCGACGGAGAACGCGGCCTGCTCGGCATGCTGCTGACCGGCGGTGACCTTGGCCAGTTTCGTGTGAGCGGCCTCGAGGTGGATGTGGTTTTCGACGAAGATAAGCAGTCCAACCTGAGGGCCCTCGTCGCTCCGCCGGAGGACGAGACGCCAGACGGCGAGCCGACTGAGCGAAAGACTCGCCGCTCGCTGGTGTCGACCGAAGTGGTGATCGACCAAGCGTTGGTCAGGATTGCTGGGCCATGGACCGAGAAGCCGTGGGAGAGCAAGCCGATCGACATTGACCTGGTGCTTGAGCCGGAGCCTGGCCGTGACCGCAGTCACTGGCGGGTCGGCCAGGTGCAACTGCTCGATGAGGCGGTGCTGGATCCCACGGTTGCTCAGGGTGTGTTGTCGTATATCGCTCCAGTTCTTGCGGACGCCACGATTGTGGGGGGGCGTTTTTCGCTGGGGCTCGAGTCAGCCAGCTTGCCTGTGGGTGATCCAGGAGCGGGCACCCTCGACGGACGGCTGGTGATGCATGAGGTCGACATCGGCCCAGGCCACCTGGTGAAAAACGTGTTTGCCGTGTTGCCGATTGAGAACAAGCCGGAACTCTCGGCACTGCGAATCTCCGAGTCGTCAGACATTCGGTTCGGGCTCGCTGACCGTCGCGTTCGGCATGAGGGACTGAAACTTGGGGTGCCACTGCCGAACTCGTCGGAGCGGCTCGATCTGGAGAGTGCAGGATCGGTGGGGCTCGATGACCGATCACTGGCACTGAAACTGTCGCTGCCGCTGCCCAAAGAGATGCCGGCCGATCGGCCGCTGCTGAAGACACTTGCGGGGAAGACGCTGGCCCTGTCGATCGGCGGCACGCTCGATCAGCCGGAGGTCGATATGGACGGCACCCTGCGGACCACGGTTCAGGGACTCGTGGGACGGATGGCACCTGGGGCGGCAGCAGGCGACGCTTCGCCGTCGACGGATGATGCCTCCCCGAGTTCACGTCTTGGGCAGGTGGGCTCAGCCGTTGCCGAACAGATTCGTGGGCAGTTGCCGCCCGATTCGGTTGATGCCGAGACTGCAGACGCTGTCGTGGACCTCGTGGGAGGGATCCTTGATGAGGTCGGCAAACGGCGAGCTGCTCGCAAGGCTGCCGACAAGCAGCAGGCTGATCGTCAGGAAACGCAGGCCGAAGCACCTGCCGACGGTGCCACCAAGGACTCCGCAGAGGGCAGCTTGACCCGCGGAGGGCTGTTTCGTCGTCTGCTCGATCGCGTGGATGAGGCGACGAATCCGCCGCCTGCAGGTGAGAAGACGGAGGCCGGCCAGCCATCAGGCGAGGCTCCGCAGACCCCTGGCGAATAGCCTTCGGCGATGCCCATGTCTGTCTGTTGAGCGGTCATGCACAAGCACAAAAAAACCGGGCTCCCCAAACGGGGAGCCCGGCCTTTGCATCATCGCTGATGTCTCGCGTGCGGCTCATACAGAGCCGGCTCCAGGGATAGCCTGGCATTCACGAGCCACAACGCTTGCTTAGTTGCGGAAGATCGATCCGCGGAACGAAGTGGCCTCAGCGGCAGGAGCCTCTGGAGCAGCTTCCTCAGCAGCAGCTTCTTCGGCATGGCCGTCGCAGGTGCAGGCTTCGGTGCCGCAAGCGTCACAAGCGGCAGCTTCGCCGCAGCAGCTGGCAGCTTCGCCACAGCACTTGTTGCGACGATGGCCGAACAGGCCGCCGTGGCAGCGGTTGCGACCGTGGCAGCTCTCCTCACCGCTGCAGCCATGGCAGCGATCGCGGCCGTGGCAACGGTTGTGAAGACGCGAGCCAAGCTTGTGGTGACGACGGCCACTGCACGAGCCGCTGCAGTCGTCGCCGCTGCAGTCAGATGCGCCACTGCAGCCGTGACCGGCAACAGCGGTGGACTCACCACCCACGAGGGCGATTGTCATCAGGCCGAGGAAAACGGCCGCAGCGATTCCATAGAAACGCTTCATTCTGAACCTCCAAAAAAGGTGTGGGGAAACCCCACAGGTCATTTCGAACGCGACATGCGTTCCCGCAGCCGTCACGAATTTCAGACCGGTCCGGGACGGCCACCGAACCGCAAGAACACCACCGCGAGGCGGCAGTGCCGTCACCCAAGGCGGCAAAACCTCGAGCAACCAGCGGCGCTTCCCCGGAAACGCTGCGGGTTGGTGAACTTTTTCCACCTAGGGAGACTAGCAAAGAAGGCTAACACCGGCAGTTTCACTGTCAAGCAGGGGTGCTTCGGTGTTTTGGGTGGAAAATGTCTGAAAAAACGGGTTGTGCGGCCTGGGCGGTGAGGGTCGTTCTTGAGTGGCCTGGCGTCCGTCACCGCGGACACCATTGCCTCCCTCGACGAAGGGGCTGGTCCGCTAGGGTCGAAGGGAGTCGCGAGACACGTCCCTACCCTACGAGGGAGGGGAGGAGCGTGGCGATAGCATGCGACGCGAGAGAGCAGCGTCGCCCGTTGCTGAGGGAAACCGCCCAATCCCACCTATTGAATGGGCCCACCCACTGAATGGGCCCACCTACTGAATGGGATTCCCATCAGGTGACTGAGCGGTACGCGTCGTCGCGTCGGTCTGCTTGGCCCGACGCTGCAGTTCCAGCACGACCTGTTCCTGCTTGGCAAGCATGTCTTCAGGATCTTCAAAGTTCAGCAGCAGCGGTGGCTCACCACTGAAGATCAGCATGGCCATGCCCACGACTCGCCAGCCTTCCGGATCGAGCCGTACGACCCAGAGCACATCCTCCGATGTCGAGAAACCGTCTTCGTCGGTGTCGCTCCAGGTGGTGGCCACGTGCACGATTTCCCCGTCTTCGCTGACCACTTCGCTCTCACCGATGGCGTAGGTCGCGCCAGGGCTCACTGGCGGGGCAACGGACATCCCCATTTCTTCGCATTTTGCGCGGGCTACACGGGTGAGCATGCCTCGTGCCGCCTCGTCGTCGCCACGCTTCATCGCCTCGAGAAACTGCTTCACGGCAGCCTTGGCAGGCTCGCTGGTTGCGGCAGCCGTGGGCGTGGAGGGAGCGGAGGGGGCCTGCGAACACCCAACTGCCAGAGTTGCCGCCATCGCGATGCAGATAGTCAGCGAGGCGGAGCGAGGCTGGCTGCTAGCCCAGCCGCGGGAAAAGCCAACATCGGGGCACTGCGGAGCGATAGAGGCGGAAGTCATGGCAGGCATGAGTCTGATTTCCAGTGGGCGACCGTATCACTGTGCAGCAAACTCGGCAGCTGCTGCAGCCAACGTGGGGCAGGAGAGTGACGGAGCCGCCTCAGCAGGTCAAGATGACTTAAGATGGTAAGGAAGCCGAGGAGAAGATCGAAGCGATGGGTTGCGTGACCATGAGGCTCGTGAAGACAGTCTGTGCAGTTGGGCTGACAGTTCTGCCGCTGGTTTCCGCGGTAATGCTGTCGGCAGTGACAGCTGCAGATCCGCAGCCGCCACGGCTGCGTTCAAGGCCACCACAGCTCCCCTGGGACCGGCTGGTGACAGATGCCTTCTTCGAAGACGCCTTTACCACGCTGGAAGGGGACCGCCCGGACTTTTCGAGCCTTCCGAAGCCCTCCGCCGGCGGACAGCCAGGCACGCCCGCAGCGGCAGCCGCTGCGGCTGGCGATGGCTTCAGCTGGTCGGCGATCACCTCAGGAGAAACCCTGATCGACGAGATCAAGGATCGGGCAAGCGGACTCGCGGAAGCGATTGCCACGCCGGCTGCCTTCAAGGGGGGCGGATATCGAGACTGCCGGACAGAGTTCACGGCCATTGCCACGATGTTTGGCGTGATTGCCGCGTACGACGGTGATGTGCGTTGGCAGGAGGAGGCCGCGGCTGCCCGCGATCTCTTCGCGCGGGCAGGCTTTAACTGCAAAGCCGGGAGCGATCAGACCTACAACGAGGCGAAGGCACGGGCCGATGACATCCAGTCGATGATTCAAGGCAGCCGTCTCGATCGGCAGCCAGACAACGAGGATGTCGTCTGGAGTGATGTCGCGGCTCGTACGCCGCTGATGTCGCGATTGGAGATGGCCGACAAGGCGCTCGCTGAGCTGACCAGTTCCGCGTCGGCCTTCCGTGCTGACGCCGAGGTGATTCTGCATGAAGCGGAGATCGTGGCGGTGCTCACGCAGGTGTTGCAGGAGCCAGAACTCGACGACTTTGATGATGAGACCTACCGCGAGTATGCCGGCGAGATGGCAGCGGCCGCGGCGGCGCTCCGAGCGGCCGTGCTGCAGAGCCGCTACGACGAGGCGACGACAGCCGTTGGCCGACTCAAGCAGTCATGCGACACCTGCCATGGTGACTACCGGTAGCGAGGCTGGCTGCCGCTGAGGGAGGGCTACTCCTGGTCTGCGTCTGCCGGTGGCAGGAGATGCGGCAGCGTATCGAGGGCAATCATTTCAGCGAGTCCGGCTTCCGCCAGTTCACGGCCGGTGACATACCGGTGCGTGCGGATCCAGACCTCGATCTTCTCCTGTCCGCAGCCGAAGAGTTCGCCGAGCAGCAGGTCCATCTCGTGCTCGAGATGTGCAAAGTGTCGCGACCACTCGGCTGCTTCAGTAATGCCGATGTGCTCTTCACTCTGCCACTTCATCGGATGGAAGAGGAACACGCTATACGGCGTGACGTACCGTGTCTTGCAGGCGGCAAACGGCCAGAGTGCTGCCGAAGAGCATTCGCCTGTGACGATGCCTGTAGCCTGGATGCCGCGAAGCCGCAGCAGAGACACCAGCGACATCGCGCAGTAGGGACTGCCCCCGGGTGAATCAAAGTAGATCGTGCACTCGCCACCCGGTTCCACGGACAGGAGGCGATCGGTCAGCTCGCCTTCGCCATCCGTCAGGTCGCCAACGAGCCCGATTTCCACAGGTCCGCGATCTTCGGAGTGTTCTTCGTGACGGTCATCGTGACCACTCTCGTCGGAACCATGGTCGTCATCGGAGTGGTGTCGCCGATCTGCCATCGGTGGTCCTCGCCCAAAAAAGGAATGCTTGCGGAGTCAACAAAATGTCGCTGCGAGCATCGGGCAAAGCCTAAAGATCTCGGGGGAAAACGACAAGATTCGCCGCGGGTGAACGAGGCACTAGACTATTCCTCAGCGGTAGCAGACTCTACGAGCGTTCCGCGTTACTCAGAGGAGACAAAGATGATTTCAGCAGGTTCACCATGTGCGTCGGGACGGAAATCAGTCCGATGTGTGCTGCAGCGTCACGCGATGATGACAGCCGGCTTCCTGCTGCTGAGTGCGTTCGCATTCCTCACCTCTGGGGGCCTCATCTCTGGGGGGATCGCCACCGCGGCTGAAGACGCGGGCTCACCGGCTGCCGAGCGGGCCTTCACGATTGGCGATGGCAGTTTCTCGCTCTCCGCGCCCGAGGGATGGCTGCGGACTCAGCCGCGTTCGCGGATCGTGGAGACGGAGTTTTCCGCGGCAAGTGCGGAAGGCCTCCAGGCTGGCCGCATGACGGTGATGGGGGCCGGTGGCAGCATTCAGGCCAACATCGATCGCTGGTTTGGCCAGTTCGGCCAGCCTGACGGAAGCTCCACCAAAGACCATGCCGCAGTCAAGAAGATGACCATCGCCGGCTGCAAGGTCACAATGGTTGACGTGTCTGGCACCTTCCGTGACATGCCTGGCGGGCCCTTCGCTGGTGGAAAGACGATTGAGCGGCCGGACTACCGGATGCTCGCGGCAATCGTGGAGACACCCGAGCAGGGCAACTACTTCCTCAAGTTTTATGGGCCAGGAGCGACTGTGGCGAAGTACGTCGACGGCTTTCAGGCCATGGTCGAAGGAATCGTTCCAGCCCAATGAAGATTCAGGACTTTCTCGAGCATCACGGGATTGCAGGGAACCCTTTTGCAGAGGAGGAGGCCCAGAACGACGCGGTCTTCAAGAGGAGCTGCCTCGAGACCACGTTCCATCCGGCCTGGGACAAGATCTTCGGCGATCCCTCCGAGCCGAGCACATCGATCGTGTTTGGTGAAAAAGGGGCGGGGAAGACGGCGCTCAAGCTGCAGATGCTGCGACAGTATCAGGCACACGCCGATTCTGGTCCTGAGGCCGCCACGTTCGTCGTGCTCTACGACGACTTCAACCCATTCCTTGATCGGTTCGTGAGCCGGGTCGGCCTTTCGCGACCGGTCGAGCGGGTGTTGTCGCAGTGGAAACTCTGGGACCACATGGATGCCATCTTGGCGTTGGGGGTCACGCAGCTGGTTGATCGTCTGCTGACAATGCCCGCCCGAGACGTGCCGACGCTCTCAGCGTCACAGTCGCGAGACCTGGCGGTCTTGGCGGCATGCTACGACCAGTCGACGGCCGAGCCGTTTCCGAAGCGGTGGCGGCAACTCCGGCAGCGGATCGGTTATCGGAGGCCGGCCGGGCTGTGGCCGCTCGCGGTTGGCATCCTGGCTACAGTGGTGATGGCTGCAGCGCTGCTCTACAGCGGGAAACAGGGCACACTCTCCTGGACCTCGCTGTGGTGGCCGTGGATCTTGCTCGTCGGAGCCTGGCTCCCCTGGGGCTGGCGGCGGCTGCGGTCGCTCTGGCGTTCGCTGCGGATCGTCCGCAGCATGCGGACCGGTAATCGCACGATTGGGCAGCTCAGCCGAGCGTTGGCACGGATGCCTGAGGTAGACCTGGCTGGCCAGCCTCTCCCGCAGCTGCCGCGTAGTGATGATCGCTACGAGCTGTTCACCAAGCTGCAGTCGGTGCTCGGTGCCTGTGGCTACGGCGGCATGGTCGTGATCGTGGATCGCCTGGATGAGCCACACCTGATCAACGGCTCTGCCGAGCGGATGCGGCAGGTGATCTGGCCGATCCTTGACAACAAGTTTCTCAAGTCGCCGGGGCTCGGCTTCAAACTGCTGCTTCCCGTCGAGCTCTATCGCTTCATCGAACGTGAAGACGAGGCGTTCAACCAGCGGGCGAGGCTCGATAAGCAGAACCTCGTGCCGTCGCTCGAGTGGTCAGGCGAGACGCTCTACGACATTGCCAGCATGCGGGTTCAGGCGGCGAGCGTGGGCGAGCCACCGGCCACCTTAGCGGCGTTTTTTGATGACTCTGTCGACAAACGACGCCTGCTCGACGGGCTCCGCACCGTGCGGGTGCCGAGGCAGCTGTTTAAGTTTCTCTATCGCCTGCTGGTGTCGCACTGTCATGCACACACGTCCGAGCAGCCGGTCTATCAGATCCCAATCGAACGCTTTGATTCTGTGCTTGCGGTGTACTGCCGTGATCAGGATGCATTCGATCGCGGCCTGGCGCCTCGCTAACTGCGTAACCGCTTCGCCCAGGTTGGGCGGCTGAGCAGGCAGCCAGCGGCGGCTGAAGAGGCAGAGCCCTGATGCAACAGCCTGAACGAGATGACGGCAGCCGAGCTGACGCTGGAGAGGTGCACGAACTCCGGGTCGCCCGACGAGCGATGGCCTGCCTGTTTGAAGTGATCTTCAACGTGGGCGATCACCAACAGGCGACCGAGTGGGCGGTGGAAGCCCTCGACCTCGTTGAGCAGCTGGAGGATCGGCTCACGGTGTATCGGGAGTCGAGCGAACTGCTGCGGCTCAATGGTGCTGCGGCGATCGGTTCGGCCAGTGTGGCACCCGATCTGATGCGGCTGCTGCTGCGGAGCCGTGAACTCCACGCATGGACCGAGGGGGCTGTCGATGTGGCGTCCGGCCGACTCGTGCGGGCCTGGGGCTTTCTGGCTCGTCAGGGCCGCACCCCCAGCGATGAACTGCTTGCCGAAGCGAAGGCCCTCAGCGGCATGCACCTACTCGAGTGGGATGAACACGCATCGACAGTTCGCTTTCAGCAGCGTGGCGTTGAGCTCAACCTCGGCTCGATCGGGAAGGGCTATGCGATCGATCGAGCCATGGAACTCCTTGTCCGTCGCGGGGCCGTGAATGCGTTTGTGCATGGCGGACAGTCAAGTGTCCGCGGACTGGGCCACCGCCGTGCCAGTGACGGACGCCAGCAAGGATGGCCTGTGGGACTTCGGCATCCTCTGCGGCCCAACCGGAGGCTCGCCACCTTTCATCTCAACAATCAAGCGTTGGGAACGAGCGGTTCGGGAACACAGTTCTTCGTCGAAAATGGTCGCCGCCTGGGGCACATCCTCGATCCCCGCAGTGGGATGCCGGCTGAGGGTGTGCTGTCGGCGACCGTGGTGGCGTCGTCTGCTGCCGATGCCGATGCCCTGGCAACTGCGGTCTACGTGCTTGGGGAGCCAGGACTTAAGCGATTGGCGGCAGAGTATGGGGTCAAAGGGTTGCTGGTGTTGCCACCCGCTGCGGGAGGGCGGCTGCGGGTGGTGCGGGCTAATCTCGACGCCGACGCCTGTGAACTGGTGGAGACGAAGGGCGTCGACGTCTTCGATCTGCCCGTTACGGCCCCGAACGCCAGCTGTTTGGAGGGAGGAGATCGCCGGTAAGCGGGTAAATATCCGCGGAAGGCTGGGATGCCCTGCTCCTCGGGGGCTGCTGCGTTACACTGCTTCCGGCGGCGTCTTCGGTCCACTTCGGCCCACTGTTCCTCATATCTGGCGACATGATCGAGTGGTTCGAGCGAGGTTCGTACCTCGGCATTGTGCTGTTCCTCACCCTGACGGGTATCGGGCTGCCGGTACCTGAAGAGGTGCCGATCATCGCTGCCGGCGTGGCCAGTCGGGCGGAAGCCCTGCAGTGGTACTACGCGCTGCCCGCCTGCCTGCTTGGGGCCTTGCTCGGTGATAGCACCATGTATGCCATCGGCTACTTTTTTGGGGAGAAGGTCCTCAAAGAGCACCCGGTCTGGTCTGGCTTTCTGACCACGGAACGCGAGCAGAAGATCGAGAGCCTGATCAAGAAACACGGCATCAAAGCCTTTTTCTTGGCTCGTTTTCTGGTGGGCCTCCGCAGCCCCTTCTATCTGACTGCCGGCATCTTGCGGGTGCCGTACCGCTGGTTTTTGCTCGCCGACTTCATCTGCGCGAGTGTCGTGATCACCGTGTTCTTCGGGCTCTCCTATGCCTTTGGGGCACGGATCGGCGCGTTTATCCAGTCGGCTGAACGAGGACTGACGATCGTGGTCGTGTCGCTGACGGTGCTCGCCGTGGCGGCCTTTCTCTGGTTTCGCCGTCGGCGAATGCAGCTGCTCGATGAGAATCCCGAGCGGCTCTTCGGCAACCGGGAACTGATACTCGGACCAGCCTCAGGGTCGGTTGGCGACACGCATGAGGCTGCGGGCACGCGTGACGTCAGAGCCGACGACGACGCGGCTGCACAGTCAGACGTCGAGCAGTCGGACGTCGAGCAGCCGAATCGAGAGCCAGCTGCAGGCGATGACGCAGGGGCCGATCTTGAGGAAGATCAGCAGGTTCTTCGCTCTGATAAGGTCGATGCCTGACAGTCTGGCGCGGTCAGAACAGTTGTAGGGCCGAGCAGGCCCTCCTGGCAAAGACTTCCGTCTGCGTAGACTTTGCGGACAGGGTAATTGCGGCGTACCTATTGCTGCACTCATCGCAGCACTATGCAGCACCTTGTCACTCCACCATCGATCACGCCCTCCTCGTCAGCTCCTGACTGGGCGCACCCCCCAGCCCACGAAGGGCGGCTGCTGATCATCGACGATGATCGACGGATGGCCTCACAGACTGCCCAGTGGCTCTGCCGTCAGGGCTACCACGCCAGCGCGGCCGCAACGGCGACCGAAGCACTCTCGGCACTCGCTCGTGAAGCATTCGACGTGTGCCTCGTCGATGCCGCGTTGCCCGATTCTGGCAGCCAACGAATCGAACGAGCTCTCCGTCAGCAGGCAGACCGGCCAGCGGTCGTGGCCCTCGTGTCACGTCAGGAGCATGCAGACGACGCCATCGTGGCGGACGCCTCTCTGACATGGCCGGCAGCCGACGTGGCCATACTCGACTCAATCACCGACGCCCGACGTGAACGAGCTCGAGCTTGCTGCTCAGAAACCTCGGGACAGACGGATGCGTTTGTGGGCGCTGACCCCACGATTCGCCGCGTGCTCGACGTTGTGGCTCGTGTGGCACACACGTCAGCCACCATCTTGATCACTGGAGAGACCGGCACCGGTAAGTCACGGCTCGCTCGGGCAATCCATGACATGGGCCATGCTGCCGGCGGTCCGCAGGGACGATTTGTTGACGTGGCCTGTGGTGCGGTCAATGAGAACCTGCTCGAAAGCGAACTCTTTGGGCATGTGGCCGGAGCCTTCACAGGTGCCATCAAAGATCGTGTGGGGCGATTTCGCGAAGCGGACGGAGGCACGATCTTTCTCGATGAGATCGCCACCGCCTCGCCGGCAATGCAGGTGAAGCTGCTGCGGGTGTTGCAGGAACAGCGGTTTGAGCCGGTCGGCAGTTCGACGACCTGTCAGGTTGAAACACGTGTGGTCTTGGCCACACATGAGAACCTGGCCGAGCTCGTCACCGAGGGGCGGTTTCGTGAGGATCTCTTCTGGCGGATCAACGTGGTCGCGATTGAGATGCCACCGTTGCGGAAGCGAGGGAACGACATTCTGTTGCTGGCCGAGCATTTCCTGCGTGATGCTCAACAGCTTGCCGGTCGACGGGTGGACGGCTTTTCCGAGGCCGCCCGCGAGGCGTTGCTTGCCCATGACTGGCCCGGCAACGTTCGCGAACTTGAGCATGCGGTCCGACGTGCCGTCTTGCTGGGCAGAGGTGAATGCGTCGAGAAGCAGGATCTCCCCGAGACGCTGCAGTCGGCTGCGGTGGACCTGCCCGCAGAGTCTGAAGCTGCATCGCTGAAAAACGCTCTCGAGGTGCCCGAGCGGCAGCTGATCCTCGATGCGTTGGCTCGTCACGGATGGTGTCGCCATGCAGCGGCCCGCGAACTTGGGATCAACCGCACATCGCTCTACAAGAAGTTCAAGCGACTCGGCATCGACGTGGCCACGCTCGGCCCCGGCTAGCCGCCAGCCATCAGCATTGCTGTCAGCCCGGCCGCCAGCAGCAGCCGGTAGATCACAAACGGCCAGAGGGTGTGCCGGGTGAGCATTGCCAGCAGCCAGCGAATGGCGGCATAGCCAACCACCAGTGCTGTCAGGGTGCCCACCGCGATCGCCGTGGCATCTTCTGGGGTGCCAAAGATTGCCTCTCGCTGCTGCCAGGCTTCCAGCAACGCTGCCGCTGAGATCGCAGGCAGCGACAGAAGGAAAGAGAAGCGGGCGGCGGTGGCTCGGTCGAGGCCGGTAAAGACGCCGGAGACAATCGTCACGCCGCTTCGAGAGGTGCCTGGAATCAGGGCAAAGACCTGGGCCAACCCCATGGTCAGGCCGTCACGCAGGCTGACTGCCTCAATCCCGTCGCGGCCGGCGGTACCCTGTGCGGCACGGCGTTGGCAGATCAGCTCCGCGGCAGCCATTGCCACCGCGATCACGACCATCATCACTGCCACGAGTTCGATCTGTCGGGCCTCGCCGCGGACCAAGTCGCGGGCCGTGAAGCCGACCACAACGATCGGTATGGTGCCAAAGATCACCAGCCACGCCACACGGGAGTGTGCTGTTGCGAAGGGCTTGCGGCTGCGGAGGCCCTGAAAAAAACCGGCCAGCAAGGAGAGAATGTCTTTGCGAAGGGCCACAAAGACTGCCAGCAGTGTGCCCGTCTGAATCACGGCAGAAAAAGCCGCCCCTGGGTCGTTCCAGCCGAAGAACCAGGGGACGATCAGCAGGTGGGCCGTGCTGGAGATGGGCAGAAACTCAGTCAGCCCCTGCACGATTCCCAAGATCACCGCCTGGACAATCGACATCGCGACGCAGTCCCTCGAGGATTCAGAAGCCAAACAGCATGAGCCCGCAGTGGGCCCGCCCGTTGTAGCCTATTTTCATCACAGCCGGAGGTGCCGGAATCGCTGAGAAAACGCTGCGGAAGCCCGCCTGAAAAGTGACCCTTCCGCAACCCCGCGGCGTCGTTCATACTGTGCGGCTCGAAACAGAAGATTCCCGGGAGTTCTCAATGTTCCGCAACCTCAGCACCGTCGGCCTTCCTCTTTCCGGACGTCCGAGCGAACTGATCGAGATGGCTCTCTCGTTCGGCTTTGACTCGATGGATCTCGACCTGATCGACTTTCAGCAGCAGGCGAAGGTCTACGGTGTCGAGCATGCCCGACGGCTGATGGTCAGCGCTCGCTTGAGCGTGGGCGTGTTCAACCTGCCCGTGAGCCTTGGTGGCGACGACGCCACGTTTGCAGCGGATCTTGAGGCCCTCGCCGATCGTCTCGACCTTGCTCAGCAGGCGGAGGCCACCCGGGCTGTCGCAACGGTGGAGCCAGCCAGCGACGAGTTCTCATTCAAGGACAACTTCGAGCGGTATCGCACTCGCCTGCAGTCTGTCGGCGAGCTGCTGGAGCCACGGGGCATCAGCCTCGGACTGGCCGTGAATCCTGATCCGGCCGACCGTGCGGAGAAGGCTCACCAGTTCATGCACACCCTCGAAGGTCTGCTCGGACTGGTGGCCGTGTCGCATCAACAGATCGGTGTTGTGGTCGATCCGTTTGCGATGCACGCCGCTGGTGAGCCGATCTCGATGATCGGCGATATTCCCGAGGGCAAGATCGTGGAGCTCCGCCTCTCTGATGCTCCTGCGGATGTGCCAGCTGCCGAGCTCACCAAGGCGCAGCGTCTGCTGCCGGCCGAAACGGGCACGATCGACATCGTTGCCGTGATCAAGGCCGCCGAAGCCGCCAAGTTTGACGGCTGCGTGACCCCTTGGGCCGCTCGGGCCACGATCACTGGTCGTGGGCGTGAGCGGATTGTGCGGCTCGCTGGTGATCGACTGATCAGAGCCTGGAAGGATGCAGGACTGCCTGAGGTCCCACGCTGGTTTGTGCCGGTGATGCCTGAGGAAGCCGAGCAGGCTGCCCCGACGCCCGCTCCCGCCCCTGCATCAGCAGATACCGCGAGCTAGGTCAGGCTCCTTCGCGGATGTACTGCACGTGAGGCTCACCGCCCCCGCCGACTGCGGAGCCGGTGACAAACTCCGAGACGTACCGGAGCGGCTTGGCTGGCCGGTCTGGATCTCGGAAGTTATCACCCTTCTGCAGAATCGGGAGCTGGTCGGGCATTGAGCCAAAGGCCCGGCTGCCCGCGGCCTGACAGGGATACCAGGAGCCGTTGCCCTTGCCGTCGACGAGGTAGAACTCTGGATAGCAGTGGCCTTCGACCCAGACGGTGCGAGCAGGCACGCCCTGGGAACGGCATGCGGCGATGAAGAGGCAGGTCAGCTCTTCGCAGTCTCCTTCCCCATCGGCTAACGCACGGGCGGCACCTTTGAGGTCGCCGTTGGTGTAGACCACCGTCTCGCGAACCGCGTCATAGATCGCCTCGACCTTTGCCCAGCCTTCGAGATCTCCTGCGGCATCGCGGGCGAACCGCACGATTTTGCTATGTCGCGACTCGATGTAGGGACTCGGTAACAGGAAGATGCGGAGACTGCGGTCGACCCGCGAGGGGACTGTCAGCGACGTGGGGTCGACCGGTGGCAGGATGGCGGCACGGTCGAGCTCGTAGGTCACGACAGCTCGCGCCTCTTCGCCCGCTTCCAGAAGCGGGATCGAGACGATCATCTGCTTCACGCCGTCAGCGAGCATCCGAAAGCGGGTTGAGCGGACAGCGGGCGAAAAGTCCTCAGAAATCACCCGCACCTGCTGCTCTGGCCACTCAGCTGGAACCGGCGTGGTTGCGTAAATGCCACGACAGGGGCCTCCAACGGCTGTCACCACCACGCCGACCCGATACCGCTGCAGCCTGCGGTCACCGAGCGTTGTCTGGCTCGATGAAGGCCCCGCTTCATCAAGAAACTGGCCCAGTGCGTACTCCGGCCATCCACCGCTTGCGGATCCGAGGGTGAAGGCCAGCAGGCCAACGGCGGTGCGTCGTGAGAACGGCATGGGAGGAATCCCTCCATAGAGTGGGTCTGGTCGAAGTTGAGTCTGGCCGGAAATCAGTGGGCTGAGGCAGTGTCTATCCCCCTGAATGCATCGGCCGGTAATGCTGCTGACGTTTGGGGCGATCTGCGGCTTCCGGCTAGGAAAGCAGCGTTACCGCGGGAAAAGAATGCTCGATTGTTCCTGCTTCTAGCGGTTGGTAGACTCCGCCCCATACGTTGGGAGGCCGGTCGGACCGGCCGAGTTCCGCTTGTTGTGACCCTGGGTGTCGGGTGTCAGAAGGCGGGGCATCGCTGTGGCTTTCTTCCGGAAAGCCGACCCGACGAGGTTTCACTTCTTCTTTCCCCTCTCCCCCAAAATCCCCTCATGGTCAATCGTAATCTCATCCGTGAACTTGAAGCCGGAGACGACCTGGAAGCCGAACTCGATCGCGCCTGGAGCGATGAAATCGAGGAAGAATATGGCGCCGGCACGGCAATTCTTGCCGTTAACTCCGTCCTCGAGGGGGTGGTTCTTCGCGTGGACGGCGAGTTTGTGCTCGTCGACGTGGGGTACAAGAGCGAAGGCGCGATCCCGCGGAATGAATGGGAAGAGGGTGAGCCTGAGCCAGCCGTCGGCGACAAGGTCAAGGTGCTCCTAGAGGAGTTTGAGGACGGCTCCAATGAGGAACAGCGTGGCCTGATCGTGCTCTCGAAGCGGAAGGCCCGCCGCATTGAAGACTGGCTGCGGGTGATGAGCAGCGTCAAGGAGAACGACGTTGTCACCGGGTATGTCACACGCAAGATCAAGGGCGGTCTGCTGGTCGACATTTCCGGCGTGAACGTGTTCCTGCCGGCGAGCCAGGTTGATATCCGGCGTCCTGCCGATATCGGCGACTACTGTGGCCGGGCGATTCAGTGCCTGGTGCTCAAGATCGACGAGAGCCGACGCAATATCGTCGTGTCGCGTCGGGCTCTGATCGAGCAGGAGCGGGCCGAGCGGAAGAAGCAGCTCATGGAGACCCTCGAGGTCGGCCAGGTGCGTCGCGGTATCGTCAAGAACATCGCCGACTTTGGCGCCTTCGTCGACCTCGGTGGCATCGACGGCCTGCTGCACATCACCGACATGTCGTGGGGACGGATCGGCCATCCAAGCGAGATGGTGCAGATCGACCAGGAGATCGAGGTGCAGGTGCTGCACATCGATCGCGATCGCGAAAAGATCGCTCTGGGCCTCAAGCAGCGGACTGCCAGCCCGTGGGCCAAGGTCGCCGACAAGTATCCAGTCGGCACCAAGTGCACCGGTTCAGTGGTCAACGTGATGAGCTACGGTGCGTTCGTGAAGCTGGAAGACGGCGTCGAAGGCCTGGTGCACATCTCGGAGATGAGCTGGACCAAGCGTGTCAGTCATCCGAGCGAACTGGTCAAGCCGGGCGACGACGTCGAGGTGGTTGTGCTGGCGATCAACAAGGAGAAGCAGGAAATTTCGCTGGGCATGAAGCAGACCCAGCAGAATCCTTGGGAGAAGGTCGCTGCCGACTACCCGCCAGGGGCAATCGTCAAGGGCATCGTTCGCAACCTCACCAACTACGGTGCCTTCATCGAGATCGATGAAGGGATCGACGGCCTGCTGCATGTGACCGACATGTCGTGGACCCGCAAGGTGACTCACCCCAGCGAGGTTGTCGACAAGGGGCAAGAAGTCGAGTGCAAGGTGCTCTCGGTGGATCAGCAGCGTCGCCGCATCGCCCTGGGCCTCAAGCAGATGCAAGAGGATCCCTGGAACAGCGACATCCCAGATCGCTACAAGCCCGGCGATGTGGTGAACGGTACTGTCACGAAGCTCACTAACTTTGGTGTGTTTGTTGGCCTGGAAGACGGGCTCGAAGGCCTGCTGCATATCTCGGAGCTCTCCGACGACAAGGTCGAGAACCCTGAGGAAGTGGTCAGCGTTGGCGATCAGCTCGAGGTCAAGATCCTGCGAGTCGACACTGACGACCGCAAGATCGGCCTCTCCCGCAAGCAGGTCGACGGCGCTCCCGGTGAAGAAGAATAGAGAGCCCCTGCCTCAGGTTCCTGAGGCGGTCTGAAGTGTTCAGGTGAGGCTGTCGCGGGCAAACCGCGGCAGCCTCATGCTTTTGAGGGCACTCGTAGCAGGCCTTTAGTCGAGCGGCCGCTCCATGCCCAAAGCGACGATGGAGCCTACAGGCGGCGGCACAGCATCTGGCCGTCCGCTGACTGCCGCAAACGCTGCTGGCTGACCGAGGACAAGCTGCGCTGGCAGGACAACGCGTCGTGGTGTCGTGAGTGCTGCGGCGGTGGCCACGTCGGGAGAGAGCAGGGCATGCCGGTGCTCAACCGCCTCGCCGCTGCTGGGATCGATCAGGTCGAAGGCGACGACCTCGTAGGTTGTGCGGGCCAGGATCCGATCACCAGCCCGCAGGGAGGCGATGTCGACCTGTTGGTGGGCGAGCTCTGGGAGCGGCACGCCTTGAGCCGGGGTCGAAGAATCTGGCGCGTGCGACGTGACGGTTGCCGACGTCGATGTGACAGGAGGCGGGGGGCTCGATGGCGAAGTCGAAGCGACCGTGACAGCGGGGGAGTCGGCCGGTGTGACCAGTGGCTCCAGCTGGACGACCTCGGTTGCTGTCTCTGGATCCGCAGAGGACTCTCCACGAGCCCAACTGCTGACACGTTCCATGCCCGACTGCAGGTCACCGGTCATGTAGAACCCACCGGCAACAAGGCCGACGACCATCGTCTTTGCGAAGAAGCCTTGCATGTGAAATACCCGATGCTGGTGAGGCGACGAGAAAAGAGCCCAACAGTTCGAGTATGCAGCATCGTCGGTGAGGGCTCGGCGGAGGAGCGGCGACACAGCCACTGAACTGGCGGGTTCTGCGCCGGTCGTGCAGGTTATGGCGACGCGTCTGGAGATGACTGCCTGGTGAGCCAGGCAAGTGCCTCGTCTTTGCTGGTCAGTTCTGCATCGAGCTGCCTTCGTCGGACCTCGCCGAGCCACTGCCCGATTTCTCGTCCTTTGGCAATGCCCGCGGCCATCAGGTCGTGGCCTGTCAGCAGCGGCGGTGGATCAAGCTCGTCCGCCGGACGCTCCAGTTGAGCTGTGATCCAGGAGGCGGCCTCGGGTGATCCCATACCTGTGTCTGCCCGCGCACGAAGGAGATCGGCGAGTTGTGCACGACGAGGATCGGCGAGCCACGGCTGCAGCGACGACCAGGACGCGGTGGCCAGGCCGCTCTCTGTCTGCAGACGGTGCAGGCTCCGCACAGCGGCAAGCAGCCAGTCGGTGGCGTTCGTCTCGTCGTTGGAGAGACGCAACCTTGTGCCGATCGTGTGCACCAGCTGCGAATGGGGACGCCGGACAGCTGGAGGCATCACCGTGTTCTCGGCCTGTTCGGGAACGCTGACGTCCACAAGCATGGCCAGGGCCAGTGGCAACGCGGGCTCATCGAGCGCACCGATCACGCGGGAGGCCTGCTGCCACGTCTCACGCGGAAGCGGTGAGCCGCCGGGAAGTGCGACTTCGGGCAGAACTTCGGCAGCAAGCCCGGTGTCGAGGAGAAGGTCGAGGGCCGCTTCTCGACCGTGCCGGGCCACCATAAGCCTCAGCTCCGCAGCAATCCTTTCAGGGCTGACGCTGGTCACACGAGGTGCCATCCGTTCGATCGCTGCACGCGTCTGTGACTCCAGCACAAATCCAAAACCAGCGGTGAAACGCACGGCTCGCAGCATGCGGAGATGGTCTTCGGCAAACCGTTGGGAGGCGACTCCGATCGCCCGCACGACGCCTTGCTCGAGATCGGCCCTTCCCCCCACATAATCATGAACCTTGCCTATCAGAGGATCGAAGAACAGGCCGTTGATCGTGAAGTCGCGGCGTTGGGCGTCTTCTTCAGGCGTTGAGAAGGTGACGCCCGCTGGATGGCGGCCATCGGTGTAGGCGGCGTCGGTGCGAAAGGTCGTGACTTCCACATGGCCAGCCCCTCGTGGCCCGACGATCGTCATCACCCCAAACGCAGCGCCGACGGCGAGCGTGCGGCGGCGGCCAAAGAGTTCACGGACCACCTCTGGTCGGGCGGAGGTCGCCACGTCGTAATCCGCGGGTGTCCTGCCGAGGAGCTCATCGCGGACGCAGCCGCCGGCCCAGAACGCCTCGTGCCCAGCCTCACGTAGCCGTGACACAACAGTCAGGGCAAAGTCGCGGGCAGCTTCCGGATCAGCGGCGACGGCAGGCATCTGGATTCCAAGTCAGGAGCAGGAGGGCGGTGTGTGCCTTCGGGAGACGTCTCCAGGGTACACTGCCATGTGGATAGTCCACCGATCGTCAACGCAGCCTTTTCATCATTCCAGTCGTGAGGTGCTTTCATGGACAACTCTACCGACCACCCTCTGGAAATCACGACCGATGACCTCGTGCGGATGCGGGCGAACCCCGACCTCTTGCTTCTCGACTGTCGACGGCCAGACGAGCATGCCATTGCCCAGATTGAAGGCTCTCTGCTGATTCCCATGCAGGAGATCGCCGAGAGGCTGGCCGAGATTGAGGACTGGCGGCAGAAGCCTCTGGTCGTGCACTGCCACCATGGCATGCGGAGCCTGCGAGTCGTCGAGTTTCTGCGAGAGAAGGGCTTCTCAACAGCACAAAGCCTTACCGGCGGCATCGATGCCTGGAGCCTTGAGGTGGATGCCGACGTGCCGCGGTATTAGCAGGTGTGCAGGCGATGGCGTGCTGATGGCTTGAGCGATCGTCGGGCCACATGGCAGGTCTCAGCGAGCCTCGCTATCAGCCCGCCGTACGCAGCCGCTGGATGAGCTCGATGTGTCGAGCCGTGAAAGGCACCGCCTCTCCGGGGGCGGGCATCTGTGGGACAAGCGTGGTGATGATGCGATTGGCCAACTCCGTGATTCCCTCGCCTGTCTGCGTTGAGGTCTGCACCGCCTCAGCAAGCGGTGGATGCTCAGGCGATGCCAGGTCCGACTTGCTGCAGACGGCAAGTCGAGGAGCCTCTGGGCAGAACAGGTCTGTCACGGTGGTGCTGTCGGCCTGATCGGTCGCGTTCACCACGAGGACAAGGTCTGCATCTCGCGTTGCGTGAATCGCCCTGGCCACGCCTGCCTGCTCGACCGGGTCATCTGTCATTCGCCGCACGCCCGCGGTATCGACGAGAACGAGGTCCCAGCCCTCAAGCACGAGCCTGGTTTCCAGCAGATCGCGAGTGGTGCCGGGAACAGGGGACACGATACTCCGGCTGAATCCAGCCAGGGCGTTCACCAGGCTGCTCTTGCCTGCATTGGGTGGGCCAGCGACCACAACCCGCCAGGGCCTTGTCAGCCGAAGTCCCAGTGGGGCCCAGGCGAGGAGCTGGTCAGCAAGCTGTGCACGCCTCGCCGTCGAACTGGCCGTAAGCTGGTCGACAGCGGCTGCAAGGCTCCCGGAGAGCTGGTGGGCCAGGATCCGGGTGGCCTGTGGGCCTCGTGAGTGGGCCAGGGCAGCCGCTGCCTCGGCGGCAATCCGCAAGTGCTCTGCACTGGGGCCTGCGTCGTCCCCTCCGAGGTCTGACCGTGTCTGCCAGGCTGTGATGCCCACCTGTAGACAGCCGGCGGAAGCGAGGTCGTTCAAGATGGCCGCAGACGCGGCAGCGCCGCCGTGGCAGTGCACCTCAAGATCGTCAATGTCACGCAGGACGACAACGAGCTCCTCACCACTCTTGTCTCCCCATCTGCCAAAGACCACCGCTCGCTGATCGTGCTGCTGAAGTGACCGGCGTCCACGCGGCACAAAGAAGGCCTCAACCGCGGCCATGGCGGCTGGACCACGGACGCCGATGGCCGCCAACGCAGAACGGCCGGAGGGCGACAGCAGACAGGCCGTCGTGACGCTGGTTGTGGTCACGTGCGAGGACGGAGTGTTCATGGCAGCCACGGGGACTCCCCTGCGTGATGGCAGGTCGTATGATGTGGCCGCCTGGTCACGCATGCGATGCACGACCAACTCAGCGACAATCGAGGAAACACGGACATGGGCGACTGGATCGAGGAAGGCCGAAAGGCTCCAGACTTTACGCTGCAGACGCACACAGGCGACAAGCTCAAGCTCTCAAGCCTCCGTGGCTCGTACGTGATTCTCTACTTCTATCCCAAGGATGACACCCCTGGATGCACGAAAGAAGCCTGCGGCTTTCGTGACCTGCAGCCCGAGCTCACCACAAACCAGGCTGTGGTTCTCGGCGTCAGCCCCGACTCGGTCGAGAGTCACCAGCAGTTTCGTGAGAAGTATGACCTGCCGTTCACACTGCTCGCGGACCCAGAGCACCGCGTGGCTGAAAAGTACGGGGCATGGCGAGAGAAAACCCTCTACGGCCGTACCTCCTTGGGCATCGTCCGCAGCACTTTTGTGATCGACCCAGAGGGGCGTGTTGCCAAGATGTTTAAGAACGTGCGAGCCAATGGCCATGCGGAGAAAGTGGCGGCCGTTGTCGAGACGCTCGTGGCGGGCTGACAAACTTAGGCGGGTGGGGCGTCTGGCTTTGGAAGGTCTGAGAGCTGTTGGAGTTTGAAGACGTCGAGAAACTTCTCGGTTGTCTCGTAGAACGGCTCTTCCCCCTTCTCGCCGGTCACGAGCCGCAGCAGGCCTCGCCGCACGAGCTGGCGAAGCGTGGTCGGTCGGGCGTCACAGCCGAGGCTGACGAGGCGGTCACGACGAACCGGCTGGTTCCAGGCGACCACGGCCAGGGTGTCGAGCGCCTCTTCGCCCAGTCGTACCTGGCGAGCTCGTTGCTCGAGGATCCGGCCAAACTGTCGGTACGACTCCCGCAGCCGCAGAACCCAGCCAGAGCCGACGGAGATCAGTTCATACGGTCGCTGCTGTCGGTCGTAACGGGCCCGCAGCTCTTCAGCGATCTCGTCGACTTCCTGTGGACGAACGCCCCGCATCAGTGCCGCGACTTTTCGTGAGCAGAGCGGCTCGCCTTCGGGCAAGCCGACAAACAGCATTGCTTCGAGAATCGTTGCTGGTGTGACCCGACAGAACTCATCGGGATCGGTCGCTTCGCTGGAATCGGCATCGAGGTCGGGAGAGGTGTCGACGTTGGCCACCCCCTGCTGCTCCTCTTGCGCAGCAGACGAATCCCCGGTGCCCATCATGGCGGCAAACGCCTGGGCGAGCCGGTCAATCGACAGGCCGCCGTCGGAGGGTCTTCCGCGAAAACCCTCCGTCGGCTCCTGACCGCGGTTGCGAGGCATGGCGCGTCTCCTTACGCATGCATGACCGATTGTGGCGGCAGGGATCAGCCTGCAGCCTCCGCGTCGTTCCCTGCCGTTTCAGTGAGAGGCCGTTCAGCCCCAACGCTGGCTGACGTTCTGCTTCATGAAGGCGAGGCCGTCGCGAGCGAGTGTTTCTTCATCCGGGAACATCTTCCGCCAGATCTTGGTCGCGGCAGCGATACCAGGCAACGCTAGCCCAAAGGCCTCCACGACCATCCAGCCGTCGTAGTTGTTGGCATGCAGCGCATCGAAGGTGGTCTTCCAGTCGACATGGCCCGTGCCGGGGATGCTGCGGTCGTTTTCGGAGATGTGCACCAGGACCGTGTGGGGCAACGCGGTGGCAATGGCTGCCGCGAGGTCCTTCTCCTCGATGTTTGCATGGAAGGTGTCATACATCATCTGGCAGGCGGGATGATCCACCGCCTGCACAAATCGCACCGTCTGCTCCACGCTGGTGAGGAAGTAGTTCTCAAAGCGGTTGAGATACTCCACGGCGAAGGTCACGCCAGCCTCGCCGGCATGCTCTGCCGCCTGCCGCAGCGAATCGACGCCCCACTTGAACTCGTCTTCGGTCGGACCGCTTCCGGAGAACTCGCCGATGGCCGAGTGGTTGGGGCCGGCGAGGACCTTCGCGCCTGCCGCATGACAGCAGTCGATGGTTCGCTTGAGGGCGTCGACAGCGGCGGCACGCACGTTTGCAGAGGGGCTGATCGGATTGTCACCTGTTCCACGCACGCTGACAGCGGTGCGGGCGAGGCCCAGGCCATCAAGCCGCTTTCCCCAGTCGGCGTAGAGGCTCTCGTTGAGTTCGAACATCGGCATCTCGATGCCGTCGTAGCCCATCTCTTTGACCCCGTCGACGATCGGCTCCATGCCTTCGTGCATCCGGTCGGTCCAGAGCAGCAAGTTAAGTCCGTAGCGCATCGATATCCTTTCTTCTCTTCAGAATCCCCTCAGGCCGCACATTCCACCACGCACGGCAAGCCGACACAAGAGAGAGGCCAGTGGGACGCCGCTCACGATCGGTTCAGACGCCTGCCTTTGGCCGTGGTGGGGGCACTCTTGAGTGGCTCTTCCGCACCGTCGAGTCGATCGCCTTCTTTGATTCCTGCGAGCCGTTCGGTGATCCGCTCAGCGTACTGTTCGGAGAGTTCACAGCCGAAGTAGCGACGGCCGAGCTTTTTGGCCACAGCCAGTGTGGTGCCACTTCCGGCGAACGGGTCGACGACGAGGTCGCCAGGGTTGCTCGAGGACCGGATGATGCGGCCGAGGAGCTGCTCCGGCATCTGGCAGCCATGCCAGCCTGACCGTTCCTTGAAGGTGCCGCAGACCCTGGGAAAGTACCAGGTATCTTCGTCGGTGCTGAACCCTTCTGGCAGGTCTTGTGGCCGCAGGATCCAGGTGTTGTCAGGGAGCCGGCCCTTTGGGTTGGCCCGCTTATCGCCGTAGACCAGCTCTCTCGCTGATGGCACACGGATCGCCTCGGCGTTAAAGGTGAATGCGTTCGCGTCGCGCACAAAGTGGAAGAGGTGTGTGTGAGAGCGGCTGAACTTGTTTTTACAGTTCACGCCAAACGTGTAGTACCAGACCACCCAGCTGCGGCAGACAAAGCCGAGCTCTCGTGTGGCCATCACCTTCAGCTCAGCAGCGTACTCATCGCCAATCGCCAGCCAGAAGGTGCCATCTGAGGTGAGCACCCGCTGCACCTCCGTCATCCATTCCCGACTCCAGTTGAGGTAGTCGTCCTCACTCCGCGTGTCGTCGTACGCGTCGTAGTCGTAGCCAATGTTGAAAGGCGGGTCGGCGAAGCTGAGCTGCGCCGAGGCATCAGGGAGTTGTCTGAGCGACTCGAGACAGTCCCCCCGCATCAGCCGGTCACCGATCGGCAGCTCCAGTTGGGTCTCAGAGAGGGTCACGTTGTGTTTCTCCACGTCCACCATCGAGCGGTTTCAGTTTCCTGTGGCCAGGCGGAGGGCGATGCGGCAGGCATGCTCAAAGGCATCGACGTCGAGCCACTCATCGGTGGTGTGGATGTCATACTGGCCACAGCCAATCGTCACGGTAGGAATCCCGTGGGCTGCCATCCAGTTGGCATCGAGGCCACCGTTGGACACGTCAAGCCGCGGCGAGAGCCCCACGGCTTCCACCGCCTCGCGGGCTGCGACCACGCACGGCTCTGCCTCGTCGAGTCGGAAAGCCTCGTAGTCAAGATGGCCTGTCACCTCGGCACGACCCGTTCTGCCGTCTGCCGACTTCACCCGGCGAGCGGCATCCTTGAAGGCCTTCTCAATTGCCCGCACGATGCGATTGCGGAGGCCCTGGTCATGGCCACGGGCTTCTGCCTTGAGGCTGGCCCGTTCGGCAACGACATTGGTCGCATTGCCTGCCTGGATCACACCGACATTGCTTGTGCCACGTTTGCCGCCTTTGGTGACCAGTCCATGCCACCCATCGTCAACAAGGCTCGCAATCGCAAGCGATGCGATTGCCACAGCGGAGACACCCTTCTCAGGAGCCACGCCGGCATGTGATGGGATGCCCTCGATTTCGATGTCAAGGCGATGACCGCCGGTGGCGCCGATCGTCAGTTTGTCAGCCGCGCCGCCGTCGAAGTTAAAGGCCAGCTTTGGCTTGCCGAGGGCAGACGCCGACACGAGCCGCGCCCCCCAGAGCCCAACTTCTTCCTGGATTGCAAAGAAGAAGGTCAGCGGCGGATGCGGCAGGCCACGACGGAGAACCTCCAAGGCTGTCGCCAGCACGATCGCCACCCCCGATCGGTCGTCGGCCCCAAGACCGGTCGCTGGGTCAGACGAGGTCACAATTCGCTGCCCCTTCACCTTCTTGAGGACTGGCTGCGAACCGAGGCAGACCGGCACCGTGTCCATGTGTGCCATCAGCAGTCGCCTCGGGCCACGGACGGTCCCGGGCAGTTTCACGATCAGGTTGCCGACGTTGCCACCAAGCGGTGTCTTTTCGTTGGCTCTGTCAAAGCTGATGGCCTCTGCCGGGCAGCCGGCCGCCTTGAGCTGTTCCACCACGAACGCGGCAACGTCTTTTTCGTCACCAGAGCCACCTCGGATAGCCATCAGTTGCATCACCAGGTCGAGTGACGAGGCCAGGTCAGGCTCTTGACTACCCGGGACGTCGCTGGTGCCTTTCCCCGCAGCGGACGATGCTTTAGGGTTCGCTGCAGGCGTTGAGCGAGTACGGCCGGACGCGGGCTTGCGAGCGGTCGTTTTTTTGGATGTCGATGCTGGAGAACGTGCCATGCGGATTTTTCTCGCGGGGATCATGCAGGGATCACACGTGGCCGCGCTCGTCCACGACCAGACCTACCGCGATCGTTTTCGCAGGGCAGTCGAGGCCCGCTGGCCACAGGCCGAAGTCTACGATCCCCACGCTAACCACACCAACTCGATCGGCTACGGCCTGGAAGAGGCACGCAGTGTCTTCATGGGACATGTTGCGATGTGCCAGGAGTTCGACCTACTCGTGGCCTACGTGCCTGAGGCATCGATGGGCACCGCCATCGAAATGTGGGAAGCACACCGACACGCACGGGTTGTCGTGACGATCACCCCGCTGGTGCACAACTGGGTCGTGCAGCTTACGAGCCAGGCCGTGTATCGAGACTTCGATGCGTTTCTCCATGCCCTTGAGGCGGGTGAGATCGACCGCTTGTTCAGGTCGCAAAGCGGCGACTGAGTGCCGTCTGGCAGGCGTCCCTGATTCGGGCGGCGATGCTCTCCAGCGGCGGGGTCGCGAGGCCTGCCTTGAAGCCCCAGGTTTCAATCGGCCGTTCGGAGTCGGGCTCGATCCAGGCAGTGCTAAGCGCCAACGCAGTCGCGTGGGTGTCGGCGGCCAGAAGTTCGCAGGAGCTTAGCGATGCGGCCACGATCTCTTTGAGCCGACCTGCGGTTGCCAAGGTGGCCAGATCGACTTCGTCGGCATGGGCCGCCACCGGCGGGCCGGTTTCGATCGCAAACTCGACGAGAATGCCTGCCTGGCAGACGAAAATCACGTCAACATCCGTTTCATCAACCGCAGTGGTCACCGCTCGGCGGATCAGTTCTCTCAGCAGCCCCTGCTGCATCTCAGTGAGTCTCGCCGCTGCCGTGGTGAGACTGCTGCCCTCATTCGTGAGTGAGGACATAAAGTCGCTCCAGCTGCTCACCAGGCTGTGCGTGTGAAGCTGATCAAGCCGGATCGGCCAGCCATGGTTTTGTGAGAGCAGGCCAGTCGCTGGAGGTGCGGCAGCAGGGCTGCAGAGCGACACCCGCACGCCATCAACCGCAAGCAGCGGGAGGAGTGGCTCGAGGTCTGGGCACGGCCGGTCGGCGAGACGCTCGTCGAGAAGGAGGATGTGCATGGTGTTACGCAGGGAGCCAGCCAGTCAACGAGATCACCGCCAGGCAGCAGCCTGTCCAGACGGCAGCTCCCCAGTCGTCAGCCATGATGCCGCAGCCCAGAGGAAACCGTTCTAGTTGGCGACAGGGAAATGGCTTGAGGATGTCGAAGAACCGAAACAGCAGAAATGCCAGTAGCATCACCCCCCAGCTGCGATCAGCCAGTGGGAGCACAAACAGGGCCAGGGGCATGCTGGCGGCTTCATCGATGTTGATCGCGCCAGGATCCTTCTTTCCACCCATCGCCTCAGCGGCCCGCGTGCAGAGCGGAATGCTGACCGCGTTGACCAGCACGAGCAGGCCGAACTCAGCCACCAGAGTCACTCCCGCGGCACCGCCGCCAACCGCTTCCGCGGCTCGGCCAAGCACAACGGCCAGCCCGATCCCGGCGGCGGCTCCCCAGGTGCCGGGTGCCCAAGGAATCCGGCCCAGCCAGAGACAGGTGGCGGCAACAACAGCGGGGTGTGACCAGCGGATCGGTGAGGATGTCATGGCAGCATCATCCTCGCTTTTGGTTCTTTTGGCCACTGAGACGAGAGGATCGCGACACGACGACACTCTTCGCGCTAGACTACCAGTGATGTGCGTGCCAGCTCGCGGCATGCTCAGCAACCGTCCCGCACCCCACAGGTCTCATGAACGATTCTTCCGCACATGCCGCCGACTCGGCTGATGAAGGCCCCGACGCTGCGATCGGACAGCTGGAACTGGTGGAGTATCCGCATCCAGCCCTGCGGCGTGTCTCCAGGCCGGTGGTCCGCATCGACGACGAGCTGCGAGATGCGGTGCGGCAGATGTTCGAAATCATGTACGCCGAGCAGGGCGTGGGGCTGGCGGCCAACCAGGTGGCCCTGCCGTACCGGTTGTTTATCGTGAACACCGAAGGGCGGCCAGACGCGGGCGAAGAACTCGTGTTTATCAATCCGCAGCTGAGCCGGCCACGCGGCACCGCCTTGCAGGAAGAGGGCTGCTTAAGCCTGCCTGGCGTGCGGATGGATGTCCGTCGGCCCGAACGGGTGCGGGTGAAGGCCTACAGCTTGGCCGGCGAGGTGATCGATGCTGACCTCGATGGCTTTCTTGCTCGCGTGGTGCAGCACGAGTTTGACCACATCGAAGGCCGCCTGTTTACCGACCGGCTCTCCGAAGCCTCAGCGATGGAAGCGGAGCGGGCCCTCGATGGCTTTCGAGAAATCTTTGCTGGCATGCAGGCTCGCGGAGAACTGCCCAACGATCGGCAGATCGTGGCACGGCTCGATGCCCTGGAACGGGTTCGCTGCCAGGCCTGACCACGCCATGTTTCGTGAAGGGGAGATCCTCGCGTATGCCTGAGACTGCAACGAGGCCCCTGCGGCTGGTGGTGATGGGCACCGGTCCGTTTGCTGTGCCGATGTTTCGCTCTCTGGTGGCGTCAGCTCACGAGATTGTGGCGGTGGTCACTCGGCCGGATCGCGTGACTCGCGGCAGGCGGCCGCCGCCAAATCCGATGAGGCTCGCAGCAGAGCAGGCGGGCATGAGCGTGCTCGCCCCGCCAGACATCAACGCGGCAGACGTCTGCGAGCAGCTGGCCGCGCTGCAGCCAGACCTGCTGGTGGTATGCGACTACGGCCAGATCTTGGCTGCTGACACGCTGGCGGTCGCTCGGTATGGCGGCATCAACCTGCATGGGTCGCTGCTGCCGCGGCATCGGGGGGCAGCGCCGGTGCAGTGGGCGATTCTCGAAGGCGACGCCACCACCGGCGTGTGCGTGATCCGGATGTCGCCGCGTCTCGACGCGGGGGCCGTGATCGTCAGTCGTGAGCAGCCGATCGCGGTCGACGACACCGCTGCCACGCTGGAGGAGCGGCTCGCTGCTGACGGCGGGGAGCAGGTGCTCGCAGCAATCGATGCGGTGGCGGCCGCTGACGGAGGCGATGTGGGTACGCGGCAGGATCCTCAGCTCGTGACACGCGCACCCCGGCTGACAAAGGCCTGCGGGCTGGTGGACTGGGCCAGGCCTGCGGACGAGCTTGAACGGCGACGACGAGCCCTCGATCCTTGGCCACGCCTTGCGACCTTCTTTGCTCCCGAGGGTGCCGCGCCACAACGCCTCGTGCTAGTAGACGTGACCGTTGGCGACCCTCCTGCCGCCGACACTGAGGCCGGCACCGTTCTGGCAGTCGATCGGGCAGAGCCCGGAAGCGTGACCGTGGCCTGTGGCCAGGGAACCACGCTGGTCATTCGGCAGCTTGTGCCGGAAGGTCGACGGCTGATGACGGCCGGTGAATATCTGCGTGGCAGCAGCCTGCGAGAGGGCTGTCGGCTGGGATTCGACGCAGGCGGCCCGTCGTAGGCCTGCTGCCCTCCACCAAACTGAAAAACGCTTTAGAATCAGCAGCATGACTCGCCGACTCTGGATCGACACCGTGGGCTGCCAGATGAACGTGCTCGACAGCGAGCTCGTGGTGGCAGCCCTGCGCCGGCAAGGCTGGCAGATAGCCGCCAGCCCTGCGGAGGCCGATGCTGTCTTCTACAACACCTGCAGTGTGCGTCAGCATGCGGAAGACAAGGTCTACTCTGCCCTTGGCCGCGTGCGGGCAGAGAAGGCGAAGCGGCCTGATCTGGTCGTTGGTGTGCTCGGCTGCATGGCGCAGAAAGACCAGGAGCTGGTGCGGAAGCGTGCCCCCTGGGTCGATCTCGTCGTCGGTCCTGGCCAGCTGCATCGCGTGCCATCTCTGATCAACGGTGTGTTGGCTGGGAGTGGTCCGATGATCGAGGTCAGCCTCGACCGGACCGCGGGAAACCGTGAGAGCGTGGCTCGGAGTTTTGAGAGCTACGACCCAGACCGCGATCCGCAGATGCGGCCGACTCCGTTTCAGGCGTTCATCCGCACGCAGACGGGCTGCGACAAGTTCTGCGCGTTTTGCGTCGTCCCGCGGGTTCGTGGGCCGGAACAGGCCCGCCCGCCAGCAGCGATCTTGGCTGAGGCGAAGAAGCTGGTCGACGAAGGCTGTCGAGAGATCACGCTCATCGGCCAGACGGTGAACTCCTACCGCTGGAGCGATGGTGGCCGCACGACCCGGCTCGCTGATCTCCTGATCGATCTTGATGCGATTGATGGCCTCGACCGTATCCGGTTTGTCACCAACTATCCGCGTGACATGACCGATGATCTGATCCATGCGGTTCGTGATCTGCCGAAGGTCTGCCACTACCTGCATGTGCCCGCTCAGCACGGCTGTGACAACGTTCTCAAAAGAATGAAGCGTGGCTACACGATCGGTGAATACCTCGAGATGCACGGGCGCATGATGGAGGCGATCCCGCATGCGGCGGTGACGAGCGACTTCATCGTGGGCTTCTGCGGCGAGACGGATGAAGAGTTCGAGCGGATGCTCAAGCTGGTGCAGGACCTGCGTTTTAAGAACAGCTTCATCTTTAAGTACAGCCCACGGCCGGGCACGAAGGCCTACCAGCGGCAGCCGGATGATGTTCCGGAATCGGTGAAGAAGGCTCGGCATCGTCTTCTGCTCGATGCCCAGACGGAAGCCAGCATGGCCGGCAATCTGCCCCTCGTAGGCAGCCGCCAGCAGGTTCTTGTTGAGGGTGTGAGCCGTCGTGATGAAAAGCAGCTCGAGGGTCATGCCTCCGAACCTGCTGCGGACGACACACTCCAGCTTTCCGGTCGCACGATGTGTGATCGCATCGTCGTGTTTGATGCACCACGCCGGCTGATTGGCCGAATCGTGGACGTCGATATTCTTGCCGCCGGTCCATGGGCGGTGTCTGGCTCGCTGGCGATCGAAGGCACGCCGCCAGGCCAGGTGGCTGACGAGCCTCTCATGCATTCCATCTCGCTGCCAAGAGCAGCGGAGGACTCCGCTGCGGCCAAGACGGACGCTTCGAAGCAGGCCTCCGAGAGCCCAAAACAGGCAGGACATGCCAACCGAGTCTGACGTCCGTGCTCTGCTTGAGGATCCCCTGGCCGCTGCAGCCTGGGGAGCGTCAGTAGGTCTTACGGAACCAGCTTCTGCCTCGTCGGCTCTGATTTCGATCGCGACTGCAGGCATACCGCTCGATCTCGTTCGTAGCCTTGTCGAGAGTCTCTCTCGCCTGCTGCCAACCCTGCCCGCCCCGGATGCGGCGTTGCGGGCGCTTGAACGGTATCTCCATGCTGTTCGCAGCCCGATCGCGGAAGCTGCTCTGTTTCAACGTGATCCAGAAGCGCTGGCGATCCTGATGAAAATCCTCGCTGCGAGTCCGCACCTAGCCCTGATTGTGATCAGCGATCCCGAGGCCTGGGAGGAGGTGCGGCTGGGGGAAGGTCGGCCCGTCAAGCGAGAGGCGGTGATCGCGGAACTCGCGTCTGAAATTGCCGTGGTGACTGATGTCGATGCAGTGATGTCGGTGCTGCGTCGCTTCAAGCGACGTGAAACGCTGCGGATCGCCTATGGCGACATCGTGGTTGGACAACGGCTTGAAGTGGTGGTCGCTCAGATCTCGCACCTCGCCGATGCGATGATCGCCGCCGCTGTCGATGTGGCATGGCGACGCGTCGCGGTGCAACGGGGTGAGCCTCGTGATGAATCTGGTGGTCGAGCCCGGTTGGCAGTGCTGGCCCTGGGGAAGCTTGGAGGCGTGGAGCTCAACTACTCCAGCGACATCGATCTGGTGTTTGTCTCCAGCGGAGAGGGCCGCACGGAGGGGCCTCGCTCTGCGAGCACGACAGAGTTCTTCGAGCGGGTGGTCACCGAAGCGGCGCGACTGCTTTCGGAGCCGACCGATCTTGGGATCGGCTATCGCGTTGATCTGCGGCTGCGTCCGCATGGGGCGTCGGGACCGGTGGTGATGCCCTTGGAGGCCATGCTGCACTACTACGACACGCTCGGACGGACCTGGGAGCGGCAGGCCTGGATTAAGGCGCGAGTCGTCGCGGGAGATGTGCCCCTGGGTGAGCAGCTGCTAACGAATCTGGAGCCCTGGATCTACCGGCGTTGGCTGACCCGCGCCGACATCAGTGGCATCAAAGCACTTAAGCGGCGGATCGAGCAGCGAGCGATTCGCGAAGGCGAGAACGACCGGGATGTGAAGGTGGGCCGAGGTGGCATCCGGGACGTGGAGACCACGATCCAGTTTTTGCAGCTGCTCAATGGCGGTGACACTCCCGAGGTTCGCACCGGAAACACGCTGGAGGCGATCCGCCGCCTCGCCGGGTCGGGTGGGCTGACCGACAAGGAACGGGAACTTCTCGAACGGACCTACACGTTTCTGCGGACGGTCGAGCATCGGCTGCAGATCCTGTTCGACACGCAGACGCACGCCATTCCAGAAACGCAGGCCGCTCGCGAAGCGCTCGCGGTGCGGATGGGTTTCCCGCGAGGAGACGACGGGCTTGCCGCGTTCAACCGCGAGCTGCATGAGGCAACTCACCTCAATCGCACCATTCTCGACCATCTGCTCCATGACGCGTTTCCGGGCGATGAGGAGCCGGAGCCCGAGACTGATCTTGTGCTCGATCCGGCGCCCCCGGCTGACCGCGTTGACGAGCTGCTCGGTCGCCATGGCTTTCGCGACACGGCAGCGGCCTTTCGTTGTCTCTGCTCGCTCGCCGAGGAGAAGGTCCGCTTCCTCTCCACGCAGCGGTGTCGGCACTTCTTGGCTGCGATTGCCCCACGGCTCTTAGCGGCGATCGGGACGACGCCAGATCCAGATGCCACGCTGGTCAATCTGGCACGCGTCAGCGAGTCACTTGGCGGCAAAGGCGTGCTCTGGGAACTGCTGAGCGTGCACCCGCGGTCGCTCGACCTGTATGTGCGGCTGTGTGCTTCAAGCACCTATCTCTCGGGGCTGCTCGTCAGTCATCCGGGCATGATCGACGAGCTGCTCGATAGTCTGCTTGTGGGCCGGCTCCCGACGTCTGAGGAACTCCGTGAGATGCTCGGCGACTGGTGTCGGGGGGCCGTCGACCCGGAGCCGATCCTGCATGCATTCAAAGCTTCACAGCAGCTGCGTGTGGGGGTTGGTGACATTCTCGGCAAGCAAGACGTCACTGCCACAACGCACACGCTGACCGGCGTTGCTGAGGCGGTTCTCTCGTGGATCGTCGGTCATGAAGAGGCTCGACTGATCGAAAGGCTGGGAGAGCCGACGATCGGGGAAGGGCCCGAAGAGGGTGGCCGGGCCGGTCTCGTGGTGCTGGCAATGGGCAAGTTTGGCGGTCGCGAGATGAACTACCACAGCGATGTGGATCTGATCTTTCTCTACGACCATGACGGCAGCACGTTTCCCGCACGACGCAGCCGACGCAGCACCGAAACGACCACCAACGCCCATTTCTTCGGCACCTTAGCTCAGAAGGTGATGAAGGCGGCCACGACCTTCGGGCCACACGGACGTCTCTACGAGATGGATTCTCGGCTCAGGCCCGGCGGTAAGAGTGGCGGAGCGGCCACATCGCTCGACGCCTTCGAGCGGTATTTCGCCGAAGATGGGTCGGCTGCGCTCTGGGAGCGTCAGGCTCTCACAAAGGCGCGGGTAGTTGTGGGCTCAGATGAGGCACGCCAGCGTGTTGAGCTGATCATCCAGCGGGTGGCGTACGGCCACGACTGGAATCCAGAGGCGATTGAGACGATTCGTGCGATGCGATACCGGATGGAACAGGGAGCCGCCGCGACGAACCTCAAACGTGGGCCAGGCGGCGTGGTCGACATTGAGTTTGTTGTGCAGACGATGCAGCTGGTCTTTGGTGGCCATGATCGTTCCCTGCAGACCACCGAAACACTTGCAGGTCTTGTCGCCCTGCATCAGGCAGGCCTGATGCGTGCGGAGTCGTTTGAGTTTTTTGAAACGGCCTACCGCGTGCTGCGGGCGATTGAGGGGCGATTGCGGTTGCTCGACGCCACGGCCCGGCATGAGTTTCCTGCATCGCCGGAGGAGCGACAGAAACTGGCACATCTCCTCGGCTACGAACGTCCAGAGCTCCTGGAAGAAGATGTGCGGCAGCTGACCACCAGAACTCGGGAGGAGTTTGAAGCACTCTTTGCCCGGGTGGCGGGCGATGCTGGCTAAAAAGCCTGGCTCGCCGTGACCTGCAGGCTGCTCGGCAGATCACGGGCCATTCGGAAGGTTGTTCGGCAAGGGGCTCCACGGGTTACACGGGTTAGTTGTGCCCGGGGAGATACCGCAGTGCCACGAAGCCCGCCACGATCATGGCTCCGAGCACGAGTGTGACCAGTTCTAGGTTGCGGTTGAGAATCCGCTTGGCCTGTTCACCAAACACCCGCATCACGCCTGCCACGAGGAAGAACCGTAGGCCACGGCCGGCTGCAGAGGCGAGAAGCAGTGTGGGCAGCGGCACAGAGCAGGCGCCCGCGGCGATCGTAAACACCTTGAAGGGAATCGGGGTAAAGGCAGCCGCAAAGATCGCGATGCCTGCGTTTGCCTGATACTGCTGTTCGACAAAGGCGAAATGCTCTTCGGTGAAGCCCGGAATCCAGTCAAAGAAGAAGTTGGAGGTCGCCTGCCAGAGTCCCCAGCCGATCGCCCAGCCGAGGGCACCACCGGCGACGCTGGCGACTGTCGAGACGGCGGCGAAGAGAAAGGCCCGCTGGGGCCGTGAGACGGAGAGTGCGATCTGCAGCACATCTGGTGGAATCGGAAAGAACGAGCTTTCAGCAAACGAAATGCCTGCGAGACCAGCCATGCCGTAGGGTGAATCGGCCCAGGAGAGCACCCATAGATAGAGCCGTCGTAGCCAGCCTCGTGGCCCCCGCGGAATGGTTGGTGGATGCTCGGTGCTGGTGTCATGCATGGGAACCGGACACTCCGTTGGCCTTTGAGAAGAGGGGTATCGTCTCAGCCGCGCACGACTTCCGCAATGTCACCCTCAGTCGGGAAATGTCGCGAATCTGCTCACGCCATCGCCGCGGCCTGCGCCGCAATATCGACGCCGACCTGTTCGCTCCACGAGGCGAGCAGTGAACGATAGATCGGCCCCGGCTTTCCGGTGCCCACGGCTGCACCTTCAAAGCGGGTGGCCGGCAGCAGGCAGTTGGGCGTGCTGGTGAGCATGATTTCGTCCGCCGACGCCAGGTCAGCTGCCACGAGTCGCTTGGGCTGCCAGGGCAGGTGGAGTTCGGCCGCTCGCTCCTGCACGTATGCCAGGCTCACGCCCTCCAACGCATGCGTTGGAGCCGACAGCACACCCTCGTGCACCACAAGCACGTTTGCCGTGGAGGTTTCGCAGATCGTGCCATCAAGCTCTTCGAGAACTGCTCGACTGCCCGGTTCACGATCAGCGGCCTCGCGATCTGCTAGGAAGTAGTGCATGCGACTACGGCACTTGAGCTGCACTGGCCAGCAGACATCCGGGACCTGTCGCACCTGCACCCGCCGCAAAGCCACACCCTGTTCATAGGCGGTGTGCCAGAGGCCAAACGCCAACGGGAATGAGTGCACGACCACGCGAGGTGATCCGCTGTGGCCCTGATGTTGTGAGGCGAGGTCGCCTGGCGTGGCAAAGATCACCACGCCAAGGTCTCCCTCTGCCGGACCGAGGGCAGCATTCGTTGAGGCGACCTCAGCCGCTGCCTGCAGCACATCCTCGATCCGCAAGGCAAGGAGCTGCCCGCTGGTGTTCCGAACCTGTGCCAGATCGATTCCGGTGATGACCAGCGACTCGTGCAGCCGCTTGCTGTGGGCGTGCGGACGAAAGAGCCGGCCACGAAAGGTCCGCAGCTGCTCAGTCACGGTGGCGCCAAGCACAAAGCCCGCGTCACCAACGGGAAGTGAGAGTTCCGCTGCAGGCAGGAAGCGACCGTTCATCCAGGCAATCGGAGCTGACGAGGCTGGCATGTGGGTCACTTCCCAGAGGCTGCGGAGGCCTTCGCAGCATACGCGATCCAGGGTCGACGAAAGCCGGGGACGTCGGCGTGGTCGAGGGCTGTCGGCGTCGTGTTCCCGGCAGCGACGAGACGTGTGCTGGCTTCGAGCCACCTCAGCACAGCTCTTGCGAGCAAAAAAACGCCCGCAGCTGAGACGTCGCGAGCAGACACCCGCGAGTGAAAGAAAAGTGGAGGATAGGGGACTCGAACCCCTGACCTTCTGGCTGCCAGCCAGACGCTCTCCCAACTGAGCTAATCCCCCTGAGACGTCTCACAAGCGGCGAACTTCTGGAAGAAGCCATGCGCCCGGGCACGTTTTCGGAAGTATTTTTGAAGCAGAAGCCTCACCGGGAAAGTATCGGGCTCCTGGCGGTGTGTCAACGCGGCCCGTCCTGGCAGCCCTGCCATTCGTTTTTGGAAGTGATCCGTGTCCGTCGAGCAGCCAGGAAAAACTGATTCCGGAGTGCCTTCCGCAAGCCTGCCGAGTGAAGGTTTTCGCGGCTTCGTCAGCATCGCCCTGACGCTCTATCTCCTCGGATTCACGCTGACGGTTGCCTGTAACTCCAGCAGTGGCTCATCCACGCTGCTGAGAACGGTGAAGTCCAAACTGTTCTCCCCCTGGATGGTGCCCCTCTGGCTCGACATTGGCTTCGACGAACGGCTGACCTACGGGCAGATCGACGATGCCGACTACCTGATCATGGTGGAGCCTTGGGAGAGCAGCGGCGAGGACATGTCGATACGTTTGCCGGCGAAGGGAGCGTCGGGAGTTGCCGCCGCACGCTGGCGGCAGCTGGCAAGCTGGCTTGAGCCCGGGATGGTGCCTGAGGATGTGGCCGGTCTGCTGCCATCAGCGATGGCAGAGAACCTGTTTGACGACGTCGGGGCCGAGGACGTGCGGGTGCGGACAATGCGGGTGGTGCTGACCGACCGCGAGGAGTTCTCGGCAGAGGATGCTGCGGAGCCTCAGTATGCCCCGGTGGCCGTTGCCCGCGTGCGGCGCGTGGCGGGGAGCGTACAGCTGCTGCCGGTGGAACAGGAGCGGGATGTGGCTCCTGTGGTGACGCCCTCCGCTGAGCAAGGAGCCACCCCATGAGCAGCCTGTCGGCGAGCGAACCGCGGCCGTTGAGCGAACAGCTCGGCCGTGCCTGGAATGCGTTCTGGTTTGTGCCGACCAATGCCCGTGGACTCGCGGTGATTCGGATTGCGACGGCAGCCTTGGGACTCCTCCTCTGGGCAAGTTACGCGAACGACCTGCAGCAGTGGTTTGGGCCTGAGGGAGTGGTCTCGCCTTCCGTGATCGATTCCTGGCGGTCGTCCTACGGGATCTCGTTGTTTGATTCGGCGACGACGGCGGCCTCGTTGTGGGCCCTCTATGCGGTCGGCTTTGTGGCCTTCGCGGCCCTACTCGTGGGCATTGGGACGCCGTTTGCGGCGATCGCCGCAGCGGTGCTCTGGGTGTCGCTCCTGCACCGCGGGCCGATGCTTGTCCAGCCGGCGGACGATCTCTTGGTGATCCTGCTGTGGTGTCTGGTGATTGGCCGCAGCGGCGATGCGATCTCACTCGATGCACGACTCAGGGCGATCCGGAAGCTGCCGGAGGCGGGCCCTTCGGTCCGCAATCGTCTGGCACTCTCATTGCTTGGAGTCCACGCCAGTGGGATCGCTGTGGCAGCCGTTCTTTCGCAGCTCAAAGGCGATGTCTGGTGGGATGGGACGGCAGCCTGGTGGCTCGTCAGCGGACGAGACCAGGCAGCTGGCACGCTGATGGCGGCCTTGGCCGAGTCGGATTATCTGACGAACTTTGTCACCCACGCGATCACGCTGTTTGAAATCGTGTTCGCTGCGGGCGTGTGGGTTGCTGGACTCCGCGGCTTCGTGGTGACGATGGGACTCTTCGGCTGGCCGCTGATCGGCCTGCTCTCGGGAGACCTCCTCTGGGGATGCGGTATGGCCACCCTCGGCCTGGCATGGGCCCCGCCTGCCTGGTTCGCCGGTCGCCCTGCCTTGTTCGCCGGTCGCTAGCGTAGCGAGGTCTGCCGGCTATCTGGCGAGCAGGTCGCGAAACCCGGCTTCATCGAGGACAGGCACCCCGAGTTTCTCGGCTTTGGCGAGCTTGCTCCCCGCTTCAGCTCCTGCCACGACGTAGTCGGTTTTCTTCGACACGCTCGACGCGGCTCGGCCGCCGGCGTTCCGAATCGCCTCTTCCGCTTCCTGGCGGGTAAAGCCTGCCAAGGTGCCGGTGACGACGAGGGTTTTACCTGCCAAGGGACCGTCGCGTCGGGCACGGTGCTCTGAGGGCATGTCCATCTGCACGCCCGCAGCCTGGAGTTCACGCACCACGTGGCGGCCGTAGTCGCCCGTGAGCCAGCTGTGCACGCTCTCCGCAATCACTGGGCCGATCTCGGGAACCGCCGCGAGAGTCTCGACACTCGCTTCGGTGAGTGCGGCGATAGAGCCAAACTCTTCAGCCAGGATCGTGGCGACCCGCGGCCCGACGTGCGGGATCGCCAGCGAGTTGAGCACCCGCGGCAGGCCACGGCTGCGGCTGGCATCGATCTGTGTGACCAGGTTGTCGGCCGACTTCTTGCCCATTCGCTCCAGCGGCAGAAGGTCCTCACTGCGAAGTCGATAGAGATCGGCGTAGTCGGTGACGAGCTCGGTGGCCACAAGCTGTTCGACCAGCTTTTCGCCCAGGCCTTCAATCTCCATGGCTCCACGAGACGCGAAGAACTTCAGCCGCTCTCGCTGTCGTGCAGGGCAGTGCACGTTGGGGCAGCGGATGTAGACGCCTTCGGGATCTCGCACCACGGGCGTCTGGCATTCAGGACATTCCGTCGGCGGTCGCCACTTGGCGAGTCGACCGGTTCGCAGATGCTTCTCGACGCGGACAACATGTGGGATCACCTTGCCCGCCTTCTCAACGACGAGCACGTCGCCAACCCGCACGTCCTTGCGGGCGACCTCGTCAGCATTGTGCAGGCTCGCTCGGCTGACAGTGGTGCCAGCGAGCTGCACAGGCTCAAGGTCGGCCACCGGCGTGATCGTGCCGCCGCGTCCCACCTGCACCCGGATACGGGCGAGCGTTGTCGTTGCCTCGTACTTCTCAAACTTCCAGGCGATCGCCCAGCGTGGGCTCTTCGAGGTGGCGCCGAGTCGCTGCTGCTGCTGGAAATCGTTCACTTTGACAACGAAGCCATCGACTTCGAAGTCGAGCTCGTGCAGGGCTTCAATCTGTTCACGGCCGTACTCAATCAAGGCCTCGATGGAAGCGAATGCCTGTGACCAGGGAGCGATCGGCAATCCTGCGGATGTGGTCCAGGCGAACAGGCTTGTCTGCGAATGGATCGGGAGCCCACCGGCATCGCCGAGCCCGTGGCAGAAAAACCGCAAGGGACGGGCAGCCGCAAGTTTGGGGTCGAGCAGTCGGATGCTGCCGGCGGCCACGTTGCGGGTGTTGGCAAACGCGGGAAGGCCTTGAGCGGTCTGCCGCTCGTTGAGCCGCACGAGGTCGGAGTTGGTCATGTAGACCTCGCCCCGCACATCCAGTCGCGGCGGCGGTGCATCGATGCCGAGGTGTAATGGAACACCACCAACAGTCCGCAGCGTGTGGGTGATGTCATCACCGACCACGCCATTCCCGCGGGTGGCCCCCTGCACGAAGCGGCCGTCTTCGTAGGAGAGTGATACGGCGACACCGTCGATCTTCAGTTCGAGGACCCACTCGATCGGCTCGTTGGTTCCCAACTGTTTGGCGGTGCGGACGGCCCAGGTGGTGAGATCAGCTTCGGAGTAGGTGTTGTCCATCGAAAGCATCGGCCGGGCGTGCCGGACCGACACGAGCTCGTCGACCGGCCCATCACCAACCCGCTGCGTGGGGCTCTCCGGGGTGATCAGCTCAGGATGCGCAGTCTCGAGGTCGCGGAGTTCGTCAAGGAGACGGTCGTACTCCAGGTCGCTGATTTCGGGCGCTGCCTCGATGTAGTAGGCCCGGTCGTGGTGGCGAATCTGCTCTCGCAGCCGCTTGATGGTGCTGGCAACAGAACTGCTCACGACGGCGGTGCCTCCGCTGAGGCGGCGTGGGAGGCTGGAGCCGGGCGATCTGCTTTTGCTGTGGATGCCTCCTGCCGACGGGCGAGTTCCCGTCGGCCCTCTGCATCGTCAAAGGCGACGGCTCCAACGGTGGCCACGGCAAGGGCAATGAGCTGCACCACCAGGATGGTCGTGCCGTAGCCGTCCATTATCTGTTCAAACGCCGCCGGTGGCGCGGCGGCATTTCCCGCCGCACTCTGCACGCCACGCAGCACGAACACGCAGTAGCTCATCGCTGTGATCGTGAACAGGATGCCCACCACGCCGAGGGCGACGTTGAAGGGATTGGTCCGCTTGCGTGCCACGCCGCTGCTCTCCGGGGTCTCTGTGTGCTTGCCGGAAGAGTATAGGGGGCAAGACGCGGCTGCAGGACGTCGCAGGCATGCATGCGGCGGGGCGGCCGCTAGGCCGCAGCCTGCCGACTGATCAGCCGCACCGCTGCATCCACAACCCGGTCGACATCGATCGCCAGCATGGAGCGGGTGTCGCGTTTGCGATCCTTCCAGGCGGGGCGGATGCCGGCAGGTGGCTCGACCGTGGTGTGCTGCGGACCGTACGGGCCGTTGCGGGAAGCAGGCACTGGGCCGAAGAGTCCAACGCAGGGCGTGCCGACAGCGACAGCAAGATGAAGCGGACCGGTGTCACTGGAGAGAAACACCCGCGAACGCCGGGCAACTTCCGCGAGTTCTTGCAGCGTGGTTGGGGGGGCCAGCACCGCTTCGCCTGCGGAGGCTGAAACGATCTGTTCCGCCGCCTCACGCTCACTTGGACCACCCCAGACAACCAAGCTCACCAGACCGTGACGGCGTCCGAGCTGGCGGGCAACAGCAGCGAAGCGTTCGGTGGGCCAGAGCTTCGAACTCCAGCCGGCGCCGGGATTGATCACGGCAGGCGTATCTGGCAGAGCGAGGCTCTTCCACCAGGCATCAACGTTGCGGCGTGCCTCTTCCGACCGAGGAATGTCAAACCGAGGTGTGTCGTCGCTGATGCCCAGCGGCGTGAGCAGTTCGAGGTGTCGATCGACCACATGGGCGGCGGTTGACGAGACGCGGTGGGTCGAGAACCAGGCCGATCCTTCGCGGGCCTCGGGGGCGGCATAGCCGATTCGCATGCCGGCTCCGGAGAGCCACGAGAGGACGCCGCTTTTAAGCAGGCCTTGGGCATCGATCGTGACGTCCGCATCCAGCTGCTGCAGCTGACGTCGCACGCGGAGCACTTCCCCCGGAGACTTCAGCCAGCGACGTGGCAGGCTGATCACCCGGTCGATTGCTGGATGGCCATCGAGCAGTTCGCGAGCACGCCCCTCGACCGCCCAGGCGATTTCCGCTTCAGGCAAGGCCTGCCGCAAGGCCACAGCCGTCGGCAGGGCATGCAGCACATCGCCAATCGCAGAGAGTTTGACGATCAGTACCCGACGGGGATTTGCCGACATCGCTGAGGCCCTGGGGGCGGGGAGGGACGGCGTGTCCCCCACGTCACCAGAGCATGCGTCAAAGCTGGCGGGCTCGACAAGCCCAGAAATGTGAGTTTTCTGCGAAGAAAACGGGGCTTCTCAGATGGCGACGAGTTCACAGAGGGTGGCTGTGGACACCGCCTGTGGACAGCTCCAGACGAGGAAGAACATCGCCTCTCGGATGGCTCGTTCAGCAGGGTGTCCGGCAACAAAGCCCGCTCCCTTGCTCGCAACAAGGCCTGCTTGGGCGGCACGGATAACGAGACTGTTGGCTTCGCCACGGAGCTGATCTCGCTCTGTGGGCTCCATTCCCTCTCGAACACCTTGGAGTACGCGGTCAGCAAGCCCGGCAGCCTCCTCGGCAAGACCGGCGGCACTCGGACCAAGGTCTTCCCGGCGAGAGGCTTCCCGTGCCAGCAGTCGAGCGGAGGCCTGCGCGGCACCGACGGCTAACGCGGAAGTCGTCAGGCCGCCGGCGGCAGGCCGTCTTGTGGCACTCGGCTCGATGACAGCCGTTGTTGCTGCCGCATCAAAATGGACGGCTGAGGTGCGGCTGCCGGTGAGGGCGAGCATCTGCATCGGCGGGTCGACGGTGACACCAGAGGCTTCACGTTCCACCACAAAAAACAGCGTGTCACCAGAAGGCGTTGCTGCCCCGGTGACCACCGTGTCAACGCTGTCGGCACCAGTGACCCACGGGCAGAGGCCATCCAGAAGCCACTGGCCATCGACCGTGCTGGCCTCCATCACAGCCCGGCCGAGATGGCGACGGCTAGTGGTCAGCTGTGAGATCCCGACAGTGGTGCTCAGGTCGCCACGGGCGAGTGCGGGGAGGAACTGCTGCCGGACGTCGGTCTCCGCTTCGGCAATGATCCGGCAGCCACTGGCCCACTGGGTGAGAGCGAGCGCTGTTGTCAGGCAGCGGCCACCGAGTTCGATCAGGAACTCCATGATGGCGGTCTCTGTGGCGGCCGTGCCCTCACAGTCGCTCGGGAGAAACCCGGCGAGCACGCCATGTTCTGCGAGCGTGGCAAATGTGCCGCTCCGCCACGGGCCCACGTCGCGAGTGCCTTCCGCCTGGGAGCCCACGATGTCGAGCACGATGGAAAGAGCATCAGGATCTGGATGCTGGCAGCCAATCGGGAACAGCTGAGGGACGGACATCGCGGCTCGCTTTCAAGTAATCAGGGAACAGTTCCATGATAACGATGGGCTGTCAGGGTGAGGGCTCGCTCAGGCTTTGCTCCACCGATATACTTGTGCATCCTTCTGGATGGTTCCCTCCGTACCAAGCGTTTCGCTTTCCCACCCTCCTCGGAGCCCCGCCATGAGCCAGGCAGAAGAGACCACCCCGCGCACTCCCGGTATTCCCGCTTCGGTCATGCCGGCCTCGAGTAACGGACGTCTCGCACCACCAAGGCTGCACGAACTTTCGCCGCAAAACCTCTACGACAAGTGCATGGCTCTCGCCCGCAATCTGTGGTGGAGCTGGCACCCTGAGGTCAACAACCTGTTCCGTGAACTCGACCCGGTGCGGTTTCGCCAGCTTGGGCACAACCCGATCGCACTGTTAGCGGAGTTTACGCCAGAGCGACTCGAGGCTCGGGCCGCTGAGCTGGTGCTCTACAGCAGGATCAATCAGGCGTATCGACGACTGAAGGAGTATCTGGCCGCCGAGTCGACGTGGAGCCATGTGCACGCAGGCGTGCTCGGCTCGAAGCCGGTCGTCTATTTCTCAGCAGAGTTCGGCATCCACGAGTCTGTGCCGGTCTACTCAGGTGGCCTGGGCGTGCTCGCCGGTGACCACATCAAGAGTGCGAGTGGCCTAGGGATTCCCCTGGTCGCTGTGGGCCTGTTCTACAAGCAGGGCTACTTCCGCCAGCAGCTCGATGTCGACGGCTACCAGCACCAGGAGTATCTGCACTCGCGTGTCGAAAGCCTGCCCATTGACCGTGCGGTCGATGTCGAAGGCAATCCCGTTGTCGTACAGGTCGACACCCGCAGCGGTCCGATCCTGGCACAGGTCTGGCGGATGTCTGTGGGGCGGGTGAATCTCTACCTGCTCGACTCCGATGTGGAAGGCAACACGCCGGAAGACCGTGAGCTGACCAGTCGGCTCTACGGTGGTGACACCCGAGTGCGGATCCGGCAGGAACTCGTGCTCGGCATCGGCGGCGTGAAAGCGATCCGCGCGATGGGGATCACGCCTGGCGTGTATCACCTCAATGAAGGGCATTCCGCCTTTGCCACGCTTGAGGCGATCCGCGGCCGCATGGACCGTGACGGCTACTCCTATGACGAGGCAGTGCGACGCGTGGCGCGGCAGACGGTGTTTACGACCCACACGCCTGTCCCCGCTGGACACGACCGTTTCGACGGTGGACTGGTAGAAGAGCATCTCGGGCCGATGCGAGATGCCCTGGGTATCTCCCACGACCACCTGATGTCGCTGGGCCGTGTGGAAACCCACAATCATGACGAGCCGTTCTGCATGACGGTGCTGGCATTGAAGCTGTCGCGGCGGGCGAATGCTGTGAGTGCGCTCCACGGTCATGTCAGCCGCCGGATGTGGAACAGCCTCTGGCCAGCTCGTGAGGAAGAAGAGGTGCCGATCGGCCACATCACCAACGGCGTGCATGTGCCGAGCTGGCTCTCCTGGCAGATGCTGCAGCTCTACGATCGCATCTTCCCTTCTGGCTGGTTCCGTCGCATGGGCGAGCCCGACGTCTGGCAGAAGATCTACGACGTCGATTCAGGCGAGCTCTGGGAGACGCACTACGCCCTGAAGAATCTGCTGCTGCAGTTTGTGCGTCGGCGGCTCGCTCGACAGTGTCGCCGTCGCGGCGAGTGTGATGAAGCGGTGGAGCAGGCACGGACTGTGCTCGACCCGAACATTCTCACGATCGGGTTCGCCCGTCGCTTTGCCACCTACAAGCGAGCGGACCTGGTGCTCTCAGACATCGATCGGCTGCTGGCGATGATCAGCGATCCAGATCGACCGATTCAGATCATTTTCGCAGGCAAGGCACATCCGGCCGACGAGCCGGGCAAGGAACTGATCCGCAAGATTGCCAATCTTCGGCATGACGAACGGACGAGTGGTCGCATCGTGTTTGTCGAAGACTACGACATCAATGTCTGCCGTCACCTGATCCAGGGCGTTGATGTCTGGCTGAACAACCCCCGTCGTCCTCTCGAGGCCTCAGGTACGAGCGGTCAGAAGGTGGTGCTCAACGGCGGTCTGAACTGTTCCATTCTCGATGGCTGGTGGGCGGAGGCCTTCGATGGCCGCAACGGGTTTGCGATCGGTCGTGGCGAGACGCATGCCCAGGATGAGATCACCGACCAACGGGATGCGGCTGCCCTCTATGACGTGCTGGAGAAGGAAGTCATTCCGCTCTTCTACGACCGAGACAGCGACGGGCTGCCTCGTGAATGGATTCGGATGATGAAGAACTCGATCAGCTCACTGGCCTGGCGGTTTAGTGCACACCGCATGGTGATGGACTATGCACGTGCCTGCTATGTGCCGGCGGCTGGTGGCGTGTCGTGTGATATGGCGAACCGGTAGGGCGGCTGCCACCCTCGGTTTTAGGAGCGGGTGGAGGGCGTGCTGTGGTCGTCCGCGGGCTGCTGCTCGGTTTCGTCCGCCGGTGAGCGGCCTGTCTGTCGCCAGAGGGTGGCCAGGCCGCTGCCAATCACCGAGTGGGTGAGGGCTGAGATCGCGCCGGGGACGGCGGTGAGGGGCTCGGCGGCGAAGTGTTTCTTAGCAATCACAAAACCGAGGCCCGAGTTCTGCATGCCCGTTTCGATGGAGATCGTGCGGGCGGTGGTGGTCGGGTATCGCAGGAGTTTGGCGAAGCCGTAGCCGACCGCAAACCCGGTTGCGTGCAGCAGCACGATCGCTGCGAGGAGTTGCAGCCCCGCAGTTTTCACGGCCTCCGCGTTCTGGCCGATGATGCTGCCGCAGATCAACGCGATGGCGAGCACGCTGACGAGCGGTGCGGCTGGAAGCACCCGCGAAACCACGCCAGGCGTGAACCGGTTCAAAAAGATGCCGCACGCCACGGGCAAGATCACCACCTGCAGGGTTGAGAGAAACAGGCCCCACGAGTCGACCTCGACGAGCTGACCAGCCAGCAGCTGCGTGAGCAGGGGAGTGAGTGCGACAGCGGCGAGGGTGGAGCAGGTTGTCATCGCGACGGAGAGGGCGATGTCGGCACGGGCGATGAAGGTCACCACGTTGGAGGCGGTGCCTCCCGGGCAGCAGGCGACCAGGATCAAGCCCACCGCAAAGGGAGTGGGAAGCCCGAGCCCGACTCCGATTGCCCAGCCGGCCAGGGGCATGATCAGAAACTGGGCGATCACGCCGGCGGCGACCGCTGCAGGACGAGAAGCGACCCGCAAAAAATCGGCGGGCGTGAGCGTCATGCCCATGCCGAGCATGATCACCGCGAGGCCGCCGACGATCAGTTTGCCTTGAAACCAGGAGAAGAGGGCTGGCTCGATCAGGGCCAGACCACAGGCAACGGCCACCCAGATCGGAAATGCGTTGGCGAGTCGTTCAAGCATGGATGTGGTTGATGTGGGCCGCATGAGATGCAAATGGAAGGAAGCCGACAGCCGGAGTGTATGCGACCGAGGCTGGCCTGCCGACGCCGTGGCCCCGGTGAGACTTTCTGAGGCCTGGTTAAACCTTCAGAGTGTGGTGCTGAGCCGATGAGGCAGAGCGTCTGCTGCCGGCGAGGGATCGCTGCGTCGGTTGACTTGCCCTGATGAGCCCGACGGCACCCACTCCAGACCGTCACAGACACGATTGCTCGCCGCTCCGTGTTCGACTTATCCTGCAAGTCTGCGGTTGAGCGAGTGTCTCAACTCCAGAGCACGCGGCCCGACGGACCTCGACGGAACAACTCTGCATGGTGATTTTACTGGTCAAGATTGCCTCGGCGGTCGTGTATCCCGCGGGCATGGCGTTTTTCTTGCTGGCGGTCGGCATGGGGCTCTGGCGTTGGGGACGCAGCGAGCGGTGGCAGCTGTGGGGCAGGCGAGCGGCGGTGGCAGGGCTGATCGTGTTCTACGTGTTTAGTAACGGCCTTGTGGCTGAGCAGCTTGGCCGATCGCTGGAGCGGCGAGCGATGCTGCCCGATCCCATGCCCCACGCTGATGGTGTGATCGTGCTCGGTGGTGGCATCAGCCCGCGAGCGTTTCCAAGGCAGACGGCTGAGGTGAGTGATGCCGGAGATCGGCTGCTCTACGGGGCGCACCTGCTGCGAGAAGGACTCGCCGACTGGATGGTCTGCGCAGGAGGCGGCGGAGAACTCTCACACATCAAGCAGACCGAAGCGGAAGCGATGCAGGAGATGCTCGCCTGGATGGGCGTCAGCGATGAGCAGATCACGCTCGACACCAAGTCACGCAACACTCGTGAAAATGCCGCGGAGAGTCTGCCGCTGGCAGTTGAGCGGGGGGCAAAGAGCGTGTTTCTCGTGACGTCTGCCAGCCACATGCCGCGGTCGCTGGGCATCTACAAGAAACAGGCCGAGCAGCTCGGGATTGAAGACCTGGAAATCATTCCCGCTCCCTGCGACTACATGTATATCGACCCGGAGCAGTACCCGCCGCTCTACTACCGAGTCGCCGCCTCACTTCTGCCACACGTTGGAGCCATGCGAAACTCGACGCGGATCATCCATGAGTACTACGGCATGGTCTACTACTGGTTGCGAGGCTGGATCTAGGCAGGGTTGGCAGGGCGGCTCAGGTTCTTTGCGGATGTGCGTCGCCCTGGGATGAAAAAAGGAAAAGCGATGGATCGCAGAGGGTGGCTTCCCCATTTCACGCGGCTTGGTCTGGCTTGCATGGCCGTGGCGGCGGCCCTGTGCGGGCCAGGGCAGGCTGAAGCAGCGGAGGAGCCGACGGCCGCTGAGGCACGTTGGTATGGCGAACTTGATGCGGCCGACCGCCGCTTTCGCTTTGTCTTAGAGGTGGACACGGAGCAAGAGCCCGATCCCCGCTGGCAGCTGCGGAGCATCGATGAAGGAGATCGTCGATTTCTCGTAGAAGATTTCAGCGAGGACGGGGAGCAGCTGCGGTTTACCCTTCCTGTCTCCCAGGCGAGTTACTCCGGCAACATCGGCGACGACGGCTTGATCAAAGGGATCTGGCAGCAGCGAGGGGGGAGGTTTCCTCTCGACTTTGAGCCAGTTGGCGAAGAGCCGCTGCCACCGCCGCCAGAGGAGGTCTGGAGTGGCACCCTCGACGCGATCGTGCAGAAGCTGCAGCTGCGTTTCCGGATCACCCGCGACAAGGCAGGCCTGCGGACTGCCTGGATGGACAGCCTGACGCAGCAGTCGGGTGGGTTTCGTGGTGACCTTGGTATCAAGGGTGATACCTGGACGATCGACGTGCCCGCCGTCCGTGGTCGCTTCGAGGGCACGCTCTCTGCCGATGGCCAGACGCTCGAAGGGAGCTGGTCGCAGGCGGGCGCATCACTGGCGTTGACGCTTCGCCGTGGCAAAGAGCAGCCGATGCCAGCGACTCAGACAAAGAACCGACCACAGACTCCACGCCCTCCGTTTCCCTACGACGTGAGCGAGATCCGTATCCGCAACGCGGTGGCCGATGTGACCCTCGCAGGCACGCTGACGATGCCCTCCGGGGATGGTCCGTTTCCAGCAGTGGTGTTGATTTCCGGCTCAGGGCCACAGGATCGAGATGAGACCCTGTTTGACCACAAGCCATTTGCTGTGCTCGCCGATGCATTTACCCGCCGCGGGATCGCGGTGCTGCGGTATGACGATCGTGGCGTGGGAGGTTCCACCGAGGGGCCGGCCGACGCGACCAGTCAGGATTTTGCCGGTGATGTTCGCGCGGCGTGGGAGTTTCTCTCCACACAGCCGAAGATTGACGCATCACGGGTGGGCTTGGTGGGGCACAGCGAAGGGGCGATGCTCGCCACGATGACGGCGAGCCGTCTGCCACAGGTGGCCTGTGTGGTGATGCTCGCAGGGGCTGGCGTGAACGGAAAGCAGGTGCTGCTCTCACAGGGGCGTCGTGTGCTCGAGGCGGAGGGCGTGAGCGATCCCGATCAGCTCTCTCGCCAGCGAATGGTGCAGGAAGTGCTAATGGACACCGTGGAAGAGGCTCCCCCCGGAGCGTCTACCGAAATCATCGCGAGGGAAGCAGCGAAGCGACTCCGCGAACAGCTCTCAGCTGACGGAGCACCCGCTGAAGACTTTGACGCCCTGGCGGAGGCTGGCGTGGCACGACTCTCCTCTGCCTGGTTTCGCTTCTTTCTAGACTACGATCCCACCGAATCTCTCCGTGAACTCAGCTGCCCGGTGCTGGCCCTCATCGGCAGCCGTGATGTGCAGGTGGACGCGGAGACCAATCTGCCGCCGCTGCGTGAGGCGGTTGAAGAGGCAGGCAACCCTGCATCGCTGGTGCAGGAACTGCCCAATCTCAATCACCTTTTCCAGACGGCAGAGACTGGCGCGGTGAGCGAGTATGACATGCTCGAGGAAACGATCGCCGAGCCGCTTCTTGAGCAGGTGGGGGCCTGGCTGTCGACGCAGCTGCAGGTTGAAGCTCCTGAGGACTGACCCTGGGGGCTAGGCAATCAGCTCGCGGATGACTTCGCCACCAAACTGGCTGAGCTGTTTGTAGCGGCCAGCGTGGTAATAGGTCAGCTTGTTGTCGTCGAGCCCGAGCAGATGCAGCAGCGTGACATGCAGGTCGCGGATGGGATGGACGCACTCCACGGCAGTCGCCCCGAGTTCATCGGTGGCACCCACCACGCCAGGCTTCACGCCACCGCCAGCGAAGAGCATGGTCATCGCCTGGTTGTTGTGCCCTCGGCCGAGTGAATAGACACCCCCGCGTTTGTTGTTGTCAGGAGTGCGGCCAAACTCACCGGTCCAGATCACCAGCGTGTCGTCGAGCATGCCGCGTTGCTTGAGGTCACGGATCAGCCCTGCGATCGGCTTATCGACGCTGGCGATACGGGACGCGTGGCCACGCTCCAGATAGTCATGGCTGTCCCAGCCACCGCTGAAGATCTGCACAAACCGCACGCCTTCTTCAACCAGTCGACGGGCCATCAGGCACTGTCGCCCAAAGGCCTGTGTCTCGGGTGTGTTGAGGCCGTAGAGTTCGTGCGTTTGCTGTGTCTCACGCGTGAGGTCGATCACACCGGGAATCTCAGCCTGCATACGGAAAGCCAGTTCGTAGTTCTCGATGCGGGCCGCCAGAATGTCGTCCTCACCAACCCGGTCGAGGTGCTGCTGGTTAAGCCAGGCGAGCTCGTCGAGAGCTCTCCGCTGATGCTGACGCGACTTGTTCGCCTGCGACGCCAGGTCAAGCAGGGGGGAGCCCTCAGGACGCAGCCTCGTGCCCTGGTAGTGCGGAGGCAAAAAGCCATTGCTCCAGTTGGCGGAGCCTCCCTGCGGCAGGGCCAGCTCTGTCATCACCACATAGCCGGGCAGGTTTTGGTTCTCGGTTCCTAGGCCATAGGTCGCCCAGGCACCGAAGGCGGGATCGCCACCGAGCCGGCTGCCGGTGTTCATGTGGAAGAGTGCTTCGGGATGGTTGAGCGACTCCGCCTGACAGCCTCGATAGTTGCACAGCTCATCGGCGACATAGGGATCAGCGAGGTGTTGCCACTGATCGCAGAGTTCAATCCCAGCGTCACCGACTTTTCGGAAAGAGAACGGGCTCCCCACGAAGAACTTGAAGCCCTTCTCCTGGCCGATGCTGAGTGTCGACTCCTGCTTGTGGAGGCGAGAGAGTTCGGGCTTTGGGTCAAACGTGTCCATCTGCCCGGGACCACCCTCCATGAAGAGCATGATCACGTTCTTGGCACGGGCTGGAAGCATCGGTGCTTTGACTGCCAACGGGGCTTCGCGGGCCGCATCGTCTGCGAGCAGCGTGGACACGGCGACACTGCCGAGGGTGGCACCGAGGCCGTGGAGAAAACTGCGTCGAGGGGTTGTGAGCATAGGGCAGGCAGTGTGAAGGGAGAGCAGACCGAGTTGGCAGTCGACACTCAGTCGAGATAGAGGAACTCATTGGTGTTCAGCAGCAGTAGGCAGGCATCAGCGAGAGCCCGTGTTTCGGCGGAGACATCGGCAGCCTTGAGGTCGGGCGTGTAGTTTTCGAACGTCGGCAGGATTTCTTGGTACTCAAACGGCTGGCCGGAAAACTCCTCCACAAGGGAGCGAGTGATCTCAACAGGGTAGGTCACCGGCTGCGGCTCATTGTGCCGGTGATACTCGGTCATGTCGGCAACGTAGGACTCCAGACGCGTGCGTTCGACATCGGTTGGTAGGCGGCCGAGCGCCAGCAGAAACCCTCGGTCAATCTGCGCGGAGGTGCTGCTGGCTTCACGCTCGAGACGACGCGCGAATGCAATCGAGCGGTCTGTCATCTGGTCACTGTTGAGCAGGGTCAGGGCCTGTGGCGTGACGGAAGCAGACTCGCGGAGTTCACACGATTCGTTGGGGGACGGCAGGTTAAACATCTCCACAAATGGATCGGCCTGACCACGCACCTGGTAGGCGTAGATGCTGCGGCTGTTACGGACATCGGGATCTGCAGAGGGCTGATACGCCGGTGCCAGAGAGAACTGAATCATGCGTGGCTGCAGGGCCACTTCCATGTTGATCTCGGGCATCACCGGCAGGCCGCCGAGGCGATGCTGGAGTTCACCAGTGACCTCCAGGATGCCGTCTCGCAGTTCTTCTGCGGTCAGTCTTCGCGTGGGGAAATAGGAGAGCAGTCGGTTGTTGGGATCTTCGAGTTCGCTGAGGGCGGCATCGATCGGGTGAGACGACCGTTGGTACGTCTCTGTCTGCATGATCAGCCGATGCATCCGCTTGAAGGTCCAGCCATTTCTGACAAAGTTGTCCGTCAGCAGGTCGAGGAGCTGAGGGTGTGAGGGCTTGCCACCTTTTCCGCCGAAGTTGTTCGCGTTGGCTGCGAGGCCGGTGCCGAAGTGCCACTGCCAGAGACGGTTCACGATCGACCGTGTGGCGAGAGAGTTGTCTGGACTGGCGATCCACTGGGCCAGCCCGAGCCGCCGACCGTCAACGCTGTCGGTGAGCAGAAACGGTGTCTCGCTGTCGTGGGTGACGGGCAGTCCCACGGCACTGAGCACACCCGGGGCGACACGATCAGCGGGTGCCGTGAGAGCGCCGCCGCTGAGGATGTGACACTCCGGTGGGCCGGTCTCCGAAGCGATGCGACGGATCCTCAGGGCTCGGGCTCCATTCCAGGCAAGTTTGCTTGCGGCGGCATTGAAGACGCTCTGGGCCATCGGCTCGTAACGCTCAAGCCGGCGAGTCCAGATCCACTCATCCTGCTCGCGGACCTTGAGCTGGCCCTCGTCGATGTAGGTAAGGCCAACAGCTCGTGCCGGTTTTTCTTCATCCGGCAGGGGCTTCCGCTCTTCGACATCCTTGTAGGGGAGTCCGTGTTCTTCAAACCACTCCCGAGCTGCGGCTTCACGCTTCTCAACAAGCTTTGTTTTTTCCGCCACGGCGAAGTCGAGCATTCGCTGGGTGTGCTCACGGCCTGCCGTGAAGCCGTCCTGGTTTTCTTCTGGCAGAAACGGGGCTGGTCGTTCCGCCATGTGAGTCGCAGAGAAGGCCGCATACATGCGGTAGTAGTCACGCGTGGGAATCGGGTCGAACTTGTGGTCGTGGCATTTCACACACCGCATGGTGGTGGCGAGGAAGGTCTGCCCCGTGATGTTCACGAGGTCGTCGAGCCAGATCTGGCGGGCTTCTTGTTCCTCCACCATCGCGTTGTCCCACGGACCAAGACGCAGGAAGCCTGTGGCCACGATCCATTCCGCTTCTTCTGCGGTGAAATCGCCCTGCAGCTGGGCCTTCTCGAGATCGGCCTCACTCCCACCGGTACGGCTTCGCCAACTGGCGTCGGCCAGTTCATCGCCAGCGATCTGTTCGATGACAAACTCGTTGTAGGGCGTGTCGTTGTGGAACGAGCGAATCACGTAGTCGCGATACCGCCACATGTTGGAGCGTTCGTAGTCGTTCGACATGCCGCCGGTGTCGGCATAGCGGGTTACGTCGAGCCAGTGGCGGCCCCAGTGTTCGCCGTAGCGAGGACTCTCGAGCAGTCGATCGATCAGCGAACTCCAGGCCTGCTCAGGAGCCTCGGCGTATGCGAGTTCGAATGCAGCGATTGCTTCTGGTGTTGGTGGGAGCCCGTGAAGGTCAAAGGTGGCGCGACGGATCAATGTGCGTGCATCGGCGCGGGGGGATGTTGGTAGGCCGGCTTCCGTGATGCGTTGTGTGACCAAGGCATCGATCACCGCTGGGAGATCACTGACATCTTCGGTCGCCGATCCTGTTGCCTGCAGCAGTGAGTGCAGCTCTGCCTCGGTCGGTGGAAGCACTGGCTGGTAGGGCCAGAGGTCTTCCTTCGCGTAACGACGCATCGTCCAGGCATCACTGGTGCCGCCACTGGTTGCTACCAACACACCTGCAGCGGTCGATGGCTCCTGGAGAGCCTCCGCTCGGTAGCTCGCGATCTCTTCGGCATCCGGCCATGGGGCGCCTGCCGCAATCCACCGAGAGACCGCGTCGATCTGCTCAGACGTGAGTCGGTCATTCTCCTTCGGCGGCATCTCCAGGCTGTCCCAACGCAATGCCCCAAGGAGGGACCCCTGCTCCGGCATGCCGGGGATGACCGCCGCGTCGCCCGACTCGCCGCCTGCCAGCAGATGGGCCCGGCTATCGACTCGGTACTCACCCTTGATGTCAGTCGGGTCGCCACCATGACAGCCCAGGCATTTCTGCTCCAGCAGTGGCAGGATCGTGACGGCAAACTCCCGGGCGGCTGCAGTCGCCTCGACGGCGTGGGCGGTCACTCCACGCAGGCAGAGACAAAGCACGAGCAGGGCTGTGCGTGCAGCTGTGTGACATGCCAACTGGCGAGAATCGTGTGGCTGCGAACGCAGCACTGTGGCCTGGCGTACGGTCGGCGCTGCTGGTGTCAACGCAGCCTTCATCCGCACAACTTTCATCCCCACAGCCTTCCTGTGTTGTGTCACTGCTCGGCCGTTGGCCTGCCAGCGTTCGTCCAGTGTTGGCAACTCCCGTTCTCCATCAGCCTAAAGCGAATCTTTTTTTCAAATATAGCCGTGCCGAGAGCAACCGCATCGGCTCGGCAGTTTTGCAGCGATGAAATCAGCCAGTTGCTGTTGCAAGAGGGATCCCGCGAACACTCCGGCTGTCTGTGACGTAGATGAGCAAAGGTGCTTATCTCGATGGGGGAGTGATCGTATGGATGTCGCGGCTGTTTCTGAAGACTTGCTCACAGCGGCGGATGCGGCGGCACTGCTGTACTGTCCTCTCAAGCGTCTGCGACGGTATCGGGCTGAGGGCCTGATCCGCTCGTTCTATGTCGGTACACAGCAGATGTTTCAGCGGGCTGACGTGACAGGACTGCAGCGATATCTGGCGGCTGAAGAACGCGTTCAGCAGTCTCCGCGACGCCGTCGGTTTGGATCGGGTCGGCCGGCGACGCGTGTGATCTTCCCGCTGCTGTGTGACACCGCCGAGATGTCACATGCCTGCTGAGAGCAGCTGAGCAACGCGGTGTGGCTTCTCCCACAGACGCAGTGCGAGACATGCGGCGCGTAGAATGCCTGTGTCACGTCTGCCGAACCTCGAAGGAGATGACCATGATCGAAATGCTGCCCGATATGCCAGCTCACACGGTGGGCATGAAACTCAGCGGCACCCTCCACGACGAAGACTACAAGACGTTTGTACCGCTGGTGGACGCCGCCATTGCCGAAGCCGGAAAGACCCGCATCCTCGTCTGGTTTCACGATTTTCATGGCTGGGATGCGAAGGCTCTCTGGGACGACATCGCCTTTGCCGCCACACACTGCACGACCATCGAGCGGATCGCGATGGTTGGTGAGACACGCTGGGAAAAGTGGATGGGAACAATCTGCAAGCCATTCACGATGGCGACTGTCAAAGTCTTCGACCTGGAAGAGTTCGAGGCAGCCAAGGCGTGGATTGCAGAGGCCTGAGCATTGCCACAGAGTGTCCTTGCGATGGTTCGATTTATTCTTCGAACGTTCGTTTGCGACGAAGCAGGTGGTGGTAGTGCTGGGCAAACCGGTGCGCTTCGTCGCGGACATACTCAAGTAGCCGCAGTGAGTAGGCGTCGCGACTGATCCGGAGCGGCTCAGATCGGCCAGGGAGAAACACCTCTTCTTCTCGCTTGGCGAGTGAGAGGATGCAGGGAGGCTCCACTTCGAGTTCGGCGAGCGCAGCCATTGCAGCTGAGAGCTGGCCTTTGCCTCCGTCGATCAAGAAGATGTCGGGGAACGGAGCCCCCTCGCGGGCAAGTCTGGCGAACCGCCGAGCAACCACCTCGTGGATGCTCTTGAAGTCATCGATCCCGTCGACGCTCTGAATCCGATACCGCTTGTAGCCCGGTTTGAACGGAAGGCCGTCGATAAACTGCACAAGGCTGGCGACGGTTTCGGTGCCTCCGAGGTGCGCGATATCGACACCCTCGATCACGCGTGGAGGTTTCTCAAGCTTGAGGACGGACTTCAAGCCGGCGAGCCCCTTCTTTGGGTCGACGGTAAACACCTCCGGCTGGGCATGTTCCTCGAGGTCGCCCCGCTGGTCGAGTGTTTCCAGAAGTTTGATTTCGTCGCGAAGCCGAGCGGCCTTCTCGAACTCCAGTCGTTCGGAGGCCTGCAGCATGTCATGCTGCATCTCATCGATCACCCGCTGTTTATTGCCATCAAGGAATGTTCGCAGCCGGAGGATGTCTCGCCGGTAGTCCTCTTTGGAAATGCGTAGGTTGCACGGTGCGGTGCACTGATCAATCGATGCCAGCAGGCATGGGCGATACCACTGCCACTTGGCGTCGTCTGCTTCAATGTCGAGGGTGCAGGTGCGGAACTTAAAGATCCGCTGCAGCACGACCATCGCGCCCCGCAGACTACCGGCGCTGGTAAAGGGACCGTAGAGCTTTGCGTTTTTGCGGCGTGGTTCGCGGGTCACTTCCACGCGTGGGTAATCTTCGCGGGTGGTGATCTGCAGATAGGGGAATGTCTTGTCGTCTTTCAGGTCAGTGTTGAAGCGGGGCTGCACGTCCTTGATCAGCCGGCTCTCCATCAGCAGCGCATCGACCTCGCTGTCAGCTTCCAGGTAGTCGATGTCGCGGATTTCACGAACGAGGTCTGCCGTGCGGCGTTCTTCAGCTGCGGCTTTGAGGAAGTAGCTTCCGGCTCGGCTGCGGAGGTTCTTCGCCTTGCCGACGTAGATAACGCGGCCCGCGGCGTCTTTCATCAGGTAGACGCCGGGCGACTGGGGAAAACGACGGACCTTGGCGGCTGCCAGTGACCGGTCGCGTGCGGCGGCCGCCTGGTCGGTGTCGGAAGGGAGTGTTTCCCTCGCGTCGGCCCCTTTTTCGGACGCAGGTTCCGGAGGCAGTTGCGAATCAGCAGGTGCCGGTGGCATCGCTGGTGTCTTCACGGGATCGGTGTCAGGAGCATCCATGCGAGGATTCTACGATGACCTCGGTGCTGAGATCAGGCGTGTCGACTGGCTACACACCGACCAGTGCCCGAAGTTCCCGTTCCATGCGGTCGAGCCTGTCGGTCAGTCGCTGCTTGGTTGCCATGAGGGCCGGCAGCTCACACGGGGCGGCGGCGGTGAACAGATAGAACTTGATCTTCGGCTCGGTGCCCGAAGGACGGGCGGCAACCGCGTTCGCCAGGGGGGGAAACTGGCTCGGTGGAGACGGCTGCCACGAAGCGTCTTCGGGAGCTGTGGGATCGATGAGATCAAAGATCATCACGTCGCCGGCAGTGCCATCGATCGTGGCGGAGCTGCCATCCGCGGCTGTTGCCGTCAGGGACGCATAATCGCGGCTGCGGCCGACGGACAGGCCGGCAATCTCGCTAGGGGGGCTCTGCCGCAGGCCGGCCATGATCTCTTTCATGCGATCCATGCCTGCAGCTCCTGGCAGCGACACCGATATCTGTCGTTCCATATGGCATCCATGCTTGGCAAACAGACGATCGAGATGCTCATGCAGCGTCCGGCCTTCCGTCTTCAGCGAGGCTGCCATCTCTGTGAGCAGGAGTGCTGCCACTGCCGCGTCCTTATCGCGAACATGGGTGCCGGCGAGGTAGCCGTGCGATTCTTCGCAGCCGAAGGCGAAGTGCTCGGGCCCAATCGCATCGATCCGCTGCCCAATCCATTTGAAGCCCACCAGCAGGTTGTCGATGCCGCGGATGCCGTGCGCTTCGGCGATGCGGCGAACCAGGCCGCTGGTGACAATCGTGGTGATCAGACGATCGGTGGGGGCAGCATGGCCGGTACGGCTGCGGGTGGCCAGTGTCCAGTCAGCCAGCAAGGCACCGATCTGATTGCCCGTGAAGGTCTCCCACGGACTTCCCGGCTCAAGGGAGCGTGCTGCGGCGGCACCAAGCCGGTCACAGTCAGGGTCGCTCGCCAACACGAGGTCATCCCCAACACTCTGAGCCTCTTCGATCGCCCCTTGCAAGACGGCGGGGTTCTCTGGATTGGCCACATGCCCCGGCACGTGAGGAAAGTCGCCGTCCGGCTTTTCCTGCGGTCCGTAAAGTCGCACTCGCGTGAAGCCCGCACCGGCGAGTACCGGGATCACGGCAGAGGCTCCCACTCCATGCAACGGCGTGTAGAGAACCGACAGATCGCGGCTACCGGGTGACGACTGTTCCAGCACTGCCTTCACAAAGGCGGGATCGATCTCTGCTTCCACAAATCGCACCCGCCCATCAGCAACGGCGGTGTCGAAGTCGCTCCGTTGGACGTCGACCACGTTCATCACGCGGTCAATGATGCCGCGGTCGTGTGGAGGGAGCACCTGCACGCCACCGGCCCAGTAGACCTTGACTGCGTTGTCACTTGGAGGGTTGTGGCTGGCGGTCACCATGATGCCGCAGTGGCTGTTGGTATGCCGCACGGCGTAGGAGAGTTCGGGAGTGCTGCGAAATCCGCGGAGAAATGAAATCTGGAAGCCTGCTGCGAGCAGCACCTCGCTGCACAGCTTGGCAAAGTGTTCGGAGCGATGGCGAGTGTCGTAGGCAATCGCACATGTAGGGGTTTCGCCGGCCGGGAGGATGCTCGTGACATAGTCGGCGAGCCCCTGGGCGCTCTCCCCGATGGTGCGGTCGTTGATGGCGTTTGAGCCGACGGGATACATCGTCCCGCGACGGCCACCGGTGCCGAATGGAATGACCGTCCAGTAGGCATCGTCGAGCTCTTTCCAAAGCTGTTGGTCGATGCGTTCTCCCAGGTCGTCAGCAAACGCTGCGAACTGTGGAAGCGTGAGCCAGTCTCGGATGGTTGTGGCGGCATGCTCGGTCAGCTGGCCGGCAGCGTGTGCGGAGTCAACGGCGGCAAGTCGCTCTGGCGTGGAGGCCATGGGGGCTCCTTCGTGGTGTCTGGTGGTGTGCGATGGTGTGTCTGGCTCTCTGCGGACCTGTTTATACTGCCGCCCGTCCTCACGCGGGAACCGCGGTCGGCGCTGATCCTCAGTGGAAGGAATCAGCCCGCGTGACGTCGCACACGACAAGAGGTGAAGGCCCCATGGATGAGCTGATCGTGAGTGTCTCGGGATTGCGGGGCATTGTGGGCACCTCGCTGACGGCTGAGGTTGCTGTGCGGTATGCCGAGGCCTTTCTCGCGACACTGCCGCCCGGTCCGGTGGTGATTGGCCGTGATGGCCGGGCCAGCGGCCGCATGTTTGCCGATGCGATTGCCGCCGCAGTGGTCGCTGCTGGCCGGGATGTCCTCGATGGCGATGTCGCTGCGACGCCAACAGTGGGGATTCTTGTGCAGGAGTACGGAGCAGCTGGTGGGATTCAGATTTCGGCCAGCCACAATCCGCCTCAGTACAACGGCATGAAACTCTTCTCAGCTGCCGGACGCGTGCTGACCGCCGAGGCTGGCCGTCGTGTCCTGGAACGATTCCAGCAGCCGTCGCCGCCGGTTGTGGCGGCAGAGCCAGGGACACTCCGTGAAGTCGATGGAGCGGCCACGCATGTTGCTAGGGTGTTGGCACGGGTCGATGTGGACGCGATTCGACGCGTGCGGCCACGGGTCTGGCTGGATGCTGGTCACGGTGCAGGAAGCTGCGCTGCTCGACTCCTGTTTGAGGCGCTCGGCTGTGAGGCCACGATCGCCGGTGGTACGCCAGACGGCCTGTTTGAACACACACCGGAGCCCACCGAAGAGAACCTTTCCGGAATGTTGCCGCAGATCGCTGCGGCTGGAGCGGATGTGGGATTCTTTCAGGATCCCGACGCCGACCGGCTCGCGGTGGCCACGGCGGAAGGCCGCTTCATTGGTGAGGAGGCCACTCTTCCTTTGGCCGTTGAGGCGGTGTTGGCACAGACGCCAGGGCCCGTGGTGGTCAACTGTTCCACAAGCGGGATGACCGCGGCTGTGGCGGCAAAGCATGGAGTCGACTGCAGCGTGTCGGCGGTGGGCGAGGCCAATGTTGTGGACCGCATGCTCGCAACGGATGCGGTCATCGGTGGTGAAGGCAACGGCGGTGTGATCGACCCGCGGGTTGTGCTGGTCCGGGACAGCATCGTCGGCATGGCGCTTGTGCTCGAGCGGATGTGTGCAGGCGGAAACCTCCAGTCGGTCGAGAGCCTGGCGTCAGCATTGCCGACGCGGGCGATGCTCAAGACCAAGGTGGAACTCGGGGCTGATGCCCGAGGGCCTGGTCTGGCGGCGGCTTTCGACAGGATTGAGGCGGCCTTCCCAGCGGCCTCCGCGTCACGGCTCGATGGCCTACGGCTCGATGAGGAGGCGACATGGGTGCTCGTCAGGGCGAGCAACACAGAGCCGATCGTGCGGATTGTGGCCGAAGCCGACACGGTGGAAGCGGCTCAGGCGGCGGTGGCGCGAGCCAGCGCGGCCCTCTCCGCCGTTGGGACATAGCGTTCGCTGCAATGCCTCGATGCGTGGCTGCTCGACGAGTGACTCCTCGGTGGCGAGCTACTCGAAGATCGGCTCAACAAGCGGAGCCCCTTCGCCTGCAGCGGCATCGCGTTCTTCCTGCTGGTCTCGCTGGTCGAAGACATCACCGGCAGCTGCGGCTTCCATCTCTTCTTGCTCGTCACGCTGATCAAGCCGATCGTCGGTCTCTGCGGCGAGCGATTCGGTCTGCGCGTCTACCTGTGAGCCCACGGTGCCGTTGCCACGCGGCCGGGTGTCCCCGCTTGTTGCATCGCCAAACGGGTCGTCGAAGAGACCGTCACTCTCAGACGAGCCGCCAGTAGCGGGAGGCGTGGCGGGTGCTGCTGGAGACGTGCCGAACGGATCAGCATCTTCCATGTCATCGCTGTTGGAACCAGCACCAAACGGGTCGTCGCCTGATCCGCCGAACGGGTCATCGCCGCCTGCAGGGCTGGACGGTGCAAACGGATCATCACTTGGTGTGCCGAAAGGATCGTCACCTGGCGTTGCCGCTGGTGCCCCAGAGCCGTTGGCCGGAGGAGCAAACGGATCATCATTTGGCGTGGCCGCTGCAGGAGCTGGTGTTGCGGAAGCCGGAGATGGTGTGGAGCCGGCTGCGGGGGGCACAAACGCCTCTGGTCGCCGCTGCCGGAGCCGCTCTGGCTCGCTCTCAATCATCTCGGTGTACCGCTCTTCGATGCGACGCTGATCGCGAGCCTGCTGCTCAATCAGGGCACGACGGCGATACTGTTCGAGCAGCAAGCGATCACGGCCCTGGACACGTTCCAGTGAGCGTCCCACGACAACACCACCTGGACCACCCGATTCGAGCAGGGCGCCTTCTTGCATGTCGGCAATGGCGTCGTCTTCGCGGCCCTGTCGCAGCAACGCGAGAGCACGGAAGTAGTAGGCCCGTGGATCCTGGCTACCGGCGTCGATGGCTGCGGTCAGGTCGTCGATGCTCCGCTGATAGCTACCGGCATGAAACGCGTGCATGCCCGAACCCATGAAATCACGAGACAAAGGCGTGTCGGCCATCGCGGCGTGTCCGCCGAGGGCCACGGCCAGGCAGCAGGCGGCGGGAGTTGTGACGCGTCGGATACGACGTGAAAGCAGACCGGCAAGGAATCTGTGCGAAGCCCAAGACATGACCCATCTCCAGTCGGAAAAAGCCAGACAATCACTGCAATCACTATAACGCGTCCCCGCTGGGCTCATCGGCCACTTCCAGCCTGGCTCGCCACTTTTCCTGGCGTTCCAGCAGTAAGATCAGCTGCTTGGGCGACCCGCGTGCTGGCGAAAATCCGCTTCGGAGACGAAGACGGCCGCCCGGACAAGTTCCATCATCAGCGGCTCTTCCGGCCAGCCGAAGCAGGCCAGGAGACGATCAAACTCCACTGGCGGACAGCTGCCGGAGAGCGTGGCAAACACCACCTGACCGCCTCGATCAAAGAGATTGCCGTCAACCTGCCAGCGGCCAGCCTCGTCTTGGCCGGTCCAAAGGATCGAGCCATCAGGTTCGCCGTAGCAGCCAGGCAGACTCGCGATCTCGTCAAGGGCCCGCTCGAAGGAAACGGCCATCGGTTCAGCCTGTTGGCCGGTAGGCACCTGCAGCGTGGCGAGCAGGGCCGAGCCGCTGCTCAGAGAGCCGCTGGTGACCGCTGTCGCCGGCCGGCGATGCAGTCGAATATCAAACTCATAGCGAGCAGGAGACGAACGCATGGTCAGTTTGGCTCCGGGGCGACGCTGGTATCGACCCAGGCGGCATAGGCCTCGGACGTCGACACGCTGGCCACGATCAGCTCAGGGGTGTCGTACGGGTGGACCTCCAGGATCCGTTGGAGGCATGCGTCTGTTGTCGCTCTGGAGGTCTTCAACGTGCATCGCCACTCGGTGTCACGAGCAACAGCACCCTGCCAGCGATAGCAGCTCTGAACATTGGCGTCGATCTGACCGCAGGCAATCAGTCGTCGCTCAAGCAGATCGACAACCAGGAGATGAGCCTCTTCGGCAGTGCTGAAGGTGGTGGTGATCTGGGTGATTTCAAGAAGGTCCATGGGCCGCAGCCTAGCAAATGCTGCGTTACTACTGCCGCTTTGTGCTTAGGCTGCCTGCAGGGCGTCGACCGTGCCTGCGACTGCAGGGTGACCGATGACCGTGGCTGCAAAGCTTCGGTGGACCGACGTGGAGAGCCCTGCTGAGACGGTGTGCCGCATGCCGAGGTGTTCACCCTGCTCAAACACAGCTGACCAGGCCAGTTCACAGCAGTCTGGCTGCGGCTGGCGTGGCACAAGTCCGAGCACCTCCGGTGGGGGCACCGCCGCGTGCACGAAAAACGGCTGCCTGATCTGCGACTGCTCGCGGGCTGGGATGCTTTCATGCAGCGGAAGGTGGCCAAGGACGGCCGTGTGAATGCCCTCTTGGCAGACGGCGGCAACAACCGCTGAGGGTTCAGGCTGGAGCACGGACGATAGATCTTGGGGAGCAGTCGGTGAGGCATTGGGATGGAGGCTATCGCTTAACCAGCCAGCCAGCCGATCGCAGACATCGATCCCGAGGTCGCGGACCACTGGGGTTTCTCTACGAGTGCTGCGGTGCCAGTCTGCAACACAGCGTTGCCAGCACGACCGCAGCGTGGTCCGTGAGGCGGCGGCTGCCTGATGGCGATCGAGCCAGGCCTGGATCCGCTGCGGGAGACTAAGTGGATGGGCGGCCGCAAGCGATCGGCCGAACCGCTGCAGGGGGATCTCTGGCAGCAGCTGTCCGAGGCGTTGCAAAAACCTTGTCACCAGGTCGATTCCCACGCTTTCACGCACGCTTGGCGGCCGATCTTCACCAGGAGCAGCGGATGCGGCTGTGGGGTCGAGCTGCTGCCCATGAGAGATGAACACATCGCTGTTGTCGCCCCAGCGAGTAGAAACCGCTGGTGACCAGGCAAACTCCGGTGTGTCACGACTCGTAGGAGCGGTTGGCCACGGCAGGTCGTGGTCACCGGCGAGTGTGATCAGCCGCACAGGTACACGCGAGAAGTGACTGGGTGACGGACGCCCCAGCCGGGTCGCTTCGGGGACCGCGATGCCGTCGCGGTGGAGGCGTCGGAGCAGGGCCAACGCTCGTTGACCGCGCCGCAGGCTGGCGACGGCGATTTCCGTGTGCAGCTGACACGACGCTGGCGTGCCCTGCCAGGGTCGCGTGGCGCCGAGCCAGCGTGTGCTCGAGAGCGTATCGAGCATGTCTCCGGCAAAGACGAGATCAACCCGGCTGATGGGCTGATATCGTCCGTCCGAACGAAAGCCCGCCCGGCCTGACACTGTCTGCAGTCCACGCTGGAACGTGGCCAGTTCACGGGCAGTCGGTGGCAGCGAGACGCCCCCGTCCGGAAGCAGCCAGTTCGCAGAGCAGACAAGCATGCCGTTCCCTCGGCTGGTATGCAGCACTTTGAGAACGTGGTCGGCACAACAACATGCACAACCTCTACACAGATCGCGAGCAACGCATAGTTTTCCCCGTTTGTGCGGAGGACCCAGCTCGCCTGGTTGCTGGCTGTCGTTGAGAAAACGGCCGTCGCGTGCCGGACCTCGGATGTGAGTGGCCCCGGTTTGCGAGTGGCCCGGCGTGCTACGGACTCAGTGCCGTTGTCTCGGCAACAGCAGCAAGTGAACCGTCGAGATCATCACCGGTGAGGATCGCCTCACTCTTCCAGCGGCCTGCGGTCGGCATCCGAAAGGCCAGTTCGAGTGTGGTCATCGCACCAGGAGCGAGTGACGGAATCCCATCAAAGCTCACGGTGCGGCCGTCGATTCTGACCCGCGATGGCGTGGGGTCACCCACGAGTCTCGCCTGTTCTGGCAGCATGATCATGGCATTGAGTAGTCCGCTTGGACTTGCCCCGTCATTGCGGATCGTACAGATCAGTGTGGTGCTGCTTCCCACCTGAATCGGGTCGTCACAGTCAGCGAGCGACAGATGCAGCCCGGCATCCACCATCGTTTTCCGTGGCGATTCGTCGGCAGTCACGGCAACACAGCACTCGTCGGCAACGAGCACACCTCCGACGACCCCTGAGAGGACGCCTCGAATGCACATGCGTGGCTGGCGAAAGCCCAGCGAGGCCGGCGGTGAGGCGGGAAGCCGTAGGTTGATCTGCCGACGCAGTTTGCCGCCCGGATCGACATCGGGAATGTCCCAGGAGACCTTGTCGGTGCCCATCACATAGCCGTCGGAAGCTTCGGCGGCGATGAAGCCACGATCCCACGAGAGTTCGAGCGTGCCGCCGGTGGAGGTCACTTGTCCAGTGTTGTGAACGGTGGTGATGAACTCGACGAGTCCCCCCGGTTTCCGTTCGGTGGGACCGGTAATTTCCATCTCAAGTGCGGGGGGGCCTGCTGCTGGTGATCCAGCTGAAGCTGTGGGGCTGGGGGAGAGCAGGCCAGGAGGGGCAGGCGTTGCTGGCGGCGATGAGGCTGGAGGGGTTGCAGGCGGCGTGGCAGCCGCAGGAGTCTCAACAGATGGCGGCGTCGTGACGGCAGCTGGTGTTCCTGAAGCGAGTGGCGGAACCATCACTGAGGGTGGGGTGAGGCCTGCAGCTGGTGGGCTGGCTGCCGCTGTGGGGGGTGCTGAAGGGGGCGCTGTGGAGGCGGTCGCGTCAGGAGGGGCTGACACCTCCACGCATGCGGTGGCGCCTCCGACAAACTGATGGGCGGTGTCGAGAATCTCAACGCGATGGCACTGCCGGCCTGGAGCTGCAGCGATGAACTCCAGTGTCAGTCGGCGTGACGTGCCCGTGGCGAGGTCGATCGTGCCCTTCTGTTCGATCGGGCTCTCGGACGCCTCGTGCCGGAAGCCCGCGTCAAAGTAGTCGACGATTCGCAGGCCGCTCAGCGCAGCCCCTGCACGGTTCACCAGTTCGACTTCAAAGCTAAGTTTCTCACCAACGGTGGCCGCCAGCGGGCCCGTCACCAAGACGCCAACGCTGTCTTCAGCGTGTGTCACCGTCGTGTGCAGGCAGATACCCATTGCGACGAAGGCAACGGCAAATCGCCAGGGGGAGCCAGACCCGAGGGAGCCAGCAAAGAATCCAGGCTCAGCGGTACCTGTGCCCATGCCGCGGGTATGTCGTTGTGGAAAAACTGCGTTGGTGCAATCGACGGTGTACATGCCACGCTCCTCGCCAGACAGTCAGCCCCTGTATGCACTCGCGCCAGCTTCCTGCCGGGAGGGGGCCCGGGTCCGCAACGCACGAGTGACCGTCGCCTCGGAAAGCCTCTTGGGATCGGGCCAGCCGCGACACAATTGGCAATCGTAGCACGCCGGAGAGCGGGGAGTGGACTGCCTGTGGATGACCGCGAGCCGCTGATCGCCCTCCGGATCGACTAGTCGTTCGCACGGTGGCGAACGATGTCGCCCTCAACCATATAGATCACGTCTTCGGCGACATTGGTGGCCATGTCTGCGAGACGTTCGAAATGCTTCGAAACCGCGTTAATTCGGAGCAGGTTATCGGTGTTTTCCGGATTCGCCTTGATGCCTTCGAGCACCTGGTCTCGGATCTCTTGGCGGGCGTTGTCAACGATGTCGTCCTGTTCTCGCACGTAGCGGGCGAGGGCTGGGTCGGCGTTGATCACAGCCTCCAGGCATTGCTTCACCATCTCCTGCGACTTAATCGCCATCGGCCGGATCTGTGGTGGCAGGTCCGCCTGGTCTCCCTGCGCGAGCTGGCTAACACGTTTCGCAATGTTCTTGGCCAGGTCGCCCATGCGTTCCAGGTCGTTGTTCATCTTGATGGCAGCAACCACAAACCGCAGGTCAGCTGCGACCGGCTGGTAGAGAGCCAGGATCTTGAGGCACTCCTCCTCAACCTCAACCTCCATGCGGTCAATCTCGGCATCCGATTCGATCACCCGTTGGGCGAGCGGCACGTCGAGGTTGATCAGGGCCGTGATCGCCTTCGAGATCGCCTCTTCAACCAAGGTTCCGATGATCAGAACCTGCTGCTTCAGATGGTCGATCTGGCGTTCGATATGTCGTGTCATGGAATGCCTGCCCGGTGCTTCCTCGGTCGACGATCAGCCGAACCGACCGGTGACGTACGCCTCGGTCTCGCGAAGGATCGGTTTTGTGAAGATCTCAGTTGTCGGCCCGTACTCAATCAGTCTGCCGAGATACATGAAGGCGGTGTAGTCACTCGTGCGGCTTGCCTGCTGCATATTGTGGGTGACCATCAAGACGGAATACGTGCCACGAAGTTCTTGGATCAGATCTTCCACCTTTCCTGTCGCAATCGGGTCGAGAGCGCTGCAGGGTTCGTCGAGCAGCAGCACTTCTGGTTCCGCGGCGATGGCCCGGGCGATGCAGAGCCGCTGCTGCTGGCCGCCGGAGAGCCCAAGGGCACTGTCTGCAAGTCGGTCTTTCACTTCATCCCAGAGAGCGGCCCCACGCAGGCTCCGTTCGCAGACCTCGTCGAGCACGCCACGGTTGCGTTCGCCGTCGATCCGCAACGCGTAGACGACATTTTCATAGATGCTCATCGGGAAGGGGTTGGGCTTTTGGAACACCATGCCCATCCGCTTGCGAAGCTCAATCACATCGGTGCGACGGTCGTAGATCGAGTCGCCATTGAGCCGCATGTCGCCGGTGATTTTCACACTCTGGACGAGGTCGTTGAGTCGGTTGACGCTTCTCAGCAGTGTCGATTTTCCACAGCCGCTCGGCCCGACGAGGGCCGTCACCTGCCGCTCTGGAATCGGCATCGAGATGCCGTGCAACGCCTGTTTGCTGCCATACCACAGGTTGAACGAATCGATCTCGAGAACCGGCTGCTCTTCGGCAACCTGTTCGTGCACCTCTGACGGCACATCGATGCCGGCAGCAACGGCAACGAGACGATCTTCTTGGAAGGCTGTGGTCGTTGGGTCTGTCTTGGCTGACGATGAGCTGGTCATGCTGAGAACCGCCAAAGTGCGTGAACCCGCGGATCATACTTCAAAACTGTTGGGTCTCGAAGCGACGCCGCAGGCGGCCACGGATCCAGATTGCGGCAATGTTGAGCACCGCAATGATCGCGACCAAGAGAAACGTGATCGTGAAAACCATCGGCTGAGCCGCCTGGCTGTTGGGACTTTGGAAGCCCACGTCGTAGATCAGGTAGGCAAGGTGCATGAACTCCCGCTCCGGATGGATGAACGGGAACACACCGTCAATGGGAAGCTCAGAGGCCAGCTTCTTCACACCGACGAGCATCAGCGGGGCCACCTCGCCCGCACCACGGGCCATGGCAAGGATCAGCCCGGTCATGATGCCAGGAAGCGCTCTCGGCAACACGATGCGTCGAATCGTCTGCCATTTGCCAGCTCCGCAGGCATACGAGCCTTCTCGCATCGAGTTGGGCACAGAGGCCAACGCCTCTTCGGTGGCCACGATCACGACCGGCAATGTCAGCAGGGCCAGCGTGAGCGAGGCCCAGAGTAGGCCGCCCGTGCCGAAAACGGGCTGGTTGTCTGCCACCAGGCTCGCCTCGAAGAAGAGGTCGTCGATGCCAGCACCAACCACATAGCAGAAAAAGCCGAGGCCGAAGGCTCCGTACACAATGCTGGGCACACCGGCGAGATTGTTGATCGCGATCCGCACTGCAGAGGTGATCGGTCCGCTCGATGCATACTCACGCAGATAGAGCGCGGCGAGGACGCCGAAGGGTGCCACGAAGATCGCCATGATCAGCGTCATCGCGACAGTGCCCCAGATGGCAGGAAATACGCCGCCGGCACTGTTGGCCTCGCGAGGATCATCGGTGAGAAACTCCTGCCAGCGATCGAGATAGACCGCGAGTTTGCCAGGCCAGGTGAGCATGTTTGGCTGCCAGCCTCGCACGACTTCGCCGACAGGCATGCGGACGTCAGTGCCATCCGCCGTCAGAAAACCAATCTCGTAGCGAGCGTTCTCATCGCGGAGTGTGGCAGTCTGTTCATCAAACCTTTGCATCTCTTCAGCCGCACGCTCCTGCACATCAGCTTCTGCTGCCATCGCCGACGCGTGTTCAGGGCTTTCAACGCCAAAGTCGAGCTCGGCCTGGGCCACCGCGAGTCGTGCCGCGCGAAGCTCCCGTTGCACATGCCCTCGTTCATGTCGATCGATCGACTTCGCCTCGGCTGCCCGTTGGCGGACGGCTGGATGAATCTCGAGAAACTCCTGCCAGGTCGCTGCTGGGCCAGTGGCGACAACATCGCCATCTTTGTAGAAGTACTGCGGCGTGCCGTGGAAACGACCACCTTCGAGTCGCTCGACTGCGGTGGCCCAGTCTGGCTTTGCGAAAGCGATGATGTCTGCATCGTCGATCCACTGATAGTGTTGCCCAGTGAGTTCGTAGTTGGCGGTACGGATGAGCCTTTGCGAAACCGTTTCTCCCGAGGACTCGTCCACCTGCTGCTCTCGGTCGGTGACCTCACCAAGCAGTGCCCGCCCATCGGCGAGCTGGACTCGCTCAAGCGGAAGAGGCCAGAAGGTGGCAAGGCCGCGGGCTGTGATGAACAGCAGCAGGCCGATGATCATCGCCAGCGCTGTTCCGAGGGAGCCGGCGGTGAGCCAGACCCATGGCTCGCCATGCGCAGCGAGGTTGGTGTAGCTGCTGCGAACGCGGCGTCGTGATGAGCGACGACGTGGTGCTGTGTCAGAGTTCATGAGACCTCCGACGAACACGCTGACGGACGACTTCTGCGGCGGTGTTCACCACGAATGTCATTGCGAACAGGGTGAGAGCAGCGAGGAACAGCACGCGGTAGTGGGCGGTGCCACGGGCCGCCTCCGGAAGTTCGGTGGCCAACGCGGCGGAGAGCGTCTGGAAGCCATTGAAGATATTCCACTTCAGCAAGGGCGTGTTGCCGGCAGCCATCAGCACGATCATCGTTTCGCCAACTGCGCGGCCCAGTCCGATCATGACCGCCGAAAAGATGCCGCCGCTCGCTGCCGGAACGATCACCCGCATGGCGGTCTGCCAAGGCGTTGCTCCGGCACCGAGTGAGGCGCTGCGAAGATGTTCTGGCACGCTGGAAAGGGCGTCGTCAGCGATTGTGAAGATCAGCGGGATGATCGCAAAGCTCATCCCGATCCCCACCACCATCGCATTCCGTTGCACGTAGGTTCCGAAGATGCCGCCCCGGGTGTCGATGCGGAGTGAGTCGAAGACGCCCCCGAGGGCTCCGGCAAACGCCAGTGCTGCTGCGACTGCAGCGATGAAGGTGACGAGCGAGACGAGCCCTGCTTGGAATCCACTCCAGCCGGCAGAACGTTCGCGAAGCACAGGCGAGACAAACCGTTGCGAGGCATAGGCTGCGACCAGGCCCGACAGGGGGAGCGCTGCGATCGTCCAGCCGGCACGGCTGTTGCCTCCCCGGCCATCAAGCCAGGCGAGCAGGTCGCCATCAAACAGAAAGCCCTCTGCTTGTGGTCCGAGGAGCACGCCGGCGAGGATGCCTCCTGGAATCGTCACCAGCAGCACCACTGGAAACCGCAGCCGCTGATAGACGGTGCGAGCAGAGGCAGGCATCAGCTGCCAGAGATGTGCGCCAGTCAGCAATGCCAGGGGCACCGTGAAGCAGCTGGTGAGGAAAGCTGAGAGGTGCTGCTCAAGAACGGGTGCGAAGACGAGGCCAGCGATGAACCCCAGCACGACGCTGGGAAGGCTCGCCATCATTTCAATCGTCGGCTTGACGCTCGCCTTGAGGTCCGGCCGCATGAACTGGCTGGAGTAGATGGCCGCAAGAATCGCAATCGGAACCGCGAACAGCATCGAGTAAAGCGTGGCTTTGATCGTGCCAAAGATCAGCGGCACCAGGCCAAACTTAGGCTCGAACGATTCGTGTCCGGTGGTTTCCCAGACATGAGACGCGGCGGGGTAGTTCTCGTACCAGACCTTGCCGAAGAGCGAGGCAAACGACACCGCTGGGTAGCCCGGTGCCAGCGACCAGGTCTGCAGCATCCGCTGCGACGCGGCAAGCAGTGCGTCTTCACGAGGGGCAATCACAAGCTGCGAGGGCTCGTCATCGGTGGCTGTCATGCCCAGCTCGCGGCCGGTCGTGCTGTGGAGCAGTCGTACTCGGCCGCTCGTATCGGCAGCGGCAAACAGGCGAGATCTCGGGGATCCCGCCAGGCTCGTGATGGCGGCCGGTGCACCCTCGCTGGGAACGGCAGAGAAGCTGGTTGCCTTGGCGAGCCGAAGTCCGTCTGCAGGGAGCTGGTCGTCCTCTGTGGCGGCCTGTTCTCGGCTGAGAAACCAGGTCGAGATCGCGCCGCTGCTCTCGCCAACGACCAGCGTGTTTCCACCAAACAGGCGTGTGATGGCGGTGAGTTCTGCTCCGTCACTGACGAGAGCGAGCTGTTCCATCTCCTGGGGCGTCTCAATCGTGCGAATCTCGTACCGGGTGCCCCGCCCGTCAGCCCGAATCAGAAAAACCTGGTCGCCGAGTTCAGACACCCGAACAAACCGCAGAGCCTCTGCCGGATCGTCACTGTCGCTCGTCTCCAACGTCGTGCCCGTCGCCTCGGTGATCAGCTCATCGGTCAGCAGGTTGCGGCGTTGTGAGATCGTCTCAATCCGTACCGAGCCGTCAGCGGTCAGGGCTGCCACCAGTGGGCCGCTTGAAAGCTGCGTCGCATCGACATCGATCAGGCGGGCATCCCCGACAGCTTGGAGTTCGCCCATTTCAGTGACTGGGCGGAGTCGTCCGAAATGCCCGTCGGCATGGTGAAGAATGATCGACTCGCCATCCCAGACAGCCTGATCATCACCGAGTTGTTGAAACTCCTCGGGGAGCTCTCTGAGGGAGACAAACGACGACTCAAGGCCCAGGCGTCCAAGGGCGAAGCCGTTCTTAAAGCTGAGCACGGTGCTGAGATCTGCTGCGTACGGCCGGGCCAGCTGAATGTCGGCCAGTCCGGTTTCTGCGGCGGACCGTGATGTCAGCAGGGAGCCGGACGCTGTGGAGAAGACATCAAATCGGCCGTCGCGAAAAAGC
>JADHNY010000062.1 GCA_016779265.1 Pirellulales bacterium | reverse complement strand
CCTGCTCGACTGGCTGGCGGCGGAATATCGCGAGAGCGACTGGGACACCCAGCATCTGGTGAAGCTGATTGTGACCAGCCGTGCCTTCCGCCGTTCGAGTGAGGCGATGCCTGAGCAGGTGATCAACGATCCTGAGAATCGGCTGCTCGGCCGCGGCCCTCGCTTTCGGCTCGATGCTGAGCAGATTCGTGACAACGCGCTGGCTGTCTCCGGCCTGCTGGTGGAAACGATGGGTGGTCGGGGCACGCGACCGTATCAGCCGCCCAACATCTGGGAGCCGGTGGGCTTCGCCGGATCCAACACGCAGAAGTACACCAAAGACAGCGGCGATGCCCTCTACCGCCGCAGCCTCTACGTGTTTCTCAAACGAACGGCGCCGCCGCCGTTTATGGCCACCTTCGATGCACCCAATCGGGAACAGTTCTGTGCACGCCGAGAGCGGAGCAACACTCCTCTGCAGGCCCTGCAGCTGATGAATGACACGCAGCACATTGAAGCGGCTCGAGCGTTGGCCGCCCGCACGCTGACAGAAGCTGGCCCGAGCGATGACGCCAAGATCGGCTGGCTGTTCGAAGTGGTTCTGGCCCGGCCACCAGCTCCGCAGGAGCTGGCGATCGTGACGGAAACCCTGGTGGGAAATCGCGAGCGGTATGCCGGGGATGCGGAGGCTGCCAAGGCGGCGATATCGCATGGCGATTCGGCAGTGCCCACAGAACTACCGGCTGAAGAGCTGGCTGCCTGGACGCTCCTGGCCAATCTCATGCTCAATCTCGATGAAACCCTCTCGAGGAACTAACTCATGGCCATCTTCAACCACACCGATATCGCTCGTCAGCAGACCGCGATCGCCCGTCGGGCGTTCCTCTCTGGAAGCGGCGTGAGCCTTGGGGCAGCGGCGCTCGCCACGCTCGAAGGCATGCCGACGGCAGCCCAGGCCGCTGCGATCGATCCGTCGGCGCGGCAGACGGCTTCCGGTGGCCGCGTGCACCCGCCACTTCCAGGCATGCCGCATCATGCCCCGAAGGCGAAGCAGGTGATCTACCTGCACATGAACGGCGGGCCATCACAGATTGATCTGTGGGACTACAAGCCGACGCTCAACGACTACTTCGATAAAGACCTGCCGCCAAGCGTGCGTGGTGATCAGCGGCTCTCCACGATGACCAGTGGGCAGGATCGCTTTCCGTGCGCACCATCGAAGTTTGCCTTTGAGCAGCGTGGCCAGTGTGGCCGCTGGATCAACAGCGAACTGTTGCCCTACACCGCCGGCATCGTTGACGACCTGGCCCTGGTCAAGACGGTGCACACCAATGCGATCAATCACGATCCGGCCTGCACGTTCGTGATGACCGGCAGCGAGATTCCCGGTAAGGCGAGCCTCGGAAGCTGGCTGGCTTACGGTCTTGGCAGCGAGAACGACGACCTGCCCGCCTTTGTTGTGTTTACCCCGCAGCCCGACATCAACCCGTCGCAGGCCCTCTTCACGCGGATGTGGTCCAGCGGGTTCTTGCCCACCCAGTATTCCGGCGTGGCCCTCCGTGGTACGGGTGATCCGGTGCTCTACCTGCCGAATCCGACCGGCATCAGTTCGGCGGATCGACGACGAATGCTCGATGGGCTCGGCAGGCTCAATGCAATCGGCTTCGAGCGATTCCGTGACCCTGAAATCGAGACCCGCATCGCCCAGTATGAGATGGCGTTTCGGATGCAGACGAGCGTGCCTGACCTGGTGGACCTCTCGAGTGAGTCGGCCGAGACACTGGCCCTCTATGGGGATGACGTCAACAAGCCAGGCTCCTTCACGCACAGCCTGATTCTTGCTCGCCGACTTGTTGAGCGTGGTGTGCGGGCGGTGCAGGTGCTGCATCGTGGCTGGGACCAGCATGGCAATCTGCCCAACGATCTCACGGCGCAATGTCGCGACACCGATCAGGCCACCGCGGCGTTGGTGATCGACCTAAAACGCCGCGGCCTGCTCGACGACACGCTTGTCATCTGGGGAGGTGAGTTTGGACGCACGGTCTACTCACAGGGCACACTCACCAAGGAGACGTATGGCCGTGACCACCATCCTCGCAACTTCTGTATGTGGATGGCGGGTGGCGGCGCGAAGGGAGGCACCACCTTCGGGGAGACGGACGACTTCAGCTACAACGTCGTCGCGGATCCCGTGCACATCAATGACTTCAATGCCACACTCCTGCACCTGATGGGCATCGATCACGAACGCTTCACGTTTAAGTTTCAGGGGCTCGACCAGCGGCTCACCGGCGTCGAGCAGCAGCGGGTGGTCAACGAGCTGTTGGCCTAAGCGATCGCCGCGTCAGGTCTCAAAGCGAGTTTCTACCGTGGAGGCTGTCAGCAGTCGCGTGTGCTTGCCATCGAAGGCGAGCAAGGCGGTGTTTCGGAGTTCCTCAGCCGTGCAGCCGGCAATGCCCGTGCGGTGGAGCCAGTAGGTCTCGCCCGCCTGCAGCGGGTGGCCTGGAAAGTCGTCCTGCCTCACCTTGGGGAGAGACGTTTTTACCCAGTTCCACGCGGTCACATGATGCTCCATCGCATCGTCTGGCTGTTGCCGACACCAGCGGCGGTATTCCACTTCGAGCAGGCAGACGATACCGCGTGGATCATCCGCGACGAGTCGCTCGGCGATCGTGAGCCCCAACGGCGTGGTGGTCAGCAGAATGGCGGGATCGGGATCGAACGCCGCGTTGCTGGCGGTGGTGTCGTGTGCGGCAGCGAGATCGCGGCGGCGTTGCAGCTGCTGTTCGAGCTGTTCGTCGAGCCAGTGCTGCACCGACAGAGTCACGACCCTTGCCGCCTCAGCGGCCACATGCGGTTCGGGATCGGGGGTGCTGCGATGGCGGGGTCGCTGCCGGTCTTCGACGAGGAAGGCGACGAGGCCCGCCCGCCAGGCCCGTGTTGAGGGCGTCATCACTTCCCTCCTCGGCGGTTGCCGGTGAGTCCAGAGCGTGTGGCTTCGGCGGAGAGCGGATCGTCGGGCCAGGCATGCTTTGGATACCGACGCCGGAGATCCTTTTTCACCTCGTCGTAAGTGGTGGCCCAGAAGCTGGCAAGGTCATCGGTCACCTGCTGCGGCCGGTAGTTGGGACCGAGGAGGTGGAGCAACACAGCCACGCGTCCACCCGCGATCCGTGGTGTTTCCAACAGTCCAAACACTTCTTGAATCCGCACGGCAAGAATCGGTGGCCTGCCGGCTTCATACTGCAGCCGGTGCCGGTTACCGCTGGGCACCTCCAGGCTCTCTGGAGCGAGACGGTCGATCTCGCTGATCCGCTCGTATCCCAGACGCGCCTGCAGGTGTGCACGCCAGTCCGATTTCTTGAGCTCGTCCAATGATGTCAGCCCCTGGCAGATCTCCGGCAGCATCTGCCTGAGAGCCTCATCGTCAAAAGCGGGGAGATCCAGCTCAGGCATGGCCGTGGCAAGCCAACGCAGCCGGGCAAGCAGCATGCCCGCCGCCGTGTCAGTGGCGGGCAGGAGCTGAGCGAGCTGCGGCTCGGCGGCCGTACACAGCAGACTGGCAGCGGCCTCGTGGTCGACGATCGGCTGGGGCGTCTCCTCTAGGACAAGGTCTGCCCAGGTCTTCTGCCGTCGTGCTTCGGCACGTCCTTGGGCCGTGTTCCACAGCAGGGTATCTCGGCTGGTGAGCAGATGCGGATGTAGATCGAGCCACTCACGGTTCACCGCAGATGCCATCCGCACGCGGGCTTCGTGGCCGGCGTCATCGAGGTCGAGTGCAAGAAAGAGGGGCTCAGCGTTGACGCGGCTTGACCGATCAAGCCGGACGCCGCGACCACCGACCATCGTTCCTCGGTCGCGTCCACCAGCCCGCAGACGCACGAGACGGTCAGGAAATGCAGCCAGGAGTCCACGGCCAAACGCCTGCTCGATGTTCTCTGGCCTCGAGGCTGGCGGCGTGTCCACCAGCCGCATCATCTGCACGGCGACCCGCAGTACGCCACGGGCGGCGGGAGGATGCAGCGGCATGTCGGGCACGTCACGCCCCGCAGCAAAGGCCTGCAACGCCTGCACGCGATCGAGGAGGTCAGAGCGGCTGCGGACCTGGCGACGGTCGCGTGGACCACCACCCCCGCGAACGCGAAAGGGATCTCGCTCCGAGAGCAGCGCCGCTGCGACGGCGGCTTCCTCGAGCACCCCTTCGCCGGCACCGGCAACAAGCAATGCCCCCAGCCGTGGATGGCATGGCAGGCTGGCGAGCTGGCGACCGAGTGGCGTGAGCTGGAGTGAGGCTTCGCTCTCTCCAGTGACGGCGTGCAGCAGCCGCAGCAGGTCGACCGCCCGAGTGATCGCCTCCTCTGCCGGCTGATCGAGCCAGGAAAAGCCAGCCCAGGCTCCCAGCGCGATCAGCTGCAGCACGGGGCCGGCGAGGTCACTTCGCAGCACCTCCGGCCGCTCTGCTTCCTCGCGATGGAAATGCGAGGCCTCATCCCAGAGCCTCACGCAGATGCCCGGAGCGGTGCGACCAGCCCGACCGGCTCGCTGCTCTGCTGATGCTTTTGAGACTGGCACCAGTTCCAACACGGGCAGACCAGTCCCCGGGGCAAGCCTCAGCTGCCGTGCGTCGCCAGAATCGATGACCGCCGTCACCCCAGGCACTGTTACTGACGTCTCGGCGACGTTCGTGGCCAGGATGACCTTGCGACGGCCATCGTCGGCAAACACTCGGTCTTGCTGGTCGGCCGCGAGGTCGCCAAACAGCGGAAGGACAAGCGTCTGCTGGTCACATAGCGGCTCGATCACTCGCTGGCAGCGGAGGATCTCGCCGACCCCTGGCAGAAAGACGAGCACATGACCGTCACTGCCTCGCAAGACGCCGGGAAGCTGTCGGCGAATCAGCTCAACGACATCGTCGCGGATCGCCCGCTCGCCGCGACGCAGGTAACGGACGTCGACTGGAAAGCAGCGGCCCTCAGCCTCAACCACCGAGCACGCCTCAGGGCCACCGAGGGCTGCAGCGACCGGCGCGGTCTGCAGGGTGGCACTGGTGACCACAATCCGCAGGTCGGGCCGGAGTTCGCGGCGAAGGCGGCAGAGCATGCCGAAGATCAGGTCCATCTCGATGGATCGCTCATGGAACTCATCGAGCACCACGCAGCTGATGCCTTCAAGCGCCACGTCGTCAAGCAGACGACGGAGCATGATCCCGGTGGTTTCGACCGACAGCCGCGTCTCACGAGAGGCCATCACGTCGAAGCGAACGCGGTAGCCAACCTCACCACCCAGCCGACAGCCACGGCGACGGGCGATCTCTGCCGCGACCGCACGGGCCGCCAGCCGTCTTGGCTGGACTAGCACCACGTCGCCCTCGCTTCCGAGGTCATCGAGGATCGCCGGCGGGATCAGGGTCGTCTTGCCAGAGCCTGGTGGTGCGGTGACGACGACAGCCCGTGTCCGCGAGGCCGCAACAACCTCGTCAAGAACTGCGGAAACAGGCAGGTCGACTGCGGTGCTCACGCCGACTCCCGCAGGGCCCTCGCAAGCGCCTCAATGGCGGCCCCTCGGGCACCGGCGGTGTCGCCATTTGGCATCACGAGGATCTCGACGCCGGCCTGCTCTTCTCGCTGACGTGGCATCGCTTGACGGATCTCATTCACGAACCACTGCTGGAATGTGGCATCGGTCTCGACCGCGCCTCCTCCAACGAAGAGCACGTCGGGATCGAACACATTCATCATCTCATCGAAGAACAGGCCCAGGGCACAGGCCTGCACGCGGAAGATCTCGCGACACATCGCGTCCCCCTTCTCTGCTAAGCCACGGACAAACTTAGCGGCTCGCTTGGGGTCGCTGAGTTCGCCGAGCTGATGACCTGGGTGGCGCTTGAGGAAGAACGGTAGGATGGTCCGTTCGATGGCCGTCAGTGAGCAGAGCGACTCCAGGTCGCCGGTGCGTCCGCAGTTGCAACGGGGCTCGAGGTCTTCGATGCCGGGAATCGACTGGTACGGAATCAGCACGTGGCCGAGTTCGCCGCCAAATCCGTTGCGGCCGGTGACCACGTCTCCATGCACGATCACGCCCCCACCGAGGCCGGTGCCAATAATCGCCGACACGGAAGTGGCCCGGTTCTCCACACCGAAGCGGGTGAAGTGTCCCCAGAGGGCTGCCGCATTGCCGTCGTTGAGGTAGCAGACGGGCCGGCCGAGTTTTGCCTGCAGCCCGGCGCGAATGTCGAAGCCAGCCCAGCTGTCGTGCGCGAAGTTCGTCGAGCCGCGGGCGCTGAGCACACCCTCACCGGTGGCTGGGCCGGGAGTGTCGAGGCCGACCCCCACGATGGCGTCTGGACTGAGCCCGACACCCGTTGCGGCGATCTCAAGGCCGTCTGCAATCTGCTGCAGGCAGACATCTGGCCCCTCAGCCACGAGAGCTGGGTGTTCACACAGCCCCTCCACGAGAAAGCGGCGGTCATGGGTGAGGAACGTGTAGTTGACCGCTGTTCCGCCGAGATCAATGCCGGCTACAACCTGCTTTTCGTTCACGGAAATACCTGTCTCCGAGTGAGGGGTGTTTCAGCACCTCTCATCGTAACGAACGGCGGTCAAACTTCTGATCCCTGTCGACAAAGTCCGCTTATGCGGCCCTTACGAACCGACCGGAATGGCCGTTGTGATCTGTTTGGCAATCTCGATGTAGAGCGGAATGCCGACCGTCACGTTCCAGGTGAACGTCAGCCCAAGTGATGCCGCCAGGGGCAGTGTTGGGCTCGCCTCGGGAATAGCGATCCGCTGCACGGCAGGGACGGCGATGTAGGAAGCGGCTCCGCAGAGCACGGCAAACAGGGCGTAGGTGCCCACCTCAAAGTGATGGCCAAGCACCAGGCTGTAGCCGTGGAGCACGAGCATGCCGATGGTGGCAAACAGCACCGGGCCGAGCAGGCCAAAGGCGATGAAGCCCCAGCCGGCGGTCTTGAGGTCCCGCAGCCGCTGGCAGGCCGTCATGCCCATTTCCAGGAGGAACAGACAGAGGGCGCCCTTGAAGATGAACAGAAACAGATGATTCGGCCCTTCCACAATCGAAGGATCCTTGAGAGCCTGGACGCCACTGATGAAGCCGACAATCAGGCCACCGAAGAGCATGAACAGTCCTGGGTTGAGAAACACCTCGTGCAGCAGTTTTGGGCTCAGCAGTGAGCCCTTCGCCACCGCAGCCGCAGGCTGGGTGTAGCCAGGTTCCCCCGGCATGTTGCCGGCGGGGTCCATGCCCTGGGAACGCAGCCTCGACACGAGGAACAGCCCAACCAGGCAGCCTGGGATCTCCATCACCGCCAGCATCACGGGCATGTAGCTGTCATGCAGCAGGCCGAGACTTGCCAGGATGCCAAGGCAGGTGACAAACGTGCCTGCCGAGTCAGAGCCGTAGTAGGCGCCCACGGTGACTGTGTCGATCTTCCGCATCGGCGTGATCCAGCTGAGCAGGACGGTCGCGGCGTAGCCAATCGCACCGTTGGTGAAAAAGCCGACCGCAGCGAGCCCGCCAGCAACTGCCAGCTCATTGGGAGACAGATGGGCCATCAGTTCGCCGCCATGCCACCCGATCGCGATCAGGAGGTAAATCACGAGGCTCTGATAGAGGGCCTTGGGAAACTCGAAGGGCACCTTCAGCAGAGGAATCGAAAAGCCCATGAAGAAGAACAGCAGCAGCGGCTGAAACAGGTTGCTGAGGAAGCTGTTGAGAATCGCTTCCAGGGGGGAGTTTGCCTCCTGTGCCTCGTGCAGCCGAACCCGCAAGACCCCCGTCGCCTCGGCCATCCGCATCCGCTCAAGCTGGCTGCCGTCGACCGCAAGGCTCACCAGCTTTGTCTCGAAGTAGTCATTGTGGAGCTCGGCTTCGACTTCAGAACTGGGGGTATCGTTGCTGTCATCGCCTTCGGCTGGCGAACTGGGCACGATATCGCTGACCTCCCGCATCACGGCCTCAGCACTCACAACCGCGAGCGCCCGCAGCATGACCTTGGCGACTGGGCCTTCATCACCAAGCGTGACGTGAAGCACATCGACTTTGTCACCAGCCTTGATGGCCGAGCCATGCTCCACCTCAACGATGGTGCGAAAGATCCGGTAGCCAATCGGCAGTTTTCGAGACGACGAAGGCTGCTCGGTTGCGTCGGCCACCGCGATGAAGGCGGCAAGCTTATTGCCGAGCACTACTGGCACGCCACCATCCATCTGATTGGCAACCGCTGCGGCTGGGAACGCCATGGCGGAGACCGCGAGTGCCGTTGCTGCCATGAGGGCGGCGAGCCAACGAGGGCGTTGCAGCAGGGAATCAAGCGAATAAGAGGAACTGGCTCGAGCGAGGCAGATGGATTGCTCGGAAAGCATTGAGGAGGAATCTCAGCAGGTGCAAGACAAGGTTGAGCGCCGAAAAGTTTCACCGCCTTATGTGGTTTAGTTCGCAGTTTCAATCGCTACAAGGCACAATGGCTTACAAGTCCGCAAGCATTGCGGATGCTGCGGGCTACGCCGATCATCCGGCCATGCCGGAGGTCTCTTGGCGGCTTCGGGATGACTCGGCGAGGTCTGGTTGGGCGGGACGTCGGGATTGAACCGGCGGCGGCCAGCAGGCGGATGAGAACACCCTAGGGGGGCTTGGAGATGGGGCGACTGACAGTGGTGGTGCGTGAACGCTGGATCGCAGCGGTGTGCGGTGTCCTTATGAGCTGCGGCGTCGTTCGCGGTGTGGCTGCGGAGTCAACAAAGCCAAACATCATCGTTGTGTTCTGTGACGATCTGGGCTACGGCGACCTCGGCTGCTTTGGTCATCCCACCATCCACACGCCGCACCTCGATCGTATGGCCGCCGAGGGCCTCAAACTCACGCAGTTTTATTCTGCCGCACCGGTCTGCACGCCGAGCCGGGCAGCCTTGATGACCGGCCGTTTACCAATCCGTTCTGGAATGTGTAGCGACAAGCGGCGTGTGCTCTTTCCTGACTCTGGCGGAGGCATTCCAGATTCAGAGATCACGCTCGCAGAGGCGCTGCGGCAGCAGGGCTACGCCACCGCCTGCGTCGGCAAGTGGCACCTTGGCCATCTGCCGCAGTTCCTGCCCACCTCAAACGGCTTCGACTCGTACTTTGGCATTCCCTACTCCAACGACATGGACCGGATTGCTGAGGCACCCAAGGGACGTGAGTCATTCTGGAAGCCTGAAAGCCGCTACTGGAATGTGCCGTTGATGCGGAATGAGAAGGAACTTGAACGACCAGCGGATCAGACCACCATCACACGCCGCTACACCGAGGAAGCGGTGCAGTTCATCAAGGAACACCGAGAAGAACCCTTCTTTCTCTACATGCCCCACAGCATGCCGCACGTGCCGCTGTTCCGCTCCGACGCGTTTGCAGAGACCAGTCGCCGCGGCCTCTACGGAGACGTGATCGAGGAGATTGACTGGAGTGTGGGGCAGGTCCTCGATGCTCTCCGCACACACGGCCTCGACTCCAACACAATCGTGTGGTTCACAAGCGACAACGGTCCCTGGCTGACGTTTAAGGATCATGGTGGGTCTGCTGGCCTTCTGAAGGATGGCAAGGGCACCACCTGGGAAGGCGGCATGCGGGAGCCCACGCTCGTGTGGTGGCCGGGCACGATCGCTGCTGGCAGAGCATCTGCGGAACTGGGCACCACGATGGATATCTACGCGACGAGCCTGACGCTGGCGGGTGGCAGCCTGCCTGCGGATCGGGTTATGGATGGCGTCGATCTCGCGCCAACACTGCTTCATCAGCAGCCGAGTCCACGAACTGAGGTTCTCTACTACCGAGGCACACGGCTGATGGCGATCCGTAAAGGGCCGTGGAAGGCGCACTTCATGACCCAGGAGTCGTACACCGGCAACAACGAGCTGGTGCAGCACGACCCGCCGGTGCTCCACAACCTCGAGGTGGATCCGGGCGAACAGTGGGACGTGGCGGCGGACCATCCTGAGGTGATTACCATGCTGACCGAGGCGGCCGCTGCACATGCCGCAACGGTTGAGCCGGTGCCGAGTCAGCTGGAAATCCCACTTTCGAAAAAGTGAACTGCTGCCCTGTAGTCGAGGGGAGGTCTGATGCGTTCATTGCGGCTGGCGAGTGCCTGTGGTGCGTTGTGCGTGGCTGCCTGCGCGAACGCGGCCACGTTCGACTTTGGCGAGCTCCCCCTCACCGTTCCTGACGGCTTCGTAGTGGAGCGAGTCGCGGGGCCGCCACTGATCGAGCGGCCGGTGACCTGCGACTTTGACGAAGCAGGACGGCTCTACGTTGCCGAGTCCAGTGGGTCGAACGCGCCGCTGGCAGAGCAGCGAGACGACCCGCAGCATCGGGTGCTGCGGCTGGAAGACAGCGATGGTGATGGCGTGTTCGATTCTCGGACGGTGTTCGCCGATGGCCTGATGATGCTCCAGGGCACGCTCTGGCATGACGGGTCACTGTATGTCGCGGCGGCTCCAGAGATCCTCAAGCTCACCGACACCGACGGTGATGGCGTCGCGGATCTCCGCGAGGTGTGGCACGACGGAGGCACGCTTACCGGCTGCGGAAATGATCTTCATGGTCCCTACCTCGCTCCCGATGGTCGGATCGAGTTCACCAAGGGAGCGTTTGCCGAGCAGACGCACGACCTTGTCGGTAAGCCAGGCTGGAGCACGCGAGCGTCGCATGTGTTTCGCTGTCGACCAGACCATACGGAGCTGGAAGCCGTGATGACCGGGGGTATGGACAATCCGGTCGACGTGGCCTTCACCCCTTCCGGAGAACGTCTGCTCTCTGCCACCTTTCTCACCCACCCTGCCGGCGGTGAGCGGGATGGTGTGGCCCATGCGGTCTACGGAGGTGTTTTTGGGAAAGAGCATGGTGTGCTGGAGGGGCATCCGAGGACGGGTGACCTGCTTCCTCCGCTGATCCACCTCGGTCCTGCGGCGGCCTGTGGCCTGCATGTGCACTCAGGCTTCGCCCACGGCAGCGGGTGGGCGGGTGACGTCTTCGCCTGCAGCTTCAATCTTCGACAGGTCACTCGGCACACACTCACCCCCATCGATGGCAGCTTTGCTGTGGTCACGACGCCGTTCTTGACCGCCGACTCCGCCGACTTCCATCCCACCGATGTGATTGAGGACGCCGATGGCTCGCTGCTGGTGGTTGATACCGGCGGCTGGTACAAGCTCTGCTGCCCCACCTCGCAGATGGAAAAGCCTGCGGTTCCTGGCGGGATCTATCGGGTTCGTCAGGCGGATCGATCGGCACCAGTCGATCCCCGTGGCCTGCAGCTCAACTGGGACTCTGCAACGGCTACCACGCTCGCGGCAAGGCTCGCCGATGAGCGGCCGGCGGTGGGCCGGCGGGCGGTGGAAGCTCTCGCCGACAGCGGTGAGACGGCGGTGCTCGCTGAACTGCTCGCCTCGACCGAGACATCGTCAGCAGCCCGGCTGCGGGCCGTGTGGTGTCTCGCCCGTATTGATTCCACAGCAGCGCGGGGGGCCGTGCGGGCGTGCCTTACTGATTCGGATGCGACCGTCCGCGCGGCGGCGGTGCATGTGGCGGGGCTCCACCGCGATGCCGAGGCGACCACACAGCTGGTAGACGTGTTGCTGACGGACGCACCTGAGGTGGCACGCCCCGCCGCTGAAGCTCTCGGCAGGATTGGGAGTGAAGAGGCGGTGGCGGGCCTGCTGGAGCGTGCCATGATGTCGCAGGGACGGTTTCTTGATCACTCCGTCACCTTCGCGCTCCTGGAAGCGGGACGCACAGACCAGCTGCGAGCCGCGTTGGCTGCCGAAAATCCTGATCTTCGTCGGTGTGCGTTGGTCGCTCTTGCCCAGCAGCCGAGCCGTGGCAGTGCGTCTCCCGCGTGGGAGCAGGAGTTGCGTCATGGCATCAGCACTGCGGTGGCATCGCGCAACACACCACTGAGGGCAGCGGGACTGTGGCTGCTGAGCCGAAGGCCTGCCTGGGCGGCTGACGTCGTCAGCCAAATGCCGCAGGTGCTCAGCGAGATGTCGCGTGCCTCTCTTGAGAGCCAGCGGCAGCTGGTCACGCAGCTCGCCCGGCTTGCCGATGTGCCTGAGGTGGCTGCAACACTTGCGGCTGGGCTCGAGGGCGACCTCGCCTCACCGCAGGCTCAGGCAGTCCTCGCGGTCATGCAGCAGGCCAGACTGAAGCAGGTGCCAGAGAGCTGGGTCCGCACGCTCGCGGCAGGCCTTGCTGCCAGCGACTCACACGATCCGGCAGCTGTAGCCCGCGTCATCAGCACACTCTCGCAGCTGTCGCTCTCCGAGGAGCAGAGACAGACGCTGCGTCCTGAGCTGATAGCCGTCGCGGTGGACGGTGAGATGCCGGTCACGGCATGCCTGCAGGCGGTACAGGCCGCGGGGACAGCGAAGCAGCTTCCACTGCCGCTCATCAGCCGTTTGCGGGACCTGCTCACGGAGCCTGAGGCGGGCTCACCCCTTGATCGCAGTGCGGCCGCAGACTTCCTTGCTGAGGCTCAACTTGATGAAGCCGACCTGCGGGTACTGGCGGCAGGGCTTGGCCAACTGCCTGCCTCAGACGTCGCCCGGCTCCTGCCGATGCTGACCAACGCGGGTGGTGTGCCGCTGACGGATGGGCTCGCTGCACTGATAACGCATCCACGGCCAGACATGCTGCCCCGAGCCATGGTTGAAGCGGCGGTGGTCAGGGCCACTGAGGACGGGGCAGCGGTGCCGCCGCTGCTGGCACAGATCGATGCGGCGGCAACATCCCAGCGGAAGCGTTTTGCCCAGCTCGCTGAGTCGCTGCCCGATGGCGATGCTTCCCGTGGCCATCGCGTGTTTCTTTCGGCAAAGGCGGCCTGCATCACCTGTCATGCGATGGCCTACGCGGGCGGCAGAATCGGACCTGATCTGACCAAGATCGGAAGCATCCGCAGCCCCACCGATCTGCTCGAAGCGATCGTGCTGCCGAGTGCCAGTTTTGTGCGGAGCTATGAGCCGGTGGTGGTGTTGACTGTCGATGGCAAGCTGATTGCGGGAATTCCTCAGGAGCCGGATGCCCAGCAGCTGGTGGTGCAGACGAGTGCCAGCGAGAGCGTCGTCGTGCCGCGCGAAGAGATCGAGCAGATCGAGCGTGGCGAGGTGTCACTGATGCCCTCGGGCTACGAGATGCTGTTTTCGCCGCAAGAGCTCGCAGATCTAGTGGCCTTTCTTGCCCGTGCACGTTAACTGGGCGGAACAGGCTCGGCTCGCGAACTTCCGCGAACACGAAACGCGCGTCGGGTGCCGACCTCTTCGCACAGGTGCCAGGTGCGGAGCCGGCGTTTGTGGCGAAACAGCCTGCCGCTCGCTAGGCGAAACAGGCTTCCCTCGGGAAGATCGTCAAGCCGCACCACATCGCTGGCATCGTCGTCATATCGGGTGAGCGTGGCGAGTAGGCGTCGGTCGGCACAGCTCGACGCACGCGGGTTGTGCATCATGGCGGCGACGGCTTCAGCGACATCCTCCGGTAGATCGTGCTCCTCAACCACGGGTGTCAGCAGCTGTCCGTAGGCCCGCTTCCACTCCTTGCCGTGTGGGGCCACCCTGCGGCTGGCCGTGATCGCCACATGCAGATGGGCAATCTCATGCAGGAGCGTGACCAGAAATGCATACGGGTTGAGGTTGCTGTTGATGCTGATCTGGTGCCAGCGGCGACCGGCTGACGGTGGCCGGTAGTAGCCCAGCCGGGTCTTGCGAGGCGGAGTGATCTCAAGTGCGACAGGCTGGCAGGCAAGGAGATCAACGACGTACCGCAGCGACGTGTCGGGAAGCCGGCCTACCAGCAGCGTCGTCAGCTCTTCGCTTCGTATTGCGTGGCGGGTCATTTGCTGTGTCTTTCCCCTCGACGGTTCATCGCCCAGCAGCGTACTCGAAACGCCAGTTTTGTTTTGGCTTGTGCGAAATCTCGAAAGTGGGTGAGATAGGAGTCCCCGCGGCATCCTCGATCAGGCTGCCCATTCCTCCTGCCTGCTACGATGCCCCGTTTTTTTGCGTTTCTGGTTGCCAATCTCCGCTGGCTTGCCGCGGGATTTCTCCTCACGTTTGGCTCCGCGTTTGGCCAGACCTGGTTCATCTCGCTCTCAGCCCCCTACATCAAGCAGGAATACGGTCTCACCGATGGAAGCTGGGGCGGACTCTACACACTGGCGACACTCTCATCGGCAGCGTTGATGTTTTGGCGGGGTTCGGCTGCTGATCGAGTGCCGCTGTCGAGGCTTGGAGCGGGCACCGCTGTGGTGTTTGCCGTCGCTGCGGCTGGGATGGCGTTTGGTCGCTCGATCTGGATGCTGCTCGGCTCACTGTTTCTGCTGCGGTTTTGTGGCCAGGGCATGTTTGGGCATATTGCGATGACTGCAATGGGCCGCTGGTTTATCGCCCGGCGTGGGCAGGCGATCGCCGTTGCCAATCTGGGCTATCCCGCGAGTGAGATCCTGTTGGCTGCATCGACCATCTTGGTGATTGGTAGCGTGGGCTGGCGGTCGACCTGGCTGATTGCAGCGGCAGTGATTCTGCTGGGCATCCTGCCCCCGATCGCGGTGTTGCTGAGGTCCACGCGAACTGCGGAGCAGCTCGACTCCAGCAGCCTCCGCACCGGCCTTGGCGGCCGCCACTGGCAGCGGCGTGATGCGGCTGGGCACTGGCTCTTGCCGGCACTCCTGCCGGCGATGCTCACCCCGGGTTTCATCGGCACCGTCGTCTTTTTCCATCAGACGCATGTCGCTGAGGTCAAAGGCTGGCAGCTCGTGCAGATGGCACCTGGCTTTACGGCCTTGGCGGTGTCGGGTGTGATTTCTTCATTCACGGCAGGCTGGGCTGCAGACCGCTTCGGTGTCGCGAAGCTGCTGCCGCTGCTGCTGGTACCGATGGGGCTGGGGATCGGCTTCGTCGGGCCCAGCGAGAGCGTCTACGCCTGGTACTTCGCCCTGGCGATGATCGGTATCACGATGGGAATCGCGAGTGCGCTCTGGGGCGTGTTGCTGCCGGTGGTCTACGGCACCGAACACCTAGGGGCGATCCGCTCGCTCGCCGTCACGATCATGGTGTTCTCGACTGCGATTGGCCCTGGCCTGACAGGCCTGCTGATCGACCGCGGGATCGACTTTCCTACGCAGTGCCTGGCGCTTGGTGGCTGGTGTCTGCTAGCGTCGTGTGGCGGTCTTGTGATCGAGAGGCGGCTCAGTCGTGAGATCGGGGCCACACCACAGACCTAAGGCGGCCGGCTGTTGCCACCCCCGCCAGCACCAGCGTGCCAACCAGGATCCCCAGTCCCGCTTCGAGCAGAAGTCCACCTGCCGCTGCAGCTGACCCATCGCCAAGCCACTCGACCAGCATCTGCCGCAACTCTTCCACGTGGTGATGCACCCAAGGCACTTCGTGGCTGATGATTCCGCCACCAACGAGAAACATGGCGACGGTGCCGCCGACGGAGAGGGCTCGCATCAGCCAGGGCATCGAGAGCAGGATCCCGCGGCCAAGCATGCCGGCGGCCGCTGACCTTGTCGACAACAGGTATCGGCCAAAGTCGTCGAGTTTGACGATTGCTGCCACCACGCCATACACGCCGATGGTCATCGCCAGACCAATCGCCGCAAGCACACCAAACTTCGTGGCGAGCGTTTTGTCCGACACCACGCCGAGGGTGATCACAACAATCTCCGCTGAGAGGATGAAGTCGGTCCGCACGGCACCACGAATCTTCGCAGCTTCCATATTCGCGGCAGGCAGGCTCGAGGCGTCATTGGACGGCTCGATCGATGGCGTTGCCTGTTGGCGGCGGTGCAGACTGTGGACGATCTTCTCCATGCCCTCATAGCAGAGGAAACTGCCGCCAGCGACGAGCAGCCAGGGGATCACCCACGGAGCGACCCCGCTGATGGCGACGGCCGCGGGAATCAGCACAAGCTTGTTCAGCAGCGAGCCGCGGGCAACTGCCCAGACCACCGCCAGCTCACGGTCCGGATGCACGCCGGTGACCTGCTTGGCGTTGAGCGCGAGGTCATCCCCGAGCACACCAGCGGTTTTTTTAGCCGCCACTTTGGTCATCGTGGCGACATCATCCAGCACGCTCGTGATGTCATCGAGCAGCAGGAGCAGACTTGTCGCCATTACCCTGCCTTCGCCGCCAGCTTCTCTTCGATGGCCGCCGCGGCAGCCTTGGCAGACTCGGCGAGGCCAGGCATCGCAGCGGCCTCCCGGGCAACAGTCAGCATCGCCTGGCTTGGGTTTCGAGGCAGAATCTCCACGACGAGTTTTCGCTCGTCATCGTTGGCCGCCGCCTTGAGGGCCGCCCGGCACATGTCTGCTCGCTGGTCATCGGGCATCGTGAACTGTCGTGCGATCCGCAGATAGCCCCGCAGGGCACGGCCGCGGAATGCGTTGTCCGACGACGCGAGTTCGAGCAGCACAGGAGCCGCGTCAGCGGTCATCCACGTACCAAGCAGGCGTGTCGAGGCATCCTCGAGTTCACTCGCTCCGGAGCTCGCAGCTGTCTGCACCGTTGCCAGTGCCTTACTGCCACCGACCGCCGCCAGGGTCTCCAAGAGCACGATGTCTGCGGCTGCGGCCTCCTTGGCATCTGCCAATGCTGCGGCAATCCGCTCGGCACAGCGATCACGGTCGGGCATTCGCACGGCGGCTTCCAACAAGGCGAGTTTGGCTGCCTCGCCCTCAGCCTCGCTCGACGGCTCGCGAACTCGCGTGATGATCACCTCCATGCTGTCGAGGTCGGCCACGCTGCCGAGCGATCGCAAGACAGCGACCCGCACGGACTCGTCAGCATGAGCGACCAGCGGCACTAGCTGATTGCCCGCATTGAGCCGACGCGTGCCGATGGCTTCGACCACGGCAATCAGCTCGGCCTGGTTGTCGCTATTAAGCTTCTCGATCAAGGCAGCGTCGATCGCATCGCCGGAGAGCCCTGTGACCGCCGCTCGAGCCGCGGCTGAGATCTCAGCGTCGTCGTCACCGACGGCCACGAGCAAGGGTTCGAGTACCGACGCGTCGCCCAGTCGCCCGGCAGCGTCGATCGCCGCCAGCCGCACAGACTGTGGTGAGTCAGCAGCGAGTCGAAGCACCAACGGCAGTGCTGAGCTGCTACCCCGTTGTCCGACCACGTCGAGCAGAATCGCGGCGCGGTTGTCGGGCCCCTTCCCTGCCAGCAGTCCTTCGATGCCTGCGGTCAGGGCAGCATCAACGCTGCTGCCGTCGTCGCCGGTAGGCATGCTACGAGCCGTGATCACCGCCATGGCAAACAGACGCTGCGAGGGCTCCCAGAAGCTTCCGGTGAGCAGGGCCATTCCCTCACTGCCTCCCGCGCGGATGGCCAGCCGAAGGGCCTCGGCCTCTCGCTGCTCGGAGATCTCCGCCTTGCGGACAGCGGCTGCCAGAGCCGCAGCCTCGCTCGCGTTGCCGGCGTCGAGCAGCGCTTCGCCAGCCACGACGCAGGCCTCGGCCACCGCGTTGCGACGGTTCTCGTTGTCAGAAATCAAGTGGCTTTCCAGGCCAGCCACCGCAGCGGCGCCCCCGATGCGGCCCAGTGCTGCCGCCGCCGCTTCAGCGACGTCGTCATCACTTCCTGAAAGTCGTGTGAGCAGCAGTGGCACGGCGTCGGCGTCGGCCCGCACGCCAAGTGTGTTGATCACACCGATCAGCTCACGGCCGCGTAGAACTGCCGTTGACCGCCGCAGGGCAGCGCTTGCCTCTGGGCCGGGAATTGCCTCCAGAGCGATCCGAGCCCAGGACGCCAGCCGTTCATTGGGGAGCAGTCGTTCGAGCGCCTCCACGGAGTGGGCAGAGCCGTAGATTGCCAGCTGCTTGCAGGTGATCGCCTTCTCGGCCTCCCCGGCATCGCTGGTGAGCACGGCGACGAGGTCACGTTCTTTGGCAGACGGCTCAGCGGCTGGCAACACAGACACGAGGCCTAGCCAGGCAATGGCCAGTAACACCGCCCAAGCGAAGCTCCTCGCGAGTCCCGGCTGTGTTGAATCGCCGGGCTGAGGGAGTTCAGCCCGAGAAAATGGCATGGGGATTGGCACGGCGATCGCCTTCGGCGGGTCGAGCTGCGTGTTGGTTGGCATCGGTCGGTCCGGCTGCTGTGGGAGTTGGTGCATGGGCATCATCCGATCCTCCATGGGCCACGCTGGGCCTCTGAACGCAGACGGTTGGCTTCGTCGTCGTCGACGAAGGTGTTGGTCGAGTTGTCGAGTGTGACCTGTCGCTCCAGTAACAGGGCCACGTTGGCGGCATGGCAGGCAATATGCGCGTTGCACGCGGCATCGACATTGCCCTTCGGTGTGCCTCTGGTCTTCACGCAGTCGAGGAAGTCCCGCACATGGAACGTGGCGGGATATCCGCCGATCTCCTCGACCGAGCGGCCGGCCAGGAGCGTTGGGGAGGAGAGCACGAGCTTGCCGCTGTCACCCGCCTCCACCCAGCCGTCGCTGCCCTCGAATCGCACCGGGCAGGAGCCGAGTGGGATCCAGCCTTTCTCGCGGAAGACGAGCTCCACGCCGTTGTCGTAGGTGCAGACAATCTCATCGTTGGCGGGTGGGTTGTAGACCCGCGGCGGAGCAACGTCGTCAACGGCCCACTGGCAGAGGTCGACGCAGTGCGAACCCCATTCAAGCACACCACCGCCGACGAGCCCGCCCCCCTTCTCGAAGTTGAAGCCGTCAAGCAACGCGGGGTTGAAGGGCCGCCAGGCAGCTGGTCCGAGGTAGGTATCCCAGTCGATGGCATTTGGATCCGGCGCCGCTTCGCCCGGCAGCCACCCGCTGGTCATCGCCTTCATGCCCATTGGATGTGCGTAGACACGTGTGAGCTTTCCGAGGCGGCCGGTACGGGCAAGCTCGCAGGCGAAGGCAAAGTGCGGCAGATTCCGACGCTGTGTTCCGGCCTGAAACACCACGCCAGTCCGCTGCACCGTGTCGCGAAGCACCAGGCTCTCGCGGATGTTCTTCGTGCACGGCTTCTCGCAGTACATGTCCTTGCCAGCGCGGGCGGCTTCGCTGGCCATCGTGCCGTGCCAGTTGGGGCCGGTGGCAATCAAGACGGCGTCGATGTCCTGTCGGTCGAGCAGTTCGCGATAGTCGCGGTAGGTGTCGCAGGTGCCCGCTCCATACTGCTCCTCGGCCTTCTTCTTCACTGCCTGCCGTTGCGCTTCTTTGATGTCGCAGACAGCGGCAAACTGCACGTCGGGCTGCTCCATAAAGCAGCCGAGGTCGTAGGTGCCGCGGCGGCCGATGCCGATGCCCCCGACCACGATGCGTTCACTTGGGGGCACGGCCCCATCAAGTCCCAGGGCCGACGCAGGGATCACCATCGGAGCTGCCACAGCGGCTCCGGCAGCGAGGCTCTTCTGAAGAAAGCCACGACGTTTGAGCAACGGAGCGTCACTCGTGTTCGACGTCTTAGCGTCCGAATCAGAACGCGCGGTCTGTCGCATGACGCACTCACCTCCCCGGGCCGAAGAAAATCCAAGCAGCACCACAGCTGCCCCCCTATCGTCGGTCGCGAGTATAGCAGCGGGGAGTAGGCGTTGCCTGAGCAGCTACTGGAGATCGCGTGTCCGCACAAATGCGTCTAGGCTGCTAGAAAAAGCTTCGACGCGGCTGTCGCCATCGGAAAACCCGTCAACAGCAAACGACACACGCACGCGATCGTATTCGTCACCGCCGCGGCCCACCTCATGCTCAAGCGGAGGTCCGCTTTCGGCATGAAAATGCTTCTCTGGCACGGCGAACATCCGCACAGGTTCGGCCGCATCGACGTAGAGGGCATCGGAGTGCTGATTGTTGAGCCATTTTTTTAGGCTCTCGGGCGTTGCGGATTCAGCGAAGAGATACACAACAGCCTGGGCGTCGGCGGTGCCATCAGTGGTAGAGACCAGAACCACCGCGTTTGCATCTGCCACCGTATAGAACTTCTTC
>JADHNY010000061.1 GCA_016779265.1 Pirellulales bacterium | reverse complement strand
CACCATCGGCCCAAGCACGCGAAGCACTCCTCGAGTCTGCTCATGGGCACGCATATGTCTTCTGCGAGATGCCGGAGAACGAGGCACGGCAGACCCTCCGAAAACGTGGTTTCGTGCGAAGAAAATACCCCCGACAGGGCTCGAACCTGTGACCTACGGTTTAGGAAACCGTCGCTCTATCCACTGAGCTACGGGGGCGGCACACCAGCTTTGCCAATCTTACGGGGGGCAGATCGAGCCAACAAGAATCGCGACCGTAGGAAGTGGGTTGGCTGCCAGGGCTGTCAGGACGACCGTCTCGCGGCGTTCTCTGGAGTGGGTGACGGCTGAGCGGTTGCCTACACTAAGTGGATGCACAGATGACATTTTTCTGGGGACGTTTCTATGCGGTTGCTCAGTTTTCGGATCCTGGTGTTGGCAATGGTTCTGCGTGTTGGTGGCCTGCTCCCCGCGGCCACAGCAACTGCCGCTCCGGACTTCACAGCCACGCTCACAGCGATTGATGTAGCGGACTATCGGGGTCGGGAGTGGACGCTCACCGACTTTGACGAAGCAGAACTGCTCGTTGTGGCCTTTATGGGGACGGAGTGTCCGCTGGCGAAGCTCTATGCCGACCGGCTGGTCGAGATGCAGCAGGCCTATGCAGATCGCGGTGTTGCGTTCTTGATGGTGATGAGCAACCGCCAGGACTCCAATGCGGAGATTGCTGCGTTTGCGAGGCGTCATGCCATCGAGTTTCCCGTCCTCAAAGATGCGGGCAACAAACTTGCTGATCGGCTCGGAGCGGAGCGGACGCCTGAGGTGTTTGTGTTTGATGCCTCGAGAAATCTGCAGTACCACGGCCGGATCGATGATCAGTATGGCATCGGCTACATCCGCGATGCCGCGACCGATCAGGAACTCCGCGGATCGCTTGAAGAACTGCTCGCCGGTAAGCCTGTCAGCATTCGTCAGACGACGGCGGTCGGCTGCCGTATCGGCCGCCAGAGGGAAGTCGATGAGCATGCTCAGGTGACCTTCCGCAACGGCATCGCGGAGATCTTCACGCAGCGGTGTGTGACCTGTCACCGTGAGGGCGAGATCGCGCCCTTCGCTTTGGTGGACTATGAAGAGGCTGCAGGCTGGGCCGACATGATTGCGGAGGTGGTGCGTGAAGGTCGCATGCCCCCCTGGCATGCCAGCCCAGACTTCGGCACATTTTCCAACGACCGTTCGCTGAGCGATGTTGAGAAGCAGATGCTCTACGACTGGGCTGAGGCGGGAGCGCCCGAGGGAGACCATGGCGACCTGCCCGCCTTACCGGAGAAGGTGCCCGGCTGGCAGCTGCCCCGTGAGCCTGACCTGGTCGTCAACGTGAGCCCAGAGCCCATTGATGTGCCGGCCGAGGGAGCCGTCCGCTATCAGTACTACGTTGTCGATCCTGAGATAGATGAAGACCGCTGGATCGAGGCCGCCGAACTACTGCCCGGCAACTCTGCGGTCGTGCACCATATCCTCTGCTTCGTGCGGCCCAAGGGACAGCGAGGCAACATCCAGGCCGCGAGGAGTTTTCTGGTGGGCTACGTCCCGGGGACGCGGGTGGATGTGAATCCCCCCGGCATGGCCAAGCGGATTCCGGCCGGCAGCGAGTTGATCTTCCAGATTCACTACACGCCCATCGGGACAGCACAGACCGATCACAGCAGGCTCGGCATCGTCTTTCAGGATCCCGACACGATCACCCACGAGATTGTGACGACGAGCGCCGTTCAGCCAGGGCTGCGGATTCCTCCGCACGACGGCAACTATGAGGTCGAGGCGATGCTTCCAGAGCGGCTGCCCGACGCGTTGCTCTTAGGAATGAGCCCTCACATGCACCTGCGTGGGAAGGCGTTTCGCTACGAGCTGGTGAAGCCCGATAACAGCCGTGACGTGCTGCTCGATGTGCCGGCCTACGACTTCAACTGGCAGACGAACTACACGCTCGCGGACCCCCTGCCCATTCCCGCGGGCTCGCGGATCTACTGCAAGGCCGCCTTTGACAACAGCGAAGCCAACCTCGCCAACCCCGATCCAACGCAGACGGTTCGCTGGGGTGACCAGACCTGGGATGAGATGATGATTGGCTACTTCCACTACGCCGTCCCCAAGGGCAGTCCCACGGTGATGCCGGGTGAAGGACGTGGTGGCACTCGTCGGGATGGGAGACGGCCTGAGGGTGGAGACTCCGACGGCACGCCCTCGCGGTCAGAGACAGCGATGCGAATCTTCCGCTTCCTCGATGGTGATGGCGATGGAAAAGTGCCTGTTGCGGATGTGCCCGCACGGATGCAAGAGATGGCCCAGCGGGTCGACAGCAATGGTGATGGTGTGATTACCGCTGAGGAAATGGCCGCTGCAGCCGAACGTAGCGAATAGATTTTCTGCGGCCCGATCCTACTTCCACTGCCAGAGTGTGGTCCGATCGAGGTCGCGGATGGCGATCTGATTGCCATCAACGGCGAGGTGTGCCCAGCTTTCGAGATCGGTGACTTTCGTTTCGCCAAGCAGGGTAAAGCCATCGGGCGTAGCCTTGATCAGACGCAGGTCACCCGTCTCATCGAGAGCGAGGATCTTGTCGCCCTGGGCCACCATGCTCCAGTAACGACCGAACGGCTGTGTAATCCAGGCTTCTTCGCCGGTGGCCAGGTTGATGCAGGCAAATCGCTGGTTGCGAAGATGCACGTAGGCATGTCCGTCGATGATGATCGGCGTCGACATGTAGCCCTGCACCTTGTTCCGCCAGACGAGGTCGACCGGCTTCTCGGCGTTGCCGCTGGCGACCGAGAACAGGAATGAACCGCCGCCGTAGCTGGTGGTGAACACCCGACCGTCAAAGACGGTTGGGGTGACGATGTTCATTCCTCGGAATGCCTCCACAGGTGTCTTCCAGAGAACGCCGCCATCGTCTGGGTTTACGCCAGCGAGGCTATCTCGTGTCTGCACCAGAATCTGCTCTTCACCGTTGAGTGTGGTGAGATAGGGGCTCGAGAAGGCGCTGCCATTCATGCCGCCACCATCCTCAAGTGCGACCCAGGCCCGCTCGCCGGTGACTTTGTTGAGCTTCACGAAGCCGGAGCCTGCCTGCACATATACAAAGCCGCCACGGATCAGAGGGCTCGAGACAAAGCCAAAACTGGGTAGCGGGGTCTCCAGTTCTTCCACGAAGTCGACCTTCCAGAGTTCCTCTCCGGTGGCGAGGTCGAGGCAGACCAGCACGTCACGCATGCCTGCGACATAGAGTCGGCCCTCGTCGATGCAGGGGGTGGCCCGAATCCAAGAGCCGTTGGAGGCTGCAAAGAAGGGCACGGTCATCGCCCCTTCCCAGGAGACCTCCCACCGCAGCTCGCCAGTCGCTCGGTCGAAGGCCTGCACATGCTCGGTCGCCTCGTCACGGGTCTCGGTGATGATCACCAGGTCGCTGGTCAGCAGAGGTCCGGAGTAACTCGGGCCAAGATCGGCGACCTGCCAGACCTGTTCGAGACTGTCGGCCGTGAGTTCATCAGGCCAGGCAGCCCCTTCCACAAACCCATCGCGACTGGGGCCCCGCCACTGCAGCCAGCCCGTCGCCTCCTCTGCCGAAACGGAGCAGATGGGAAGAGCCGCGAACGTGCATGCGATCAGCGTGGCGAGAAGTGAGAGATGCCGCATGGCAGGGTTCCTTGTGCGAGGGGGCGGGTGTGCGTGCAGCGGTGACCGCCGCTGCTGTGTGGTCCCAAAGGTAAAGGTAATGTAGCCCCGCTCCCGCCTGTTCGGCCACTCTGGCTTCGTGGGCTCGGCTGTGCGATGGTAGGAGGAGCGCCAAGGTTGCCCGTCCTTTTTCCGCGGAGGTCTTTCCATGTTTAATGCTTCTCTCACGACTCCTTCTGCAGCGCGGATCTGTTCTCGTCGTGGACTGACGGCAGCCTTTGCTCTCGCGATGGCATCGCTGGTCGGGCTGCCAGCGGCAGCCCGGGCGAATGACCATCAGGCGATGGCCGGAACCTGGCAGGTCATCAGCATTGACGCCAATGGCACGCTCGATGACTCGGAAAATGTGCGACGGATCATGGTCATCAATGAGCCCAACGGAGACTGGGCGCTCGTGATGAATGGTGACACGGTCGCCCGGGGCACGAGTTTTGTGGACGAGGAAACCAACCCGAAGACGGTTGACCTCACGATCACCGAGACCAACGATGGCAACAACGTTGGCCGCACCTACCCAGGCATTTATGAACTTGGTGAAAAGACCCGGCGGGTCTGCCTGGCGATGGATGGTGGAGAGCGGCCAACACAGTTCTTCTCAGCTGCGGCCAGTGGTCATGTGCTGGTGACCTATGAGAAGGTCGAGAAGTAGTCGGCCTCTCCGGAGATCTGTGAGTCGATCTACGGAGCTACTCTGCATCGCTGCGACGCACCACATAGACGTTGCAGGGAGCGTGGCGGAGCACACGCTCAGCAACGCTTCCGAGAAACAGCCTCTTCACACCCTGATAGCCGTGGGACGGTATCACAATCAGGTCGGCAGCCTGAGCGCGGGCGTAGTCGGCGATCTCCAAGCCCGGAGTTCCGATCGCGACCGCCAGGGTGGCGTCGCTGGCATTGGAGGCAGCGGCGAGTTCGCCAAGGGCTTCCTGCACCCGTTGCCGTCGGATGTCGTCGGTGAGATTGCCCATGATGAAGCCTGGTGACATCGTCTCCAGAGGCGGCATCACATGGATCAGATGCAGGTGGGTGTCGGAGTCGACAAACTGCAGGGCGGCTGCAATCGCGCGGGGCGACTCTTCAGAGAAGTCGATCGGCACGATCACACAGCTGGCGGAGAGTGGCATGGTGGGATCTCACGGAAGAATGCGGGTGATGCGAGGCCTTAGCGGTAGGTTGTGAACTCGTTGCTCTGGTAGCGGGCCCAGTAGTCCTTGAGCATGGTCTTCACCCGTGGGGCGAGGATGATACCGCCGATCACGTTGGGAAAAGCCATCGAAAGGATCATCAGATCAGAGAAGTCGATCACGTTTTGCAGTGACGCGACTGCGCCCAGGATGATGAAGCCAAGAAAGATGACGCGGTAGGAGATCACAGCCTCTCGCGACTTACCGAAGAGATACTGCCAGGCCTTTTCGCCGTAGTACGACCAGCTGATCATCGTCGAGTAGGCAAACAGGAAGACTGAAATGTTCAGCACGATCGGAAACCAGCTGAATGTTTCAGCGAAGGCCCAACGGGTCATCTCGACCCCTTCGCCAGCAGCCGGCTCGGCGTAGGCGCCGCTGACGATGACCACCAGAGCGGTCATCGTGCAGATCACCACCGTGTCGATGAATGGGCCGAGCATCGCCACCATGCCTTCGCGAACGGGTTCATCGGTCTTGGCTGCGGCGTGTGCAATGGCTGCGGATCCGACTCCCGCTTCGTTGGAGAAGACTGCCCGTTTAATGCCCTGCACGAGAACGCCGATAAAGCCACCAAAGGCAGCTTCCGGTGACACACACGACCGAACAATCAACGCAGCGGCCGCCGGGATCTGGTCTGCTCGCATTGCCAGAATCACCAGCCCGGCCAAGACATAGATGCCGCACATCAGCGGGATGATCTTCTCGGTCACCTGACCGATGCGACGGATGCCACCGATGATCACTAGGCCAACGAGAAAGGCGAGCACCGCTCCAATCGCCCAGTCGATGCGACCGCTGGTCACACCGAACGCACTGCCGACCATGCCACGGATGGCCGAGGTGGCCTGATTGGCCTGAAACATGTTGCCGCCGCCAAAGGATCCGCCGATGCAGAACAGCGCGAAGACCAGTCCGAAGGCCTTGGCCAGGAGGAATGGAATCCCACGCTGCTGCAGGCCGATCTCCAGGTAGTACATCGGCCCGCCGTCGACGGTGCCGTCGGGATGCACCTTGCGGTAGACCTGGGCGAGCGTGCACTCATTGAACTTGGCCGTCATCCCAAACAGGCCAATCAGCATCATCCAGATCACGGCACCAGGCCCGCCGGTCTGGATCGCCACTGCGACTCCGGCGATGTTGCCAAGGCCGACGGTGGCGCTCAGGGCTGAGGTGAGAGCCTGGAAGTGCGAGATCTCGCCGGGGTCGTTCGGGTTGTCGTAACGACCACGGGTGATGTCGATCGCGTGCTTGAAGCCACGGATGTTGAGGAAGCCGAAGTAGATCGTGAAGAACACGGATCCACACAGCAGGATCAGCACGATCAGCGGAATGGGGATGGCCTGGACCGGCTCCCAGAAGAGCACCGACGCCATGTAGCCGACCACGACCCCAAACCTGGTATCGATCGTCTCTGCTAACGATGGTGCCTTTGCAGCCGCCGGCACTGCCGCTGCTTCAGCGACGACCTCCTGGCAGACCGCTTCCGGAAGGGCCCACGCCGAAGCGAGGCACCAGGCGAATGCGACAGCAACGAACGACAGTCGATATCGACGCAACATGAGGCGGATCCTTCGTGAAAGGGACCCGCAAAGCCTACCGTCACGCGGCGGGCGGTTGCTACGCCGCTGCCCGCCGGGCCTTGTAGAGGTAGGGGTTCATCGTGGGGTCGTTGTACATCTTCATCTGCCGGTAGACACGCAGTGGCCGCGTGCCAGCAAAGATCTCAGCGAGGAGCCGGTCGATCGCCTCGGTGAGGTGCGTCCTTTGCAGGTCGAGGACCGCCATCTTGTGGGCGACCTTTTCCAGATGCTCCTGCGTGGCATCGGTCCGCTCCAGCTGCTCCTGCATGTGGTAGCGACGCAGCTCAAGGATGGAGAGCCGGTCGAGGGCTGCACCAGGGGTCTCCGTGGAGGCCGGGGCGTCAGCCGGGGCCGAAATCCCGCGGGCGGCCAGCTCATTCACCAGCCAGTCGTCGGTCTTTTCGATCGCATCGTTGCGTGCCTGGTTGTAGCCGTCGATGGCCCGCTTCACTTCGGCGATCTTGGTGTCTGTCACATCGCGTGAACGGGCGATGTCTTCCTCATGCCAGAGGAGGAAGTTAAAGCGATGATTGTCACAGACACGGCCTTGGAGGCCCTCGTGGCTGTGAGCAGGCTCGATGGTGTGCCAGTCGGCGACGAGCTGCTCAAGCAGGCTGGCCAGGTCGGCAGCAGTGGCCGGCGGGGCGTAATGTGCTGGGGCGGTGGTGAGGATCGTCATCCGTGACTCCTTTCGGGGAACAGGTATCAGGCAGCCTTCAGGACGAGGCAGAGGTTGGAGCCTCCGAACCCAAAGGAGTTGCTCAAGGCTGTGCGGACACGAGCCGGACGCGCCTGGTGAGCAACATGGTTGAGCGGACAGGCCTCGTCGGGATCGTCGAGGTTAATCGTGGGAGGGAGCGACTGCCGGTCGAAAGCAGCCAGGCAGGCAACCGCCTCGAAGGCAGACGCACCGCTGACAAGGTGACCAGACATGCTCTTGGTGGAGCTGACCGGGACGCGGTCAGCGGCGTCACCGAGTGCTCGACGGATGGCAAGGGCTTCGGCCGCATCGCCGACTGGTGTGCCGGCAGCATGGGCGTTGACGTAATCGATCGCATCGGGTGTCACGCCAGCATCGGCCAAGGCTCGCTCGATGGCGCGGGTGGCTTCGGCGGGCTCTGCACAGGGAGCCACCATGTGTGAGGCATCGCTCGACATTCCAGCTCCAGCGAGCAGGCCATGGATCGCAGCGGTGCGGCTGCGGGCATCGATTTCCCGTTCAAGCATGAACATGGCGGCGCCTTCGCCCATCACAAACCCATCACGGGCCTTGTCAAATGGACGGGATGCTTTGGCAGGGTCGTCATCCCGACGTGAGAGTGCCCGTAGGTTGTAGAAGGCTGCCAGTGCCAGGGGGCTGATTACGTCGCCGCCCCCCGCGAGGCAGGCATCGACACGACCTGACGAGATCCAGCGATGGGCCACCGCCAGTGCATAACCGCTCGAGGCACACGCAGCAGCAACCGTGATGCAGGGGCCGGTGAGGCCGAGGCTCTGGCCGATGCGTGCTGCAATGCAGGGCTGACGTGCTCCGTCGAAGACCGCATCGCCTCCGGCGAGAAAATCGGCCTCCCATGTTTTGAGCTGTTCTGCGCCGATGCCGAGCACAAGGCCGACACGCAGGCCCGGGCGGGTAGCCAGACCACTCGCTCGATAGGCGGTTGTCGTTGCGCTCCCGCAGAGCTGCTCAAGCCGGCTGGCGTGGGCCGCCTCGCCGCGGCCGAGTGAGCGGGAGCTGTGGCCTTCACAGATGGGGATGGGATCGACCGGTGCGGCAAACTGCCGCAGGGCTCGCGAAGAGTCGACCAGGTCGATCTCGCGAATGCCTGAGCGGCCTGCCATCAACGCTTCGGCGACGCTCTGAAAGTCATGGCCTAGCGGCGTGTGCATACCCATGCCCGTGATCGCCACCGGCAGACGTGAAGGTGATGTCGTCGGCGTCGTCATGCGGCCTCCTTGGCAGATGCCGCAAGGAGCCGCATTTCAATCCAGGCAGTGAGCCCAAGGTCGCGGGTGCAGGATTTGGTCGCGATTTCGCTGGTGCTCGTGGCGACCGGCAGCCACCACCGGGGTGTGTGGGCCGAGGCTTCGGCGGGAGCGATGAAAAGGGCGACCGCTTCGACAACGGCGTAGGCAGTGTCAGCGGCCTCTCCGTCAGCGGTAAGCCGTGGTTCACCTCTCAGTTCACTGGCCACCAGCCACCAGCCGTCGACACCTGGCGTGTCAGCAAAAGCGGCTGCTGTGAGCAGGCCTTCCGCCACTGCAGTGACACCGCCACCAACACCGAGTGACGGGCCATGCATGCCCAGCCCCACACTGACCGCGGCGGCGACCGCGTGCATCGAAGACTGTGGCACGATGTGTGTCGACACGGTCACGCCACCGCCGGTGGCGTACTGTGAGAGAGTGCGGCTGCTGGCGATTCGGCCGGCCTGACATGGAGCAGCGATCACCCCATGGCTGCGGCAGTCGAGACCACCCTGTGCGGAGACCGCCTGCTGGACGGCTCGCACGGCAACGACCGACTGCTCGTCGGCATGTCGTAGAAACCGCTTCGGGAGCGGAGGGCTGCCGTTAGGATCGGCCGCCGAGCGGAGCGGTCCCACATCAGCAAGCGGGACCGCCAGCGACTCAAAAGCCACAACTGGAAGCCGGCATGGCTGCTGCACGCTGGTCACATCCGCCCCTGTCTGTCTGAAGTCACGCAAACGCGTTGCGGATCAAGCGGCCTTTCGGCTGCGTGTGTCCGCGATCTTTCCTTCGAGCATCGTCAGCAGGTCGCCGACGGTCTCGATGCTCTCAAGCAGTTCTGTCTCGATCTGAACGCTGAAGTGGCTCTCGATATGCAGCACGAGGCCTGCCATATCCAGGGAGTCCAGGTTGAGCCCCTCGCGCAGCGAGGTCGAATCCTCGAGCTGCTCATAGGTCTCGCCCGTCTCCTTCTCGAGGAGGTCGAGGACGACGGCGGTGAGTTCCTGGCGATCCATGACAGGTCGACTCCTAACGTGTGTTTGACACCCGCGCCCTGCCAGCGTGTGCTGCTGGGGACGTGTGAGGGTCGGGGAGAGTAGCGAAAATCGGCCGACCGGCGAAGATCAAAAAACGCTTGGAAAACCCGCAAAACAGGCCGTTCTCGTGGGAGGGAGGCGGCATGGTCGGCGGGTGCTCGAGGAGCGTTCCACGCTTTTCGCCACTTTGTGAACCGCAGCAGCGGCAGAGCGGCATCCAGGCCACCTCTCGCGAATGCGTGCTAGAAGTTGGGCGTTGGGGCGCGGAAGTCGTCGAGGTGGACCGAACGGAACCAGTCAATGGTCGTGGTGAGGCCTTCACGAAGTGCGACAGTCGGCTGCCAGTCCAGACGCGACGCGGCCAGGGAGATATCGGGGCGTCGGCGTTCGGGGTCGTCGACTGGGAGCGGCTTCTCAATCAGCGGGGATGTGGAGCCTGTCAGTTCGAGCGTCATCTCGGCGAGTTCGCGGATGGTGAACTCGCCAGGGTTGCCGATGTTGACCGGGCCCGGGAAGTCGTCTGGTCCGTTCATCATGCGGATCATGCCGTCGACGAGATCGTCTCGGTAGCAGAAGCTGCGGGTCTGGGAGCCATCACCGAAGAGGGTGATCGGTTCACCGGCGAGGGCTTGGCGGATGAAGTTGGACACCACGCGGCCGTCGAAGGGGTGCATCCGCGGGCCGTAGGTGTTGAAGATCCGCACGATGCGGACGTTGACGCCGTTGTGGCGGTGGTAGTCCATAAACAGGGTTTCGGCGGCACGCTTGCCTTCGTCGTAGCAGGCCCGTGGGCCGATCGGGTTGACCGCGCCGCGGTAGTCCTCGGTCTGTGGATGGACCTCCGGGTCGCCGTAGACCTCGCTGGTAGAAGCCTGGAGCACCTTGGCTCGGCAGCGTTTGGCCATGCCGAGCACGTTGATGGCCCCCATGACGGAGGTCTTCATCGTTTTGATCGGGTTGAACTGGTAATGCCCTGGTGCGGCTGGGCAGGCCAGGTTGTAGATCTCGTCGACCTCCAGCCAGATCGGATGGATGATGTCGTGCCGCACCAGTTCGAAGTTGGGATGGTCGAGCAGGTGGACGACATTCGTCTTCTGACTTGTGAAGAAGTTGTCGACGCAGATCACGTCGTGACCGTCGGCGACAAGCCGTTCGCAGAGGTGGCTGCCGAGGAAGCCGGCACCGCCGGTGACCAGGATTCGCTTCAGGGAGGGCATGTGGAGACTTTCTCGGTTGGGGCAGAGGGCGGCTTGGCGGGCCGTCAGAAAGGCCGGCAGGGCTGACAGGCTTGGGGTAGACTCATCGTTGTACGGCCGTGTACCAGTTTCGAAACCCCGGAGATCCCATGCCAGACCGCATCCTTCGTCGTGACCTTCTTCATGGACTTGCCGCAGGCGGAATTCTCACAGGAGGCGCGATCGCGGCAGGGCTGACAGCCGGGTCGGCTCGGACGGCGGAAGAGAGCGAGCGAGGTGGTGCCGGTGGGATCCGGCAGTCGATTGTCTATTGGTGCTTCCACGCTGCCAACGACAATCCCGAGATTCCCAGCTGGGATATCGAGCGGATGTGTGAGGTGGCCCGTCAGCTCGGCTGCCAGTCGATCGAACTGGCGCCTCGCAACACCTGGGATGCGATCAAGAAGCACGGTCTGACCTCGGCGATCGTCTCCAATGGGATGCCGGGTAAGTCGTTCATGCGGGGCTTTAACAACCCGCGGTATCACGACGAACTGATCGCCTGCACGACCGAGAGCATCGACGCAGCGGCTGATGCGGGCTTCCCATCAGTGATCGCCTTTACGGGCTTTAAGTGGCGAGACGCTGAAGATCCCTCGAGTGGTGAGATCCCCCTCGATGAAGCGGCTGAGAACTGCATCAAGGGACTCTCTCGGGTGGTGAAGCATGCAGAGAAGCGTGGAGTCACGATCTGCATTGAGCACCTCAACACGCGCGATGACTCGCACCCGATGAAGGGCCACCCGGGCTACCAGGGTGATGATGTCGACTGGCTGGCCGATGTCGTGCGGAAGGTCGGTTCGGAGCGGATGAAGATCCTCTTCGACATCTATCACGTGCAGATCATGCATGGTGATGTGATCCGCCGACTCGAAGAGCATCGCGATGTGATCGGCCACGTTCACACCGCCGGTAATCCAGGCCGTGGCGAACTCGACGACCGACAAGAGATCAACTACCCAGCCATCATGCGAAAGCTGGTTGAGCTGGAGTATCCGGGCTTCGTTGGCCAGGAGTTTATCCCCACGCGTGATCCTTATGCCGGGCTGCGTGAAGCGGTCAACGCCTGCGACGTCTGACGCTCGTTGAGCCTCGGAGGCCGTTCGCACTGTTCAGCCATCGACCGCGGCGTCTGCGGATGGCAGGCCGTGGGATGTTGCACCGTTTGGCGGTGTCGTGCGGGGTGGGTTTTCGAGCAGCATGATTCGCACGTCAGCCACGTTGGTGCCTGTGGGACCGGTGTGGATCAGCCCACCCGCCTGTGCGAGCAGCGGATAGGCATCGCAGCGGCGGAGAGCATCTGCGAGTGATCCATCCGTCTGTGTGAGGGCAGTCACGATGCCCATGTCGGCCATTCCACCAGCGGCGGACGTGGGGCCATCCTCGCCATCAGTGCCAAGGCTCGCGATCAGCAGGCCGCGAGGCCACGGTTTACGAGCGAGGACGGATGTAACCGCAGACACAACAGTCTGCTGATTGCGTCCACCAAGGCCATGGTCAGCGGGCAGCTGCACGGTCGCTTCACCACCTTCGATGATCGCCAGGCGTTGACCGGCTCCACCAATGCCGCAGGCCGCCGCTTCATCGGCGAGCCGTTGTCCCACCTGTGTCGCTGTCTCGTGGACGCTGGGGTCGGCATGCCGGACCCGCACGACGTAGCCCCGGCGGGCGGCTTCTGCGGCGGCGGCCTCCACCGCCATGGCATTGGAACAGAGCAGGTGATGGCTCACCACACAGCCCGCAGGTGTCTGCCACTGTCCTGCAGTCGCAGGCTCAGTCGACTGCGTGGCACTCTCGGCAGGCTCCACCGCTGCCTCCAAAGCATGTTTGTGAAGATGCGCTACGATCGTGGGACCGACACCCGCCTTCACTGCTCCAAACTGCTCCAGGATCGCGAGCGCCTCAGCGGCATCGATCTCCACGGGCATGCAGGGCCCGGAGCTGATTGTGGCGAGAGGATCGCCAATGACATCAGAGATCACCACCGCCACAAGTCTGCCGGCACGGCAGTGCCTTGCCAGTCCGCCAGCTTTAACATCGCTGAGAGCCTGTCGCACTCGGTTGAGCTGTCCGATGTCAGCACCTTGTTCGGAGAGCCAACGCGTCGTCGCGATCACCTCGCTGAGTGGAATCGCCGGCATGGGTGAGGTCAGGATCGCCGAGCCCCCTCCGGTAATCACAGCGATGGCGATGTCGTGGGCCGAGAGCCCTGCCAGCATGTCGCACATCTGCCGTGTGGCCAGCACACAGGCCTCGGTGGGTTCATTGCGTCCCGCCGGCCGGACCTCACGGACTTCAATTCTCGGCAGACTTCGTCCGCAGCCCTCCGGCACGCCAATGAGCCCTGCGACCGGCATCTCCGCCGGAAGCACCCGCTCAAGGCCCTCGGCGAGACTGGCGGCAGCCTTGCCGCCACCGACAACCACAATCCGCTTCGCCGCGGTGAGCTGAACCGGAGGCTGCAACGGCCGGCCATCGCAGCAGAGATCGCCTGCCTCAACCGAGAGCCGTGTTTCCACCAGCTGCTGAGGGGCCACCGCCGCAATCGCCGCCTGCCAGATCGCTTCTGCGTCAGCTCGGAGGGTTGCCATGGCTTGTCTCTCTACCCATCGAAGGGCTGCGGTATGTTCTTCGGATCGAACTTCGCCAGATCGATCCCGCCTCGGGACTCTTCTTCCAGCAGCTTGACCCGCATCTCGAGCCGCTCAATCCGACGGGCCAGCAGTGCCGGCGTCTCTTCGGCAGGAGCGGGCCTCTTCGGCCTGGGGACAACTGGATAGCTGAGCTGTCGCTGCAGGGCAGAAAAAAAGAAGAGCGGATCTTTGCCACGGTTGGCCCGAGCGATGCGGCCTTCACGACTGCCAAAGAGAATTGGACGATCAGGCAGGGGAGGCTCACGGCCCACTGCAGCCGCAGCTCGCGATTCCAGCCGCCAGTACTCCTCGCTGCGGATGTAGACCAAATCGGCGAGGTCGATGAACCCTACCTGTCTGCTGACCGTCGTGATCCACTCCCGCCAGGCATCGTCGAAGACCGAATCGGCGGCAATCGATGTGAGGCCTTTGCTGTAGTCGAGCCGGTTCCGTGAGAGGCATTCGAAGCGATAGAAGAAGAGACCCTCTGGGGTGGCATCCTCACCGCGGTAGGCCGCCTCCTTCTCCAGGATGTCGAGGGCGATCCGCATGTCGAAGCGGCCCTCCTCCTCTTCGGCAGCGGAGATGACGAAGGTCTGGAAGGGGGTAAAGTAATGGGAGATTCTCGCCATCGCCGTGGAGAGGGTGCCGACGAGTTTCAGTTCGCCGACGAGATAGTCGATCGCCATCGGCAGTTTGGTGGTGGCGAGCACCTCCTCGGCGATCAGCCGCAGGGCCTCCTGGGCAGCCACGCCTTCCGCCATGCGGCCAGCGAATGCCCGAAAAAAGTGTGCCTGCTCGACGAACTCTTCGCGGTTGAGCATCTTCTCCTCACGACCGTCACGAAACGCCAGCTGCGGTGCTCTCTGGCCGCCAGATGATGGCGTGGGCAGCTATCCGCCGGGTTGCGGCATCCTATACTGAACTGTTGCAGTTCGGCGTTGGCGACTGTCGTCCGCGTCGTGGTGCCGTCTGGCAGGGCCTCTTTGTCGGTGCTGTCGTGAGCGCGAGGAGTAGTATTGAGCGATATGGTCGAGCATACGGATCCGGAGCGGTTCTCGTCGGTGGAAGCAGCGATCGAGGCCTTTCGGCGTGGGCAGATCGTGATCGTGGTCGATGCCGAGGATCGTGAGAACGAAGGCGACTTTGTCTGTGGGGCAACGGCGGCCGATACCGAGGTCGTCAACTTCATGCTTCGGCACGGTCGTGGACAGGTCTGCATGTCGATCCTGCCCGATGTCGCCAAGCGGCTCGACCTCCCCATGATGGTGGAGTCGAACTCCACACCACTCGGAACGGCCTTCACGGTACCGGTCGACCATCGCACTGCCCGCACCGGCATCACGGCGGGTGAGCGGGCCACGGCGATCGCGGCGATTCTCGATCCCACCAGCACGCCGGCAGACTTTGTCAGACCAGGTCACCTGTTTCCGCTGGTGGCCAAGGAAGGTGGGGTGCTGCGGCGGGCAGGACACACCGAGGCTGCGGTCGATCTCGCACGCCTGGCAGGCCTTCCACCGGCTGGGGTCGTCTGCGAAATTCTCGACGAAACGGGCAATCGCGCGGGCCACGACGACCTTGTCGCGCTGGCTGAGCAGCATGGCCTGGAGATGATCTCGATCGAGGAGCTGATCCGTTACCGTCGGGCTCGTGAGAAGCTTGTTGAGCGAGTGGCAGAGGCAGACCTGCCAACGAAGTGGGGACACTTCCGTCTGATCGCCTACAACGTCAAGTTTGAGAGCCAGCAGCCGATCGTGCTCGCGTTTGGTGATCTTGCAAAAGCCACCGCGCCTCTGGTGCGGCTGCACTCCTCCTGTTTCACTGGGGATCTGCTCGATAGTCTCCGCTGCGACTGCGGTGATCAGTTGCGAATGGCGCTCGATATGATCGCCCGTGAGGGAGCGGGTGTGCTCGTCTATCTGCCGCAAGAAGGACGAGGCATTGGGCTGGTCGAGAAGATTCGTGCCTACCAGCTGCAGGATCAGGGGCTTGATACTGTCGAGGCGAACCTTGCCCTCGGCTTTAAGGCAGACTCCCGCGACTATGGCGTCGGCATTCAGCTGCTGAAGGATCTCGGACTGCAGCAGGTGCGGCTGCTGACGAACAATCCGAAGAAAACCGACGCATTTATTTACGGGGGCTTTGACCTCAAGGTGGTTGATCAGGTGCCCATCCTGCCGCCGGTCAATGAGCACAATCAGCGGTATCTCGCGACAAAACGCGAGAAGATGGGACATCGGTTTCCGTCCCCCGTCGAGTCGCAGCCGCCGATGGATGAGACCTGACGGTTTCTGTTGACCGCCGCATTGCAACGGCGCTACGATCGCGGGTTTGCAGGGTACGCTGCCACCCCGACGGAGCACTGGCGTGAGAAAGCGACTCGGATCGAAACAAACAACAGGGCGTCTTTTCACTTTTTTCCCGGGTGAAAGGCGGCGTTGGACACGTTCACGACACGCTGGCGTGACAGCCGTGGCGATGCTGCTGCTGGTCCTTACCGGCTGCGGTGACGACCCCGACGCCTTGGAAGAGATGACGCCGGAGTCTGCCCTCGGCTCTCAGAATGCCGCCCCGTTGGAGCGGCTGCTTGAGCCGTTTGATCCACCGCCCCTTGAAGAACTTTCCCAGGGAGCCACCTGGATTGATCGCCCCGTTCTCGACGCGGTGGTGAGCCTGCGGGAAGAGCAGGCCGCTGAGCCACAGCTGGCCACGCCCGAAGAGGCGTTGGCACTGATCAACGACTCGGTGGAGGCCAACGCCAAGATCCTCTCGGCGCTCGGCCGCGTGGCCGATGAGGGGCAGGCAGACCTCTCGGCGTCGGTCAATCGCCATATCCCAGCGGATGTGGGTAGCACCAATCCGATCCTGATCAGCTCCACGGCAGAGTTCGACGTGCTTGGCCTGACCGGCTTTGGGCTGTTTTCCTTCGACCGACGGATGGAGCCATTTGCGCTTGCTGATGCCGTGGTGAGTTGGCAGACGAGTGCGGATGGCCTGCTCGATAAGGTGGTCTTGCGAGACGATCTCGTCTGGAGCGATGGGGAGCCAATCACCGCCCACGATGTGTCGTTCACATTCCAGGTGATCATGGATCCGCGGGTTCCGGTGCCGGCGGTGCGGAGTGGCACGGATCAGCTGAAGTGGGTGCACGCCTATGACGACCAGACGCTTGTCTTCTTTCACAAGCAGCCCTTTGCGACCAATGTCTGGAACATCAACTTTCCGGTGCTGCCGAAGCATGTCTACGAGGCGACGTGGGAAGATGATCCCACGCTGAAGGACAGTTCAGCGCATGTGAAGCTTGAGCAGCAGCCGGTCTCAGGCGGTCCCTACGAGATCGTGGAGCGGACACGCGGCCAGCAGATTGTGCTGCGACGTCGCGAGAGCTGGCACACCGTCAACGGTGAGCAGGTGCGGGATCAGCCGTTCTTCGAAGAGATCCGGTTTCGGATTATCGAAGACCCGAACACATCGCTGCTGGCGCTGAAGGCCGGTGAGATCGACGAGATGATCCTGCTGCCCGAACAGTGGACAACACAGACTGTCGGTGACGATTTCTACGAGCGGAACACGAAGGCGACGTCACTGGAGTGGGTCAGTTTTCATTTCGGCTGGAACGTCAGTACGCCTTACTTCTCAGACCGTCGCGTGCGGCGAGCGATGAGCTACGCTTTCGACCATGAACGGATGCTCGAGAAACTCTGCTACGGCCTCTACGAGCCAGCCACCGGTGTGTTTCATAAGACGAGCTGGATGGCGACGAGGAAGAAGCTTGAGCCTTACCGGCAGGACCTCGACGCCGCTGAAAACCTGCTCGATGAGGCGGGCTGGATCGACCATGACAACGACGGCATCCGTGACAAAGAGATCAATGGCCGATTTGTGCCGTTTGAGTTTTCGATCCTGACGAGCAACCAGCCGCTGCGGGTGGCGATCTGCACGCTTCTGCAGGAGAGCCTCGACCGGATCGGCGTGCGGGTGAACGTGCGACCGGTGGAGTCGACGGTACTGCAGCAGTTCACGCTTGAGCACAAGTTCGAGGCCTACTTCGGTGGATGGGGAACCGGCACCGACCCAGATACGAGCGAGAACATCTGGCGGACCGGGGCTGGCCGCAACTTCGTCAACTACTCCAATCCGGAAGTTGACCAGCTCTACGACGAAGGGCGGCGTGAACTCGATCGTGCGAAGCGGGCCGAGAAATACTCCCGCATCCAAGAAATCCTCTACGACGATCAGCCCTATACCTGGCTCTACTGGAGAAACAGTTTCTACGGCTTCTCTAAGGATGTGCGGGGGTACGTCTTTAGTCCTCGTGGACCCTACAACTACTCGCCCGGCTTCAGCAGCCTCTGGAAGCCTGTCCAGCAGTGACCCTCCAGTCGCTTCCGCCGTCTGGCAGCGGTGGGTGTCCTCTCGAGAGCAGACGCGATGGTCTCGTATCTCATTCGTCGCATGGCCCTGGCGGTCGTGACTCTGGTGATGATCACTGGGATCGTCTATGGGCTCGCTCGCGCCATGCCTGGCACGCCGCTGACGATCGCGATTGGCGAGACCGATCCGAGCCGGAAGCTCAATCCCGCCGACATCGAACGCATGAAGAAGGCCTACGGGCTCGATAAGCCCTGGTACACCGCCTACTTCGTCTGGGTTGGGAACGTCGCTCGCGGTGATCTCGGTCGCTCGATTTCCCGAAAGCAGCCCGTGGCACGGCTGATTGGCGAGCGGATCGGCCCGACGCTCGCACTCTCAGGCTCGGCCCTGCTGCTGACCTGGGTGCTGTCGATCCCTTTGGGGCTCTACGCATCTGCCCGCAGTGGCGCGGTCGATGAGCGGGCGGTCAGCTTTGGGCTGTATGTGCTCTATTCCTTTCCCACTTTTGTTGCGGCCCTCTTCCTGCAGATCATCTTTGCCGTCTGGCTTCGGGACACCGCCTGGGAACTGCCACTGTTTGGCATGCGGGGTGATGGAATCACGGTGGAGAGTTCCTGGCTGGCACGCACCACCGATATGGCGCGGCATGCGATTCTGCCTGTGATCTGCCAGTCGTATGTGAGCCTGGCGTGGTACAGCAGATTTATCCACGCCAACATGCAGGAGGTGGTTCGTCAGGACTACATCCGTACGGCTAAGGCGAAGGGGGCTGGGCCCTGGCGGGTGCTTGTACACCACGGCTTTCGCAACACGCTGATTCCGCTGGTGACCTTGCTTGGGCTCTCGCTGCCAGCACTGCTTGGCGGCTCGGTGATCATCGAACAGATCTTCACCTGGCCGGGCATGGGCCGGCTGTTTTTTGAGAGCATCCGCGAGCGAGACTATCCCACGATTATGGGCCTGACGTTCATGTTTAGTGTGCTGACGCTCGCCGGACAGCTCGTGGCTGACATGCTCTACGCCTGGGTCGATCCGAGGGTCAGCGTGGAATGAGCAGCGACCAAACGGCACCCATGACGCGGTCTTCCAGTCCTTCGGAAGCGAAGGGCTTCTGGTCGGAAGCCTGGCGGCGGTTTCGTGGCCGCAAGCTCTCGATGGCTGCCCTCGGCTTCGTGCTGTTCTTGGTGCTGGTGGCGACCTTCGCTCCGGCCATCGCCGGCACCAAGCCGGTCGTCTGCAAATACAAAGGCACCATCTACTTTCCCTGCCTGAGCTACTTCGATCGCTCGTTGGAGCCGGTGATCTTTGCCAAGGATCGCTTTCGTGGCACCTATCCAGCCAACCTTGCTGAGAAGGATCCCGAGAGCTGGGCGATCTGGCCGCTCGTCTTTCAGGATCCGTATCGCTCGGTCCGCGACAACGAGTGGCCTGGTGAGCCCGCCAATCCTGCTCGCGACCAGGGGAAGCCGAGTCGCCGTAATCTGTTCGGCACCGACCAGTATGGCGTCGACGTGTTTGCCAAGATGGTGCATGGCACCACCGTGGCGTTGCTGGTGGGGTTTGTGTCGATGGGCCTGGCGGGCACCATCGGGATCACGGTGGGTGCGACCGCTGGCTACTTCGGTGGCTGGGTGGACATGCTCGCCAGTCGGCTGATCGAGGTGGTGATGTGCATTCCCACGCTCGTGTTGATCCTGGCCCTGGTGGCCTTTGTTGATCAGCCTTCGATCTGGAAGACCATGGCTATCATCGGACTCACCGGCTGGACCGGCATTGCACGGCTGGCCAGGGCGGAGTTTCTCCGGCTGCGGTCGAGTGAGTTTGTGATGGCGGCCCGCGCCGCTGGGGCGGGGCCCGTGCGGATCATGCTGCGGCACATCCTGCCGAATGCTCTCGCTCCGGTGCTGGTACCGATCACGTTCGGGATCGCTTCTGCAATCCTCATCGAAAGCTCGCTCTCGTTTCTGGGATTTGGGCCGCCGCCGCCGTCGGTGAGCTGGGGTAGCCTGCTCAACGATGCCCGTAGCAACCTGCAGATGTGGTGGCTGGTGGTGTTTCCAGGCGTGGCCATCTTTCTGACGGTGCTGTCGTACAATCTGGTCGGGGAGGGGCTGCAGGAGGCCACCGATCCGAGGCTCCGCGAGGCCCGCAAGTAATCCGTCCACGCCGCCTGGCGGCTCTCAACTGCAACGCCGTATGACTGATCACACCACCGACACGCCCCTGCTTGCGATCGACCAGCTCGTGACTGCCTTCCACACCCAGGCAGGCCGTGTGCCAGCGGTGGATGGTGTGTCGCTCTCGATCCATCGAGGCCGCACCCTTGGACTCGTCGGTGAGAGCGGCTGCGGGAAGAGCGTGACGGCGA
>JADHNY010000005.1 GCA_016779265.1 Pirellulales bacterium | reverse complement strand
AGAGCACTGGGATGACGATCTGAAGTTCTGTGGGGTCTCCCGGCGGAGGCCGGACCATCTGCGGTTGTTGCGGAGGAGGTTGGGTGTGGGAGGCCTGATGGCAGAACCCTCGGTCTGGTTCATTGTGTGGCTGGGGATCGGTGCTGCGCTGACCGTTGCCTGGGCAGCCGGCTGTGTATGGGTCCAGCGGGATGCTGCGTTGATCCTCGGCCAGCCACAGCGATGGACCTTCGCAGCCATTTTTATGGGCATGATTTCCCTGCTGGCCTTGCTGCGTGTGGGACCGACCGTGATGCCTGTGTTGCTGTTGCTCTGGAGCGTCGGCGGCATCGGCTACCTCCTCTACCGTGATAACAAGGCGATGGAGTCGGAGCGGCTGCTCCTGAAGCTCTTCACACGTGAGTTCTGGCGTGACTGTGGCCGATCGCTCAAGAGAAAGCTGCAGTGGTCTCGTTCAACTGGTAGAGCGGTTTCCGGTGGCGACGCGGTCGACTTTGTGGAACTGCTCAAAAAGGACGGTTCGTCGCTGGATGGGAGTCATGGCTCGGACCGAGAGGTCTCCAAAGCGGTCGCCACGATTCGTGAGATCTTTGAATCGGCGATCACGATGCGGGCAACCGACATTCATGTGGAGCCGAAAAAAGGTGACGAGTTTGGAGTCCGGTTTCGGGTCGATGGCATCTTGCAGAATGTCTCGACGCTGTCCGGAGATGAAGGGCGGCCTGCGGTGTCTGCGGTCAAGGTGCTCTCCGACATGGATATCGCTGAGCGGAGGCGGCCGCAGGACGGAACCTTTTCTGCCCGCTACCAAGGCCGCACCTTTGATGTGCGGGCGGCCTCCGGGCCGACCAACTTCGGTGAAAAGATTGCGCTGCGTCTCCTCGATGCCGATGGGGGCATCGTCCAAGGTGGCCTGACCGGCCTGGGGATGGCGCCGGCGATGCTCGACTCGATGCGGTCCCTGATCCAGCGGCCGCACGGGATGCTGATCGTCTGCGGGCCAACGGGTGCTGGAAAAACGACGACGCTCTATTCAGCGCTCTCTGAGATTGATTCCCTGACCCGCAACATCATGACGATTGAGGATCCGATTGAGTATCGGCTTGACAACGTTTCACAGACGGCGGTCAACGTGGCTGCCGAGCTGACGTTTGCCAAGATTCTCCGCTCTGCGTTGCGGCAAGATCCGGACGTGATTCTCGTTGGTGAGATTCGTGACAAGGAGACAGCAGAGATTGCGATGCAGGCTGCCCTCACCGGGCACTTTGTGTTTACCACACTCCACGCCAACGATGCGCCCACCACGATCACGCGTCTGCTCGATATCGGCATTGAGGCAAGCCTGATTCAATCTGCGTTGACGGCGGTCCTTGCTCAGCGACTCGTACGAGTCCTCTGTCCAAAATGTCGCGAGCCGTACGAGCCACAGCCCGAACTCCTCAAGGCCTTGGGCATTCGCGCTGAGAAGCCACCCGTCTTCTACCGTGAGAAGGGCTGCAAAGAGTGCTTTGGTGTGGGCTTCCGCGGCCGCACCGGTATCTACGAGCTGCTTGAGATCGGTCCGGAGGTTCGTGGCCTGTTGGTGGGACAGCCGTCGATCGAGTCGATTCGCATTGCGGCGAGGAAGGCCGGCATGAAGAGTCTGCGGATTGATGGCGTGCGGAAGGTGCTCGCCGGCGTAACCACGCTCGACGAAGTGACACGGGTGACCAACTGAGGCTCACGATGCTGCTTGCAGAGAGTTCCGTCGTTCAACGGCTTGATGATCCAGCTGTCGCCCTGTGCGTCCTGGTGATGGTCATTGCCGGAATTAAACTCGGCGGATTTCGTTCCACGTTAGTTGGCTTTGGCCTGCTGCTCTCGGTTGATGCAGCGCTTGCGCTGTGTGGCTGGACGGCCGAGATGCTCGTCAAGATCGAGGTGCCCCAGGGCTACGCAACGCTCTCTGCGTTTGCGGTCATCTTCTTGGCAGGCGTGGCGATAACCGTCGGAGGCACACAGGCGGGGATCCGCGAGTATGCCGCACGGCTGCGGCCAGTTCCCGACGCCATCCTCGGTGGGTTGGCGGGCATACTCAGTGGTGTCGTGATTGCGGCGGCCGTGCATATCGGCTGGTCGATGGCGACCGAGCTGCCGGCCGAATATCGCTTCCAGCCCGAAGAGGTGCAGTTTCGCGTGGGCGAGGCGATGCTGGCCAACGTGTCAGGCGTGGCCAACAGTCTGGCTGACGAAATGCTCCAGCGGTATCAAACTGGGCTCTGGTATGGGCCGTTGCCGGAGCCAGAACAGCCTGAGGATGCTGGTGATGCCTCCGCAGCGACGGGTGTGGATGAGGCTGTCTCGGTCGGTGAGGATGGCGAAGCGGAGCCCACCGGCGATGCTGATCGCCCTGGCGGCTTTCTGCCCACCTTGCCGGAGGGGGGGCTCTCACAGCCGCCGGTGGAGTATCCATCGTCAGCTCCTGCCACCGGTTCACTGCCTACAAGCGGTTCACTGCCGGCCGGCGGTGGTGGCTCTCAGCCGCCTGCTGCTGATGGAAGTGATGGCCTAGGATCTGCGGCTTCAGTTCCGGGGTCGGCACCAGTTCCGGGGTCGGCACCAGTTCCGGGGTCGACAACCGGTCCGGGGTCGACAACCGGTCCGGCAGGATCGACTCTGCCACGGTAACAGCCGTAGGAGCTCGGGGCATCTCTGGCTCGTCACCGAATCTCTTGTGAGGCCATCTCTCATGAGGCCTTGGTTCTCATGAGGCCTCTGTGCAGCCGGTGGCGAGGACCTCGGCGAGGTGGATCGTGCGGCAGCTCTTGCCGTTGCGGCTGAGCCAGCCATCGAGCTGCATCTGGCAGCTGGGGTCACTCGAGACCACATACTCCGCGTCGGTCCGAGCGAGGGAGCCTCCCTTCACCTCTGCCATCGCGGTGGAGATCATCGGAAACTTGACGCTGAAGAGACCGCCAAATCCGCAGCAGCTCTCCGCTTCGTCACATTCGACAAGTTCCAGGCCGCGAACGGCAGCGAGCAGTTTGCGGGGAGCCTCTTTGATCCGCAGCTCGCGGAGGCCGTGGCAGCCGTCGTGGTACGTGACGCGATGGGGAAAGTGGGCACCGACATCCGTCACGCCGAGCTTCTCCACAAGAAACTCACCGAACTCATAGGTGCGGGCAGCAAGGTCGAGTGCTGCGGTCTCATGCGGTGTGCCGGCGAGCAGCTCTGGGTAGAACACCCGCATCATCGCCACGCATGAGCCACTCGGGCCAACGACGGCATCAGCAGCTTCGAACAGTCGCAGAGAACGCAGAGCGAGTTCCTTCGCTTCATCCCAGTAACCAGCATTAAAGCTTGGCTGGCCACAGCAGGTCTGGCCATCTCGGTATTCCACCGTGTGGCCGAGGTGCTCGAGCACGTGTGTGACCGCCAGCCCCACCTGCGGCGTCATCTGGTCGACGAAACACGGGATGAAGAGGCAGACATTCATAAAGGATTCTAGGAGCGTCGCTCGATTGCACGGACCATGGCCGCACCCATGTCGGCAGGGCTTTCGGCAATTTCGATGCCAGCATCGCGGAGCGCCTCGAGCTTGGCCTCGGCAGTGCCCTTCCCTCCGGAGATGATAGCCCCTGCATGCCCCATCCGCTTGCCGGGAGGTGCTGTCCGTCCTGCGATGAACGCGGCAACAGGCTTGGTGACATGCTCTTTGACGAAGGCGGCCGCCTCTTCTTCAGCGCTGCCGCCGATCTCGCCCATCATTAGGATTGAATGTGTATCGGGGTCTTCTTCAAACAGTTGGAGGATGTCGATGAAGCTCGAGCCGACCAGCGGATCACCACCCAGACCGACGCAAGTGCTCTGCCCATGTCCAAGCTGGGTCAGCTGCCAGACCGCCTCATAGGTGAGCGTGCCGGAGCGGCTCATCACACCCACATGCCCAGGCGTGTGGATATAGCCTGGCATGATGCCGATCTTGCACTCGCCCGGAGTGATCACACCTGGGCAGTTGGGGCCGACGAGCCGGCTGCTGCTCGCTTCCACGACGGGCAACACTCGGGCCATGTCGATGACTGGAATGCCCTCGGTGATTGCAATCACCGTCTCGATGCCTGCAGCAACGGCCTCGAGAATCGCATCGGCGGCGAACGGCGGAGGCACGAAGATCATCGTGGCGTTGGCGCCGGTGGCGTCGCGGGCTTCAGCCACCGTGTTGAACACAGGCAGACCAGCGACCTCTTCACCACCCTTGCCTGGAGTGACGCCGCCGACCATTCGTGTGCCGTAGTCGAGGCAGCCACGGGTGTGGAACTCACCGACCTTGCCAGTGATGCCCTGGCAGATCACGCGAGTGTCGCGATTGATGATGATGCTCATGGTTCAGTAAGCCGAAAAGCGGGAAGCCGAGAGCCGGCGGGATGGGAAGAAGTGTTGGAGAGAGAGGGACGGAAGCACTAGGCCTGACTCGCAGCGACCACCTTCTTGGCGGCGTCGGTGAGGCCATCTGCAGTGATGATGCTGGTGTCACTTTCGGCGAGAATCTTCTTGCCTTCTTCAACCTCGGTGCCTTCGAGGCGGACGACCAGAGGCACGGTGAAGCCCACCGTCTTGGAGGCCTCCACGAGAGCGTTGGCAATCGTGGTGCATCGCATGATGCCACCAAAGATGTTGACGAGGATCGCCTTGACGTTCGCGTCGGAGAGGATGATGCGGAAGGCTTCGGTGACCTGGTCAACGTCGGCACCGCCACCGACATCGAGGAAGTTGGCCGGCTCACCACCGTGAAGTTTCACGAGGTCCATCGTACTCATGGCGAGCCCTGCCCCGTTCACGAGACAGCCGATCGAGCCGTCCAGTTTGACGTACGAGAGTCCTGCCGCAGCAGCACGGATCTCGGCGGGTTCTTCCTCCGCCTCATCCCGCAGAGCCAGCACGTCCTTGTGACGGAACAGCGCGTTGTCGTCAAAAGTCATCTTGGCATCGAGGGCCACGAGACCGCCGTCCTTGGTGAGCACGAGCGGATTGATCTCAAGCAGCGACGCATCGAGCGCCACAAAGGCCTTCGTCAGCGAACGGAAGAACTGTTCAGCCGCCCGCCAGCTGGAGGTGGGCAGGCCGAGCTTTGCGGAGAGCACCCGCGTCTGGTAGCTGCCGAGGCCGCGGTCAGGATCGAAGGGCTCGGTGAGGATCAGCTCAGGTGTCTTGGCAGCGACCTCTTCAATGTCCATGCCGCCGGCGGTGCTCGCGATCAATACTGGCGAACCCGCAGCGCGGTCAACGAGGATCGCACAGTAGAGTTCACGCTCGATGTTGCAGCCGCTTTCGACGAAGACCTGGCGAACAACCTGGCCTTCCGGGCCCGTCTGGATGGTCACGAGCGTCTGGTCGAGCAGGCCCTCCGCGATGCGAGCTGCGTCTTCGGGGCTCTTGGCAAGCTCGACGCCCCGCTGCTGCGAGCCCTTCACCTGGCCTTTGCCTCGGCCACCAGCGTGAATCTGGGCTTTGACAGCACAGACGGGGGTCCCAAGAGCGGTGAAGGCCTGTGCAGCCTCTGCTGGCGTGCGGGCCACCTGCCCAGCAAGAACGGGCACACCTGCTGCCCGCAAAAGATCCTTGGCCTGGTATTCGTGAATCTTCATGAGTGTCTTTCGTGGCGAGGCGAGGGGCCGGGAGGGCCCAGTGCTCCGACAATATGGCAGGGTGGCTAGCGGATTCCAACCGGGGGCGTGTCAGACGTGGGTGGCAGTAGACTCGCGTGAGCACTCGAGAGCCGTACGGATGAAAAAGGAGATCCCGGTGGCAGGACAGGAGGTCCCCCTTGTGATCGTCGGAGCCGGCTTCGGCGGCCTGGCGATGGCGATCCGGCTCCAAAAGGCCGGTCGTCGCGACTTTCTGATTCTGGAGAAGGCTTCCGGCTTTGGAGGGACCTGGCATGACAACACCTATCCAGGCTGTGCCTGCGATATTCCCTCACATCTTTACTCCCTCTCGTTTGAACAGCAGCCCCGCTGGTCACGGCACTATGCCACGCAGCCGGAGATTCTGAGCTACCTCGACACGGTGGCCTCACGACACACGCTGCACGAGAAAACACGCTTCAACACGGAGGTCCGTTCGCTTTCCTGGGACGCCCGGCGGAAGCGGTGGCGGATTGAGACTGGGCAGGGTGAACCGCTCATTGCCCAGGTCGTGGTGCTGGCAGTCGGTGGGCTGCATATCCCCAGCGTGCCTGCGATTGACGGTCTCGACCGCTTTCCGGGGCCTTGGTTTCACTCGGCGCGGTGGCGACACGATGTGGACCTGACTGGCAAACGCGTGGCGGTGATAGGCAGCGGGGCCAGTGCGGTGCAGATCGTGCCCGCGATTGCGGAACAGGTGGGCCGTCTGGCCCTGTTTCAGCGGACACCTGCTTGGGTTCTGCCGAGGAAGGACACGCCGATCCCAGCGTTGCTTCAGCAGGCGTTTGCCGCTGTTCCGGGGCTTCAGCGGCTCTGGCGTTGGGTGATCTATCTCCGTCAGGAGTCGATAGCGATCGCCTACACGCAAAACCCCAAGCTGCTGGGGCACTGGCAGAAACAGACGATGCAGCTGATCCAGGAAGCGATTGCAGACCACGACCTGCGGGACAAGCTCTGGCCGAGGTATCCACTTGGGTGCAAGCGAGCGTTGCTCTCCGACGACTACTACCCTGCCCTGGCTCGGGAAAATGTGGAGCTGGTGACCGAGCCGATCCGTGAGATCGATGAGCGAACCATCGTGACCGCTGACGGGACGTCTCATGAGGTCGATGTGATCGTTCTGGCCACCGGGTTTCGCACCTTTAACCCAGCGACCGAGATTGAGATCAATGGCAGAGGAGGCTGCAGCCTCGCCGAAGACTGGGTCGATGGGCCTGAGGCATACAACGGCGTGCTCGTCGCGGGCTATCCCAACCTGTTCATGCTGATGGGGCCCAACTCTGGACTTGGTCACAACTCGATCGTGTTCATGATCGAGGCACAGGTGCGATACATCCTCTCCTGCCTTGGCCTGCTCGCGAGCGGTCGGCTGCCACAGCTGGAGGTTCGCGACGACATTCAGCGGCTCTTCAATCAGCAGATCCAGGAACGTTTTCAGGACACGGTGTGGGTCTCGGATGGTTCGCCGTGGCGGAAACCCTGCATGAGTTGGTACAAAACGGCTTCTGGCCGGCTGACGGCGCTGTGGCCCGGGTTTTCCGCCTCCTACTGGTGGCGGCTAAGGAGGGCCGATTTCCGCGACTTTCTCACTGCTGAGCAGATCGCCGCTGAGGCGGCTCCACGACTATGACCGTGTCTGCCTCGCGGCAACCTCTTCCAGCAACGACGTCTTCCGGGTCTCGGACAGCGTTGCCTCAGGTGGTCATCGATCTGGAAAAGCTGCGGCATTTCAACTGTGGGCTGGGGCGGTTTTCTTATTACCTCGGTCGCGAGATTTTGCGGGTGACCGAAAAGTCGTTTGAGCCGGTGTTTCTCTTGCCGAAGGGAGCAGACCGCTACTTCCCCGAGGGAGGCTACCGACAGCTTGCGGCGACCGTCGGTCGCAAAGAGGTGGTTCAGCAGTTGCTGCGGCCGCTCGCGCGTCCCTTTCTGAGGCGCAGCGAGGTTGCCGTCTGGCATGTCTCCAACCAGATGTCGCGATACCTGCCACTCGATCCTCGGGTGCCAGTGATTCTCACCGTTCACGACCTCAACTTTCTTCATGAGTCACCACAAGCCGATCGTGGCCGCGAGATCGAACGGAAGTTGATCGACATTCAGCGAAAAGTCGATCGTGCTGCAGCACTTGTGACCGACTCGCAGTATGTCGCTGATGATCTCACCGCGCATGTCAATCTCGGAGACAGGCGGGTGCATGTCGTGCCCTTGGGCCTCGGAGAGCCACCGGCAGCGTCAACGAAGCGTCCAGCGTTCCTGCCTGAGGGCCCGTTCCTGTTCACCGTCGGCAACTGTCTGATTCACAAGAACTTTCACGTTCTGTTTGACCTGCTGCCTGCTGTGCCAGGCAGCCGGTTGGTGATCGCTGGCAAGAAGGCCACGCCCTATGGTGAGCACCTCGAGCGGGAGATCGTTCAGCGGGGGCTCAGCGATACGGTGATCATGCCGGGCGAAGTCACCGATGGTGATCGACAGTGGCTCTATGAAAACTGCGAGGCATTCCTTTTCCCATCACTCACCGAAGGCTTCGGGTTTCCGGTGCTCGAGGCGATGCAGGCTGGCCGGCCCGTCTTCTGCTCCCGTAAAACGAGCCTTCCCGAGATCGCTGGCGATGCAGCTAGCTACTTCGACAGCTTCGATGGGGAGACCATGGCAGCGGTCTATCAGGAGGGAATGCATCGCTTCATGGCAGGCCCGCGTCAGGCTGCGGCAGCACTCCGGGAGCATGCGGCTGCGTTTAGCTGGGCCGAGACAGCGCGGCGATACTGTCAGGTCTATGAGGCCGTGCTGAGCATGCGGTAAGGGTCGCTCGGGGGAGCCCAACGCCCTCGCCAGGGCTGCAGTTGATGAGGCGGAGGGGACGGCGGGTGCTCGAGGAGCGTTGCGAGTTTTTCGCCGCTTTGTTGAGGTGGCAGCGTTGGCCGGTCTTGTGGCGAAAAAGTCCAGCGACGAGACATCTGCCGCGCCGCAGCCGATTTCGCCCGTCTCGTTTGAAGGTGCAACCGATTTTGCTCTGCGACTGATGGGCGTGGTCGCTCGGGGGAGCCCAACGCGTCTCCGCCGGACGTTCGCTGCGGCCCCTCCATGGGCCTTCGCTCACTCGAGGTTCTGCTCGCTTTCGCCCTCCAGGCTTCGCTTGCAGAACCACACCGTCGGATCCACATCGGGCTCCCCCTCGCTGCGCTGGGTGGTGGTGCTGCGCTGAAAGGCTTCGCTGCTGTGCAGCTGCCGGTCTTTTCCAGGTCTTCGTGAACACCCCGTTTTGCCACGGGTGGTGGTTTGTGCGGATGGCGGGGGGCAGAAGTCTCAGGCGAATGGGGACGGTGTGCCGATGAGGAGGGAAGTGCGGTGGTCAGTAGGAGCAGTGGAGGGGGTGCATGTCTCCGACGGATGTCGTTCGACCGCGGGTGGTGCTCGACCTTGAGAGGCTCCGCCACATCAACTGTGGACTGGGCCGGTTCTGTCTGAACCTGACCCGTGCGCTGCTGGAGCCTGGGGAGCGGTCAGCTGCGAGTTGCGCGATCGATCCGGTGCTGTTTCTGCCGCAGCGAGCAGGTCGCTATCTCGAGCCACTCGTATCGGCGTTGCGTCCACGACGGCTGGCGGTGCCGGAGATTCGTAAGGAAGCCTTTGTGCGGTGGATGCGGCCGCTGGCTCGTCCCTTTCTTGGACGCTCACGATTTGATCTTTGGCATGTGACCCATCAGCTTTCAAAATATTTGCCTGTCGATCCACGCGTGCCTGTGCTGCTGACGATCCACGACCTCAACTTTCTGCATGATGCTAACCATCGAGACGATCCAGCGCGGATCGCTCGAAAGCTTGCTGCGATTCAGAAGAAGATCGACAGGGCCGCAGCGATCACGACGGTGTCGCAGTTCACCGCTGACGACGTGCGGGCGCATCTCGATGTTGGCGGCAAGCCGATTCATGTGATCCCAAACGGCATGACCCAGCCACCGGAGGCGTCGCGTGTTCGTCCAGGGTTTCTCTCTGAAGGGCCCTTCCTCCTCTCCATCGGCAACTGCCTCGGGCATAAAAACTTCCACACGCTGCTGGGCATGCTGGAGCAGCTTCCGCAGCAGCGACTGGTGATCGCCGGCAAGAAATCCACGCCCTACGGCCATCACATCGAAGAAGAGATTCGGCGTCGAGGGCTCGGTGAACGAGTGCTGATGCCTGGCGAGGTGTCGGACAACGATCGTCAGTGGCTCTATGAGCACTGCGAGGCATTCCTGTTTCCATCGTTGGCCGAGGGATTCGGCTTTCCCGTGCTCGAGGCGATGCAGGCGGGCAAGCCCGTTTTCTGCTCGCGGCGGACAAGCCTGCCCGAAGTGGTTGGCGAGGCTGGTTTCTTCTTCGAGTCGTTTGAGCCGCAGTTGATGGCGGATGTCTACCACCGTGGCATGGAGACCGTTCGTCAGACGGACGGCTTTGCCGCGCGACAGGTCGAGCATGCGGCACGCTACAGCTGGGACGCGTCCGCTGCGGGCTATCGGCAGGTTTATGAGGCAATCACCAGAGCCTCTGGAGCAGGTGATCGAGCATTGCCGTCACCCGCTGCCATCACGCACGAGGCAGCCTGCGCTGCCTGAGCCACCTGGTCTTTGACTGGTGCCGGCCACCTGATCGAACCGGTAGGCGGCCGCTCGACGGCTCATCGAACCGGCCTTGCTGATGAAGGCGGCTGGCTCGCACAATCGACGCCCAAGAGTCAGCGATCTCCCGTCGCGGCAGTTTTTTCAGTTTTTTCTTGCGGAGTGAGACATAGGGCGATGCGGATCCTCGTGTTTGGTGCCTCGGGCATGCTCGGCAATGCGATGTTTCGCGTGTTTGGGGAGCAGTCTGAGCACGAGGTGATGGCAACAGCTCGCACCGAGTCGACACGCCGATTCTTCAGCGAGCAGCTGGCAGATCGTCTGCTCACCGGAATCGACATCGACTGTCACGACTCCGTGGTACGAGCGTTCGCCGCAGCCTCGCCTGATGTGGTGATTAACTGCGTCGGCATCGTGAAGCAGGTGGCGGACTGTGATGATCTGCTGCAGGCCATTCCTCGCAACACGCTCTTTCCTCATAGGCTCGCCCAGCTCTGTCAGTTGGCGCGGGCGCGGCTGGTGCATGTGAGCACCGACTGTGTGTTTTCTGGGAAGAAAGGGATGTACACCGAGGCAGATGAGCCCGATGCCCCGCAGCTCTACGGCCGTTCAAAACTGCTTGGCGAGGTGGATGCTCCCCACGCGATCACGCTGCGAACGTCGATCATCGGGACCGAGCAGACCGGAAGCCGAAGCCTTGTGGGCTGGTTCCTTTCGCAGAGCGGTCGGGTAAAGGGCTATCGCCAGGCGGTGTTCTCAGGTCTGCCGACGGTGGAACTCTCCACGCTCGTCCGCGACTACGTGCTGCCTCATCCCGAACTGCATGGGCTCTATCACGTTGCTGCAGATCCGATCGACAAAGACTCGCTGCTGCGGCTCGTGGCGGCGGAGTATGGCAAGGACATTGAGATCGAAACCAGTGACGACGTGGTCATCGATCGCTCCCTCGACGCCAGTCGCTTCCGTGAGGCCACCGGCTACACGCCACCCGCCTGGGCGGAGCTGGTGCGTCGCATGCATGCCTTTGGGTAACACGCGTCTATCACGAACACGCCTTTCCTCAGGAGTGGTGCCTGGCGACCAAAAGAGTTCCACATGTTTGACGACAAAGTGCTGATGATCACCGGAGGAACCGGTTCTTTTGGCAATGCCGTGCTGCGGCGTTTTCTCGACACCGGCGTTCGTGAGATCCGCGTGTTCAGTCGGGATGAGAAAAAGCAGGAGGACATGCGGATCGCCCTGAATCATCCCAAGCTGAAGTTCTATATCGGTGATGTTCGGAATATCGACAGCATCTCCGACGCCCTTCACGGCTGCGACTACGTGTTTCACGCAGCCGCCCTCAAGCAGGTGCCCAGCTGCGAGTTCTATCCCCTTGAGGCGGTGCGGACGAATGTGCTCGGGGCCGAGAATGTGATGAACGCAGCGATCAGCCGTGGTGTGTCGCGGATGATCGTGTTGAGTACCGACAAAGCGGTCTACCCGATCAACGCGATGGGGCTTTCCAAGGCGATGATGGAGAAGCTGATGGTCGCCAAGAGCCGCATCCGCCTTGAGGGCGAGACGGTGCTCTCGGCGACCCGTTATGGCAACGTGATGGCCTCACGCGGATCGGTGATTCCCTTGTTTATTGACCAGATTAAGGCTGGTCGCGACGTGACGGTGACCGACCCGGAGATGACTCGTTTTCTGATGTCGCTGCCCGACTCCGTTGACCTTGTGCTGCATGCCTTTGAGCATGGCCAGCAGGGGGACATTTTTGTGCAGAAGGCTCCCGCCTGTACTGTGCAGGTGCTGGCCGAGGCCTTGCTCGAGATCTTCGGTGGAACCAGCACGGTGCGTGTGATCGGCACGCGGCACGGCGAGAAGCTCTTTGAGTCGCTTGTCTCGCGGGAAGAGATGGCCAAGGCGATTGATGACGATCGCTACTACCGCATTCCTGCGGACAATCGAGACCTCAACTACGCGAAGTATTTCGTGGAGGGCGAGACGAGTGTGTCGAGCTATGACGACTACACCTCGCATAACACCGAGCGACTCGAGAAAGCGGAGGTGATCGACCTTCTCCTCAGACTTGACTACATCCAGGAGCAGCTGCGTGCTTAAGGTGATGACGATCGTCGGGACGCGTCCTGAGCTGATCAAGATGTGCCGTGTGATCGAACGCTTTGATCAGCACACGCAGCATGTGCTGGTGCACACTGGCCAGAACTACGACTACGAGCTCAATCAGGTCTTCTTTGAAGATCTCGGGATTCGAAAGCCCGATCGCTTTCTTGAGGCTGCGGGAGGAACCGCTGCGGCGACCATCGCACGAGTGATCGAGAAGTCGGATGAGGTGTTGGCCGCTGAGTCGCCCGATGCAGTGTTGATCTACGGCGACACCAACTCTTGTCTGGCGGTGATCGCAGCAAAACGCCGCAAGATCCCCGTGTTTCACATGGAGGCGGGCAACCGGTGCTTCGACCAGCGGGTTCCTGAAGAGATCAACCGCAAGATTGTCGATCACCTCAGCGACATCAATATCACGATCACGGAGCATGCCCGCCGGTATCTGCTCGCGGAGAACCTGCCGCCGGATCGGGTGTTTGTGCTGGGCAGCCATCTGCCGGAGGTGTTTGCCACGTTTCGCGACAAGATCGCGGCCTCGCAGGTGCTTGCGGAGCAGGGCCTTACCCCACAGGGCTACTTTCTGGTCAGCGCCCATCGTGAAGAGAACGTCGACGACCCCGCCCGCCTGGCGATGCTCGTTGATGCCCTCAATGGCCTCGCTGAGCAGCGGGGTCTCCCGGTGCTGGTCTCGACCCATCCGCGGACTCGGGTTCGGCTGGAACAGCTCGAAGGTGTTGCGATCGACAGCCGTGTGCGGTTTGAGAAGCCGTTTGGCTTCTTTGATTACGTCACGCTCCAGACCAATGCGGCCTGCGTGCTTTCCGACAGTGGAACCATCACCGAAGAGTCAGCGGTCCTCGGCTTTCCCGCAGTCACCATTCGTGACACGCATGAGCGTCCTGAGGGGATGGACGCGGGCGTGCTTGTGATGTGCGGTCTCGGGCGCGACACGGTGCTGCCGGCGGTGACGATGGCGTTGGCAGCAGCGGCCGACCCCGCACACGCTGCAGCTGACGTGCCGGCGTATCGCGTCACCGATGTCTCGTGGAAGCTGCTCAAGCTTGTCGTCAGCTACGTGCCATATGTGCGAGAGCGGGTCTGGAGCGTGCCACGCCGACGTACAGACTGATGTGTGGCACGCCTAGCGCCAGGCGTGTGGGAGAGCAGTTGAGGAGAGCCCGGGTGCGAGTTGCCTTTCTGGGAGGATACGACGCGGCCGGCCAGCGGTTTAACGGAATCGTCCTCCATCGGGCCTTGTTGGCTGCGGGACATGAGTCGGACTACGTGGTGGCCGAGAAGCGGCTTGACGAGCCTCGCATTCATGAGCTGGGTCCGGCCTGGCTGAAGCGGTGGAATCAGCGGGTCGTCAGGCTCGAGACGCGACTGTCACGGCAGTCAGACCTTGTGCCGCTCGGTGGTGCGTTTCGAAAAACTGAGGCGTATCGTAAGGCGGATCTGCTGCACCTGCAGCTGCTGCATGCCAACAGTTTCTTTAGCCTGCGGGAACTGCCACGGGTTGCCAACGGTCGACGTCCGGTGCTCTGGACCCTGCATGATCCCTGGATCACCACCGGGCACTGTGTGCACTCGATGGGCTGCGAGCGGTGGAAGACCGGGTGTGGGGCGTGTCCCGATCTGACGCTCTCGTTGCCCATCCGACAGGATCGCACCGCTGCCAACTGGGCGTTCAAACAGAAGCAGCTCTCCAGGTCGCGTCTTCACCTGGTGGTGGCGTCTGACTGGATGCAGCAGCGGGTTGCCGAGAGCCCTCTTCTCGCGGGGTTGCCCTGCACGAAGATTCCCTTCGGTGTGGACACCGATGTCTTTCGGCCGATTCCGAAGGCAGAGGCCCGTCGCGCGCTCGGCGTGCCGGAAGACGCTCGCCCGCTCGCGATTCGCTGGGCACCTCACTATCTCCTCAAGGGCACCCGCTATGCGGAAGAGGCCCTGATGCGACTCCCCTCTGGGCTCGTGACCGACCTGATCTGTTTTGACACGCCAGGAGGGAGTGAGGTTGAGCGTCTTCAGCAGCAGTACAGGGTGACAACGATCAGGAACTACAGCGATCCGGAGCCGATTGCGACCGGCCTGGCGGCTGCCGATGCGTTTCTCATGCCCTCGCTGGCGGAGACGTTTGGGCTGATGGCGGTTGAGGCAATGGCCTGCGGCACCCCACCGATTGTCTTTGAGGGAACAAGCCTGCCGGCGGTGATCGATGCGCCTCGCGGAGGTCGGGCTGTCGAGATGGCCTCCGCGGCAGCATTGGCAGCAACGATTGACGAACTTCTGTCGAACCCCGAAGCACTCAGGTCGTGTCGAGACGAGGGCCTCAAGCGGGTGCAATCGCTCTACACCGAGCACAGGTACGTGGAGAGCCATCTTGCGCTCTATCAGCGTCTGCTGCAGACATGACGTCGCCAGCGGGCAGCCCTTATGCGGCTCTGGCCATAGGGCGGCTAAGAACACGGCTGAAGCGTGACCGGTTGGCTTTCTCGGAAAAGCCCTCAGCAATCTCGAGAGCCCGCTGCCGGCGTGCCTCGCAGCTGCGTGGATCGGTGAGCATGCCGGCAATCGCCGCGGCCAGCGAGTCACTGCGAGCAACACTGCAGGCTGCTCCGCAGTCGTGCTGGCGGACGAATGTCGTTGGAAAGGAGTCTTCCGGAGCGTGCACAAGAAGGGGCGTGCCTGAGGCGAGGTATTCACCAAACTTGCCCGGTGCTGAGGTGCGAATCAGCTCGGGGTAGGGACAGGTGAAGCTCAGTGGCAGAAACAGGAGATCCGCCTGCACCTGCAGCTGTGCACTCTCCGTGTTGGAAACCGGCGGGTGAAAACAGATCTGGTCCATGGGGAGGCCATGGCAGACATCCGGACAGGGCGGGGGGCCGTACACATGGAGTTCGAGTGAAAATCCTTGTGGCCTGAGGAGGTCGATTGCGTCACAGAGCCGGCTGAGGCAATCGGCCTGCGCGGCATACACCGAGCCGGTGTAGACCACCTTGATCGTTTGTTGTGGGTCGAGTGGCTGTCGGGGATGGTGACACCGAAGCCTGCGGTAGGCCTCGGTGTTGACCGGATTACGAATCACCGTGACAGCCGTCTGTGTTCGCTGAGCGACGTCATCTGCCAGCGTTTCATTCGGAACCAGCACACCGTCACAGTGACTGAGGACGTGCCGTTCGGCGAGGTCTCGCAGGTGACCGGTCACCTTTCTCGACCAGCGGCCACCCATGATGTTCCACTGCACCTGATAGTCGTCGAAGTAGTAAAGGAACGTCGGCAGCCCAGTGCGGCGGCCAGCCTCGACAGCAGCAGGGAGGTCGATAAGGTCACCCCCAGTGCAGGCAACGATGCAGCGGCACTGATGCTGACGGACATGCCGAGCAATCGCCAGGGACCGTTGGCGAACGAGCGCGTGGTAGAGCCGTGTCTGGAGTCTTCGTACCCGAAAGGCTTTGCGGGCCAGAAACGGTGTGGGCAGCGGTTCGCAGGCCAGCCAGTTTGGTCTGGGGGGCCGTGGGCGTGCCTTGCGGTCGGTGTCAATGAAGACAAACCCGCCTTGTGATGTGTCGCTGGTCAGTCGGTCGAGCATCACCGCCTGACCGTTGAGGTCACCCGGCAGGGTGTGGCTCACAATCGCCACGGGACCGAGGTCTACGTCGGGCGAATCGGAGAGTGGAGCGAACCGAAGCATCTACGGCATAACCTTCAACACATCACACACGTCACCAGTTCCTCACCGAGGGAACAGTCAGCCCAGCGTGAATGGGCCCAGGGTGAATGGGCCCAGTGTGAATGGGAACGGGAATGGACTGAGCTACCTGCTGCCGCGGAGCCACCTCGTGCAACTGGGCGAGCACCTGAAGGTGGAACCCCGCGGGGTTTAGAGAGGCTAGAGAGCCCGGTTTGTGGCGACAACCGGAATCTCAGTCGATTTGGGGTCAGCTGGTGTGGGGTGCCGTTTGCCAATCCTGTACCCTCCGAGAGGCGTGTCCGGTCCTCAAGGCAACGCCGAAACGAGAGCGTCGACAGGAGTGCCAGCTGCAGGCGGTGTCTCGGTGCGGATCCACCACATCAATGCCTATCTCGAGGGCGGTGCCGCGGTGGCGGCGCGGCGGCTGCACGAAGGCCTGCTCGCCGAAGGTGTGCAGAGCTGCTACTGGCATGCAGATTCCACGAGCTTTCGTGGGCCTGGTTACCGACAGCTTCCCTGGGGGATGCCCGGCTTGCAGCACCCGTGGCACGCCGCTCGAGCATCGCTGCGTTGGGTCCACGAACGGCTGCTTCGCACCCGTTACCGAAAAGGAAAGCCGCAGCGGTCGGGGATGTATAGCGGACCGGTGCGTCCCTACGACACGCCGCTGACAGATGCGCTCGCAGACTGTGACCTGCTGCACCTCCACTGGGTCAGTCAGATCATCGACTACCGCTCGTTCTTTGCGAGCATGCCGCCAGATCTGCCGCTGGTCTGGACGCTGCATGACATGCAGCCCATCACTGGAGCCTGTCACCAGGCCTTCGACTGTGAGCGGTTTCAGCAAGGCTGTGGTGAATGTCCAATCCTGGGGCAGCCAGGCCCCCGCGACATCTCCGCGCGTGACCATGCGATCAAACGGCAGGCGCTCCAGGGACGGCAGCTGCAGATCGTCACCCCAAGCTACTGGCTGGAGCGGCTGGCTCGTGTGAGCGGGGTGCTTCCGCAGGGATGTGCGTTTCACACGATTCGCAACGGCATCTCGCTGGAGCAGTTTTATCCAGTTGAAAAGTCGCTTGCCCGTCGTGAGCTTGGGCTCCCTGCAGATGGGCTGATCGTGGCCTACGCCGCAGCGTCGCTGGCCAACATTCCCAAAGGCGTCCAAGAGTTTCTCCGGGCTATCTCGCAGCTTCCAGCAAGGTGCGGCGTGACGGGGCTTGTGTTTGGCAAGGACCGACCTCCCGCGGGACTGGCGACGGTACCCCTGGTCAATCTCGGCTTCCTCATCGATCCGGCCAGGCAACGCCTCGCCTTCTCAGCAGCCGACATCTTCGCGCTGCCGTCACATGCCGAGACCATTTCGCAGACGGCGGTGGAGGCCTTAGCCTGCGGCACGCCGGTGGTCGCTTCGGATGTGGGGGGCGTTCCGGAGGTCGTGCGGGATGGCATCACGGGGCTCCTGGCGAGACCGCGAGATCCTGATGACCTTGCCCGAGCGATGCTGACGTTGGCGGACGACCCCTCTCTGCGTGCACGGATGGCAGCTGCCGGCGAGGCGGTGGTGCGAGAGGAGTTTGAGGCAGTTGGTCAGGTCCGACGGTGTCTCAAGCTCTACGAGTCGTGCTGCGGAAGTGCGGCACTGCCAGCAGGCTCCACCCTGTCAGCCGAGGGGGATCGTGGGTAGAGTCGTCGGGAAGACTGAGCCAACAACTTCGAGGAACAGACCGTCATGAAGGTACTCGTCACCGGTGGTGCTGGGTTTATCGGGAGCCACATCGTTGATCGCTTGCGTGCCGACGGCCACGAGGTGTGTGTCATTGACGATCTCTCCAGTGGCTCCCGCGACAACCTGCCAGCCGACGTGCCTTTGCACGTGGTGGACATCGTTGACACGCAGGCGGTGGCCACAGTCTTCGCCAGCGAAAAGCCAGATGCGGTCTGTCATCAGGCCGCGCAGATGTCGGTCAGCCGCTCGGTTCGTGAACCACTGTTTGACGCCCAGGTCAACTGCATCGGCCTGATCAACGTGCTCGATGCTGCCGTGGCCAACGGCTGTCGACGGGTGGTCTTCGCCTCCAGTGGCGGCGTGCTCTACGGCGAGGCAACGAGCCCTGCCCCAGAGACGACGGCCGCCAATCCGATTTCCCCCTACGGGATTACCAAGTGGGTTGGTGAGCGGTATCTGTCCTTCTATGCCCGCGAGCATGGCCTGGCCGCTGTCGCCCTGCGATACTCCAATGTCTATGGCCCTCGCCAGAATCCGCACGGTGAAGCAGGTGTGGTCGCCATCTTCAGCAAGCGGCTACTGGCCGGCGAGGCGGCCACCGTCAACGGCGACGGCTGCTACATTCGCGACTACGTCTATGGACCAGACGTGGCCGCCGCAAATGTCACCGCCCTCACCGCAGATCTTCCGGACGTCACTGCCGGCACCCTCACAAGTCTCAACATTGGCACCGGTGTCGGCACCGACGTCAACGAGCTTGAAGCTGAGATACGCAGCCATGTCGCCGCGACGCATGCGGCAGAAGGGAAGCGTGTCACGCTGCCTGAGCCCACCCATGGGCCCGCACGAGCCGGTGACCTCCGCAGCAATCTGGTCGACGCGTCGCTCGCCGCCGACGTCCTCAACTGGGAGCCCACGATGGATCTCACCGCGGGCATTGCGGCCACCGTGGCTTGGTTTGCCGAGCAGCAGGCGAGGGACTGAGGGCGTGGTCGCTCGGGGGAGCCCAACGCGTCTCCGCCGGACGCTCGCTGCGGCCCCTCCATGGGCCTTCGCTCACTCGAGGTTCTGCTCGCTCTCGCCCTCCAGGCTCCGCTCGCAGAACCACACCGTCGGATCCGCATCGGGCTCCCCCTCGCTGCGCTGGGTGGTGGTGCTGCGCTGATGATCGTGCACGGGCCTGGGGCGTGACCTCGCCAGGGCTGCAGTTGATGAGGCGGAGGGGACGGCGGGTGCTCGAGGAGCGTTGCGAGTTTTTCGCCGCTTTGTTGAGGTAGCAGCGTTGGCCGGTCTTGTGGCGAAAAAGTCCAGCGACGAGACATCTGCCGCCCCGCAGCCGGTTTTGCCTTGCGGCCTGACAGGCGTGGTCGCTCGGGGGAGCTCAACGCGTCTCCGCCGGACGTTCGCTGCGGCCCCTCCGTGGGCCTTCGCTCGCTCGAGGATCTGCTCGCTTTCGCCCTCCAGGCTTCGCTCGCAGAACCACACCGTCGGATCCGCATCGGGCTCCCCCTCGCTGCGCTGGGTGGTGGTGCGCTGACTGAGCCCCGCGATTGATGGGCGTGGTCGCTTGAGGGTGCGGCGTCGGACGGCGGGTGGTGGGGCCGTGGTCAGAGCGTGTTTCTGGCGTTTGGGAGGAGATGGGCGTCTGCTACCGTCCCTCCCGCATGAGCCCGGCTTCGCGGAGGTCAGCACGCCGGTCCTTTGGAGGGACGTGGCTGCACAAGAGCAGTGGAAGACCGCGAAGCGACGCTGGCTGGTGGCTGAGGTGAGTGAGAGATGGCTGCAGAACCGACATCCGGTGGCACAGTGACATCCGGTGGCACAGCGCTGATTCTTGGCGTTGGAGGACAGGATGGTGGGTATCTTGCCCAGCACCTGCTGAGCCTGGGCTACCGTGTGGTAGGTACCAGCCGGGATGCGGCGGCCAGTCGGTTTGATGGCCTGCAGATGCTTGGCATCCGTGACCAGGTAGACCTGGTCTCAATGTCGCTGGTTGACTTCCGTTCGACCATGCAGGTCATCAGCCGAGTCGAGCCTGACGAGATCTACAACCTGGCAGGTCAGACCTCCGTTGGTCTTTCGTTTGAGCAGCCCGTGGAAACGTTTGAGAGCATCATCGTGGGAACGGTGAATCTGCTCGAGACGATCCGCATGCTCAACCGCCCGATCCGGCTTTACAACGCGGGCAGTTCGGAGATGTTTGGGAACACCGGTGGCGAAGCCGCCAACGAAGAGACGATTCTCAGACCTCGCAGCCCGTATGCGATCGCCAAAGCGACGAGCTTCTGGCAGGTTGCTCAGTATCGCGAGGCCTACGGGATCCATGCGGCGACGGGCATCCTCTTTAACCATGAGAGCCCGCTGCGTCCCGAACGGTTTGTGACGCAGAAGGTGGTCGCGGCGGCGTGTCGGATTGCCACAGGTGAGCAGCAGCAGCTGACGCTGGGCGATCTCTCGATTGCTCGCGACTGGGGCTGGGCTCCGGAATACGTCGTGGCCATGCGGCGGATGCTTGCTGCCGACCGGCCTGAAGACTTTGTGATTGCCACCGGCTACACCGCAACGCTCGAGGCCTTTGTGGCTGAAGTGTTTGCGGCTGTGGGTCTCGACTGGCGGCAGCATGTCGAGCATGATCCCGCCCTGCGACGGCCCACGGAGATCGACTGTGGCCGTGGCGATCCTGCCAAGGCCGCAGCCAGACTGAGCTGGCGGGCGACCGTGCGGATGCCAGAAGTCGCGCGTCGGATGGTGGCAGCTCGGCTGGCGAACGCCGCCCACGCAGAGGTCCGCCGGGCTGCCTGAGGCCAACGGCGTGTCGCGTGCCAGCAGACTACAACCCGGCGACCGCCCCGGTTGCGATGATCGCTGACAGGGTGGCCGACTCGAGGTAGCGAAGCAGGCTGTGCTCCCGGCCTACGATCGACGTGGCATCCCGTATGCGGAAGGTCGTGTCAGCGGCTGCCCAACTGCCTGGCATGCCGACATAGCCAAGGGCAGGAACATCGACCCGTGGGTCGAGCAGAGGGAAAAACCGCAGGGCTTCATCTCGTGAGTTGATGATCACTGTGAGCCGGTCGAGGCAGGCCAAGGCGTCACGGTAGGGGCCGCGAGGAGCCAGGGCGTCACTGCGTACGGCGGGTGCGACCAACACCATGTTCAGCACGCCGGGGCGGCATTTGAGTGAGTCGCCCCCACAGGGCAGCTGCTCACCAGCAGGCCTGCAGAGTTCGTCAAATGCCTTCAGGCTGATCAGAGCCCCAAAGCTGTAGCCAACGATCGCGACAGGCTGTTCTGGATTGACCTTGGCCAGCAATGCGGCCAGGTAGTGTCCGTCGGTGTAGCACCGTTGGTATTTCGCACGGCCGTCGTGGAGCAGACAGCCTTGGCGTTCGCTCGGCCAGGAGAAGATCACGGTGCGTGCTGGAGCATCGGTGGGCGAAAAGCGAGCCAGCCGGCGGGAGAGAGCGAGCCCTTGTTGCTTGGCCGAGCCGGTGTCGTAGCGGTTGCCGTGGATGAAGATCACAAGCGGTCGGGCTGGCTCGGCGAGCATGTCACTGAGCTCGGCCCGCTGCCAGTTACAGCGACCACCATTCGCTAAAACGCACTGCTCGACTGAGAACCGCGGAGTTTCAGGAACATTGCAGGTGCCACCGAGGCAGCGTGTGCTCACCACCCACACATCTGAGGACGTGTCAGGGGCAGCCTCAGCAACGGTGCCGAATGACATCAGCAAGATCGTTGCAAGCATCACGATGCTCGCGATCGTTGCATGCATGACGGTCCAGATGGCTTGGCGGAGAGAAACGGCAGATGGCCGCATCACGACAGGTCTCCGAACGAACAGAACAGGGAAGAGTTGGCCGCAGGAGCAACGGTGGATCCTGCGGGTCTGCGAAACCTTAGCACGCGAGATGGGCAGGCTAGGTAAAGCCGAACGATTATTTGTGAACTGCCGAAGCGGGCTGCGCCTGCAACGCTTTCCTGACTCCTACAGGCGAACGCTTCTGGCAAACGCCACATTAAAAAAGGCCGTCGTGCACACACCTGTGTCCTTTCGGTGGGCTACGGTTTTTTGCCGCGGACTATGAAGGACGTATCGTCAGTCAGGGCCGCGGATTGTCCTGGCGAGGAGATGCCGACGATGTCGCGGATTGTGTGGTGTGTGATGGTCGTAGCGGTGATGGTCACTGCTACGGGCTGTAACTGCTTCGGCACGAGCTGCCGACGGCCGTCGTTTATGGAGTTCCGCTCACCGTCACAGGGATGGTGTGGTTCGACACCTAACTGTGGACCTGCGTGTGCTCCGGTCTGTGGGCCGGCCTGTGGCTCTGAGTGCACGACCTGTGGTGAAGAGACAGTTGTCTTTGAGTGAGCCCGTCTGCCGCGAGCCCGTCCGGTGACTGGTCGCTCCCGCCGGCCACGCCCCAGGTCCTGTGGTGCGCAGTGCATCACGCCCGGGATAGAGCGGCCCGTCACCGGCCGGACTCGCGGCACTCTTTCCGCTGAGAAGCGAGTCGTATACTCCGGGAGACTTCGCAGCGCCCTGGAGATTCTCGATGCTTGACTCGCTTTCCTCCTCGCTTTCGTCCGCCCTCAACACCCTTCGCGGTCGTGGCAAGCTGACTGAAGGCAACATGCGGGAGGGGCTTGGGCTCGTCCGCACTGCACTGCTTGAGGCTGACGTCGCCTACGACGTGGTTGAGGCGTTTTTGGACCGAGTGACGGCCGAAGCGGTCGGCGAAAAGGTCTTGGCCTCCCTCGATCCGGCACAGCAACTTGTCGGCATCGTCCATCAGGAACTCATCAACCTGATGGGGCCTGTGGACCACTCCCTGCATTTCCAGGAGGGGCGGCCGACAGTGCTGATGCTCTGCGGCCTGCAGGGCTCAGGCAAGACGACCTCCACAGCCAAACTTGCCAAGAAGATCAAGCAGCAGGGCCGCAGCGTGTTGCTGGTGGCCGCTGACCTGCAACGCCCCGCGGCCATCGAGCAGCTCTCCGTGCTGGGGCAGCAGCTCAATGTGCCGGTGCACACCCCCGATGGCGTCAGCGATCCCGTAGCGGTCTGCAATGCCGGTGTGGCTCGAGCGAAGAAGGAGGGGATCGGGGTTGTCATCCTCGACACCGCAGGTCGGCTTTCGATCGACGATGAACTGATGGCCGAACTGGCCATGATCGACCGCACCGTGGGGCCTGACCAGGTGTTTCTCGTGGTCGATGCGATGACCGGTCAAGACGCCGTCGCCAGTGCCAAGGCGTTTAACGACGCCCTGGAACTCGATGGCGTGATCATGACCAAGCTCGACGGTGACGCACGTGGCGGTGCGGCGTTGTCGGTGAAGCATGTGACCGGTGTGCCGATCAAGTTCATCGGTACAGGTGAGCAGATTGAGGCGTTGGAAGACTTCCATCCTGATCGGCTCGCCGGCCGTATTCTGGGGATGGGCGACGTCGTCTCGCTGGTCGAAGAGGCGCAGCGGAAGTTCGATCAGGACGAGATGCAGCAGCAGGAGGAGCGACTCCGCGCAGGCGAGTTCACCCTCGAAGACTTCAAGAAAATGCTGATGCAGACCCGACGACTCGGTCCGATGGGCAAGGTGCTGGGGATGATCCCTGGCATGGGGGGCATCAAGGAGATGCTCGACACCGCCGACCTCGATCGAGACATGAACAGGCTTTTCGGCATCATCAACGCCATGACTCCCGACGAGCGGCGAAACCCCACGCGAATCATCGACCAGTCGAGGCGCCGCCGGATTGCGCAGGGAGCAGGAGTTCAGCCGCAAGAGGTGAATGACCTCGTGAAGCAGTTCGACGGAATGGCGTCGATGATGAAAGGCATGGCCGGGCTCGGCATGCGGGACCGGATGAAACAGCTCCAGCAGCTGCAAAGCGGGATCGCAAATCCAGGAGCTCGGCTGGCGAAGCCGAAGGGTGTGACCGGCAAGCGGCTCACGGCCGAAGAGCGAAAAAAGCAGAAAAAGCAGCGGGAAAAGGATGCTCGTCGCCGGAAACGGCAGACCAAAGACTAGCTGGAAATGGTTTTTTTGGACTGGGCTGGCCAATCCGCCAGGGTGCCCCTTGGGTTCCGGCTCCGAGCGTGTAGGCTAGTGGTCTTGCCTTGACGGCGACGCGGTCGACTTCCAGCCGACTTGCGACGACGGTCCTGCGCGTGATCAGACATGTGAGCCATGCTCTGGAGAGACAACTCTTGAGGCATGTTTCCATACCTGGTCCGCCGCATGCCTCAGTCGGCGCGATTGGCTCAAGAGAACCGCACCGTAGAAACTCACCGAGAGTTTCGTCAACTTTTTAAAGACACGTTTTCGAAAACGGTTTTAGAAGACCAGTATTGGCGTAGGAGCAACCGCTGTGGCCGTGGTGATTCGGATGAAGCGAATGGGTCGGACCCATCGCGCGTTTTTCAGGATTTGTGCCGCCGACAGGAAGAGCCCTCGAGACGGGCGGGTGATCGAGGAACTCGGCACCTACGATCCTTCGGTACCGGAAACGGATGCCCGGTGTGCCCTCAAAGGTGATCGTGTTGCGTACTGGTTGTCGGTGGGCGCGCAGCCTTCGCCGAAGGTCAGCGTTCTGATCAAGAAGTACGGCATCAACGGCACTCACCTGAAGCAGATGGAAGATGCCCGTGCTCGCTTGGCGATGCCGAGGCTGGTTCCAGAAGCTGGTGAGCCGGTGTTCGTGCCCGAGGAGAAGGCTCCCGAGCCGCCAGCAGAAGCTGCAGCCGAGGCGGCCGTGGAAGCATCAGCTGCTGAGTCGCCTGCTGCAGAAGCACCTGCCGAAGAGGCTCCTGCCGCTGAAGCACCTGCCGCTGAAACAGCTGAAACCCCTACAGAGTCGCCTGCTGCTGAAGCACCAGCAGCGGAGGCTGAAGCGAAGTCGGAGTGATCAGCGGGTCTTCGCGAGAAGCCGCTGTGAATCGGAACCTGCTGGTGCTGAGCGCCGCAGGGTGAGCCCGCGAATCCTGGCTGCCGCAGGAGACGGGTTGCACCGTGAACGTAGGCATTCTGTGCTGGCCCGTCTTTTGGTTTCTTATGCATCATGCGGATCGACGTCCTGACGCTATTTCCCGAGCTTTTCGCGAGCTTCCTTGATGGAAGCCTGCTCGGTGCTGCGCGGCGTCGCGGGCTTTTGGATGTGCGGCTGACGAACATCCGCGACTTCGCTGAGGGCGTGCACAGACAGGTCGATGACCGTCCTTTCGGGGGTGGGCCAGGAATGCTCCTGATGCCGGGCCCGGTCGTGTCGTGTGTCGAGAGCGTGCAGGCGGAGCTGGTCTTGGATCAGACTCCTGCTCCCGGTCACCTGATCATGCTGACGCCTGGCGGACGGCCATTGACGCAGCAGGTCGTGGAGGAGTTAGCTGGCAAGAAGCGGCTGGTGCTGCTGTGTGGCCGCTATGAGGGCTTTGACGATCGCATCCGTGAGGTACTCCAGCCGGATCAGATTTCGCTCGGCGACTTTGTACTCTCGGGTGGTGAGGTGGCAGCGATGACCGTCATCGACGCCGTGAGTCGCCTGATACCCGGCGTGCTCGGCGATGCGGAGAGTCCTCGTGACGATTCCTTCTCAGGTGAGGGTCGACTCGTTGAAGGGCCTCAGTACACGCGTCCGCGGGAGTTTCGGGGCCTCAACGTTCCAGATGTTTTGCTCTCCGGCGACCATGCGGTGATTCGCAAGTGGCGGCATGCGAGAGCGGTTGAAGCGACCCGCCGCCGAGCGGCCTCTATGCCAGATGCGTGCCAGACAACTTCACAGACGATGATTCATCAGACAGTCATTCAATAGACAGCCATTTCACAGACAGCCATTCCACATACAGCGATTCCCCCTCAACTGCGGTTTCCAATATCGCGGTTTTAAAAAAAGTGTTCCACGCATTTTTAGTGGGCGATTGGTCCACGAAGTGCATCATGTTCCCAGGAGTTTCCCGTGAGCCAGCAGCTGCTTGCCGAGGTTGAAGCCTCGAGCCTGAAAGAAGAGAAGCCCGCGTTTGAGATCGGCGACACGGTCGACGTGCACACCCGGATTCTCGAGGGTGAAAAAGAGCGTATCCAGGTGTTCAACGGCGTGGTCATTGCCATGAACGGCTCGGGCACCCGCGAGACGTTCACCGTCCGTCGGATCGTGGCTGGTGAGGGCGTGGAGCGGAAGTTCCCCGTTCACTCGCCGAAGGTGGCCAAGGTTGAGGTGAAGCGTTCGGGTATCACCCGCCGTGCCAAGCTCTACTACCTCCGTGATCGCGTCGGCAAGGCAGTTCGTCTGCGTGAGCGTCGCGTCGAGGTGGCCGTCGATCCGGCATCGAAGCCGAAGAGCAGCGGGAAGTTGCGAGGCCGGGCGAAGAAGCGGAGTTCGTAACGATGGCGGCCGCAGGTCGGCGGTGGTTCGGCGGTTCACGTGGAGCCGACCCCCGCCATGACCTCGGCAGACATGGTGAGGATCTTGCCGCACGGTATCTGGAAAAACAGGGATATCGGATCATTGCTCGACGAGAGCGGGTGTTGCGGGGAGATCTTGATCTGATCGCCCTCGATGACCGAACGGTGGTGTTTGTCGAGGTGCGTACACGCAGCGACACGCAGCATGGCCATCCCGCCGAGACGATCGACGGTCGCAAGCAACGACGCATCGCGACGCTCGCCAACGCCTACATTCGGCGGCATCGTCTCGAGGACTGTCGCGTCAGGATCGACGTCGTCACCGTCACGCTCACAGGTGACGACGGGAAGCCTGAAATCGAGCACTACCAGGATGCGTTTGAGAGTCCCTGGTGAGTCGCTCGGCGGCCGCGCGGCGGATAGCCAGACGCTGGCATCTCAGCCGGCTTTATGAGGCGGCTGAAGCCAAGAAGGAGTCGAGCTCTTCAGCCCGCTGAAACGGCTGAACGAGTCGACCGGGGAGTTTCTGGCGGAGTCGGCTGAGTCTCTCTTCGAGGCTTTTTTTCTGGTGCCTGCCAGCGACTTCGCGGATCGCGATTGCGGCAACCTGCTGAGGAAAACGCCGAGCAACCGCTGCGTAGATCTCGGGATCTTTTTCTCCAGAATCTCCCACGAGCACAAATCGACGGCCAGGGAAGTCGCGGAGGATCTGTTCAATCGCTCGCCGTTTGGAACGCTTTTTTGAGGGGATCCGACCGAGCGGTGTGATGTCTTTGAAACGAAACAGAGACATGTGCATCGAGCCGGTCGGGAGACCAGACTCTTCAAAGAACCCTGCTAGGCAGCCAGCCAACTGCCAGGGGCTCGCAGAGACGTAATGAAACGCGGTCTCTTCGGCATGCCACTGCCTGTAGAGGTCCACCATGCCAGGCACCGGCTGAAATGGCCGCAGGAAGGTGTTCGCCAGCAGTTCGCGGCGGTCACCGACGTCAGACAGTTTAACGGTGTCATCGATGTCTGAGATCACCGACAGCCCTGCCGGCGGAATGAACTGCACCTGCCCCGTACTGCTGAGAGGGTTGCGGCAGCCGGCTGGCTCGGGACTGGCGGGGCCACCGCTCGCCTGCTGAAGCAGTTCCACGAGGTGCTGTTCCTGGCCGTCGACCGCATCGAGCCGGGCCTGGTAGCCAATCCATCCGAGCGATGAAGAGAGGCCCTCGAGGTCGCTGGAATCGAAATCAAAGGAGGTCTCGAAGTGCCCCAGTCGATCGGTGACGCCGGCATCGACTTCACGGCCGCCGACGTCGAGCACCACCCGGCAGCCCACGACTCGCTGAAAGAGGAACGCTCCGGAGCGAGCCCGAAACACAGGGTCGCTGTCATGCTCGGGGGCGATCTCGAGCACACGACGAAGAATGGCGAGGGCAGCTGACCGTCGGCGGCTCCATTCCGGAAGTGGGCGGGCAATCATGCCCGTCGCTTTCACACGCCAGCGGTCGGTGCCGGGGAGCTGTCTGGCGTAGGTCGGATAACAAGCGATCATGCCGTCTCTCTCTCCGGTGGACTCAGGGCTTGAGTCGCGCCGTCGCGATTCTACAATCGATGGTTCGCTGCCGATGACCCTCACGAGGTTTTTTCAGCCCTGTTCGCGCCGTGCGAGGGAGTGTGGCCGCGGACTCGACTGGAGACGTGCAGAGCATGGGTGTCAAGAAAAGTGGCAAGGGCCGTCGGAAACTCGGCCAGAAGAAGCGTCGCATGCGGGCCAAGATTCGGCATCGCAAGCGGTAACGCAGCTGTCGCAGTCGTTCGTTTTCTCTGACTGCGGACATGAGATTTTGGCGAAGACGGGTTCTCTTGAGGAATCTCGTTGGTGATCGCGCATTCTCGCGACCATTCTCTAGGCACGACCGTCACATCTTCCCGCGCGCTCAAGAACTGCGGCAAGGTGTGACGCGTGGTTTGCTTGCTCTCCCAATGCCGTGGGGTAGTGTTTCGTGGCCTGCGAAGGCCAACCCCGCGAGGCGACACACGGAGCCTCCACGCTTCCATCCTCTGGATGGCATCTTTGAGGTGGCCTTTCAGGCCAGGAGGTAGTCCGATGAGATCGATGTGGCAGCGGCGGCAGATAGCCGCATGGATGCCGCTCATGCTCGTGGCTGCGGCTGCGACAAGCGGCTGCAAGACCCTTAACGAGAAGTACATCGCCCTCGAAGTCTGGAAGTACGAGCGATGCTTCGGTCACGCTCCACCGGGATTTGTGGGCACACCTCCGCGGCAGCCGGCCATGGCGGCTCCCACGATGCAACCCTGTGCCACTGGCGTGCCGTGCCAGCCGATGCAGCCCGGGTGTGACATCTGTGCTGGTGCACCCCTGCCGACTGGTGGTCCAGCGGTGTTGCCAGGTCCCACAGGCGTTGGCATGACGTCGAGCCGGCCGGTGGTGATCTCCGACGAGGTTGTTCTGCCGTAGCCGAGTTGGGGCCTACGCGGGCGTTTCGTCGGGGCCAGGGAACCGTCGGTTGACGACATCCTCATGCCACCGGCGAAGGCCGCTGCGGATATCGTTGCCAACCGCTGCGTAGGAGCGAACAAAGCTGGGCACCCTGTCTTGGGAAAGCCCCACCAGGTCGTGAAACACGAGCACCTGGCCAGAACATGAAGAGCCTGCTCCGATGCCGATTGTCGGCACGGGCAGGCTCTCAGTGATTTCGCGGGCAATTGCCTCAGGAACGCACTCGAGCACGACAGCGAACGCCCCGGCCTCAGCGGCTGCGGTCGCATCCTCGAACAGCTGATCCCGGTCCCGCTGCACACGGTAGCCACCCAGTTGGTGGACTGCCTGAGGTCGAAGGCCGACATGTCCCATCACCGGGATGCCAGCGGCCACGATGCCGGCGATCACCTCCGCCTGGCCTGCGGTGCCTTCGAGCTTGATGGCCTGGCAGCCTGTCTCCTTGAGCAGGCGGGCAGAGGCTTCGATAGCCCGAATTGTGCCGAGGTGTTGCAGCGGAAAGGGCAGGTCGACCACGACCAGTGCCCGTCGACAGCCGCGGGCCACGATCTCGCCGTGGTAGAGCATCTGCTCGAGCGTTGCGGGAATCGTGGAGTCCCGGCCTGCGACCACCATCGCCACGCTGTCGCCAACAAGAACACAGTCGATGCCCGCTTCGTCGACGAGGCGGGCTGACGGCCAGTCGTAGGCCGTCGCCATTGTGATGGGACGGCCCTGCTGTTTTGCTCGGCCAAGGTCGGTGACCGTGACGCGGCGGTCGCGGGGTGCTGCCGGCTGGTGTGACATGGGTTTCTCGGTGAGAAGCGACTCGGGGACGATCAGGTGACCGCTTGTGAGAATACGGCTGTGGGGTGGTCGGTGGAACGGGGGAACTGGGGGAGCGGCCGCGACCTGAGAGTTTCCGCAAACCAGTTGACTGACCTTGCGGGAGGTCTGAAGGGATCTATAATCGCAGGGCTCCCAGGCAAGGAAGCCGCCCCGGCGTGTGGTAACAATCGCCGGGTGGGCGGCTTGAGAGTGGGTTTTCCGGCCCGCTGTCGCGCCGTAAGATCGTGGCTGTACAGTCATGCCCGAGTTCATGGGAACTTGGTGACATGCAACCGCGGGTGTAGCTCAGTTGGTAGAGCACCACGTTGCCAACGTGGTTGTCGTGGGTTCGAATCCCATCACCCGCTTTCCTGCGATCATGTGCCTGGGAAATTTCCCGGGGCGTTGGGGTAGTTGGTGCCGGAATGCCTGGGATGCAGGATTGATCGCCTCTGGTGGCGGGGTGAGTGCCCACCGCAGGAGTATCATTTTTCACCCCAGGTTGAGCAGCGGCCCTCAAGCGGGATGTGGCTGCTGTCGGCCTTTCGCCCAGCCTGTAACCCATGAGTCTGCTCCTGCTGCGATTGTGGCGGGAAGCAGGGCTTGGTATGGGTTTCGGTCTGATAGAGAGGTTGTGCGGTATGTCGGTGAAGGCTCTCTCCCAACGTCCCCAGTTTCGTGTTTTCAACCTCGAACTTTTCCTCTCTCCGTGAGTGACCATGTCGGCCAGTGATTCCCCTTCGTCGTCCTCCGCTCTCGAATCCTCCCCTGAAGCACTCGGGGATGAGGTGGTGACCACCACCCCTCTCGCGATCGAGATTGATGTCACCAACGTGTCGACCTGTCAGCGACGGGTGAAGGTCACGGTTCCCCGGGAAGACATCGACCGCTACCGCGAGGAAGCGGTCAAGGATCTCGTGCCGACAGCATTGCTGCCTGGATTCCGTCCAGGGCGGGCCCCTCGGTCTCTCGTCGGGCAGCGATTCAAGACAGAACTGGCTGACCAGATCCGCACCAAACTGCTCAGCGACGCGATGGAGCAGGTGGCCGAGCAGGCCAAGCTCGCACCGATCAGTGAGCCTGACCTCGACGTCGGATCGGTGCTGCTGCCTGAAGACGGCCCGATGATTTTCGAGTTTGGTATCGAAGTCCGGCCAGAGTTCGAGATGCCCAAGTGGAAGGGCCTTGAGATCGAGCGGCCAACACGTGAGATCGTTGACGCAGACGTCGACGAGGCACTCGGGAATCTGCTGCGGGAACGTGGTCGGCTGGTACCGAGTGATGGCTCGCCAACATCAGGCGACCTCGTGGTTGCCACGCTGCGGTTCCTCGACGGTGACAAGGAAATCTCGCGGGCTGAGGAGATGGAGATCATCGTCCGTCCGAAGCTCTCCTTTGCCGACGCCGAGTTCGACGGCTTCGAGTCACTTGTCACCTCCGCCAAGGCCGGTGACAAGGTGACGGGTGACGTCACCATCTCTGATGAAGCTGCTGTCGAAGAGCTGCGTGGCAAGAAGGTCACGATGGAGGTGGAGATTGTGGAGGTGAAGCGTTTTGAGCTTCCCGAACTGACCCCAGCGGTGATTGCCGAGTTGGGCGCATTTGAGTCGGAAGAAGAACTCCGCACCGCCGTGCGTCAGCAGCTTGAGAACCGGCTCGACTACCATCGTCGGCAGCGGGTGCGGCAGCAGGTTGCCGAGGCGCTGACGGCATCGGCAGACTGGGAGCTTCCCCCTGAGCTGCTCAAGCGGCAGAGCCTGCGTGAGCTGGAGCGATCCATTCTCGAGCTTCGTCGCAGCGGATTCGATGACGACTCAATCCGTCGCTATGTCAATCAGCTTCGTCAGAGCGTGATGGCGAGCACCGCCCGTTCGCTGAAGGAGCACTTCATCCTTGAGCGGATTGCGGAAGAGGCGTCGATCGCTGAGACGGCGGCCGACTACGACGAAGAGATTCGCGCGATTGCCGCACAGACCAGTGAGTCGCCTCGCCGCGTCCGTGCCAATCTCGAGAAGCGAGGTCTGATGGACGTCCTTCGCAACCAGATCATCGAGCGGAAGACCGTTAGTCTCATCGAATCAGAGGCCACGTTTAAGGACGTGCCGTTTGAGTTCGAGAAGCCGGATGCAGACGCGGTTGACCATGCTGTCTGTGGTGTGGCCGCTGGCGAAGAAGAGATCCCGACGGCCAAGCATGCCGAAGCTGGTACGGGTCGTGGAGCACGACGGTAGGCCTCAGAGCATCCTTTCCCAGAATCCGAGAAACAGCCCCGATGCAGCATCTTCCTGACGCGTCTTTTCGTCCGGACAGTCTCGCCACCCCCCGCCTGTCGTCTGCCCAGCGTGAGTATCAGCGGCAGCGGACGATGACGCTTGGTGACCTGCTGTTGGAGAACCGGATCATCCTCCTGCAAGGAGAGATCTACGACGGCAACGCCAACGAGTTGGTGATGAAGCTGCTCTATCTGCAGAGTGAGAATCGGCGGAAGGACATCCACTTCTACATCAACTCTCCTGGTGGCAGTGTCACCGCCACGATGGCGATCTACGACACGATGCAGATCCTCTCGTGTCCTGTGGCGACTTACTGCGTGGGCCTGGCAGCCAGTGGTGGTGCGGTGCTGCTTGCGGGTGGCGCGAAAGGGAAGCGGTTCGCGTTGCCGCACGCCAAGGTGATGATCCACCAGCCGTATGGACAGGTCGGTGGCCAGGTGAGCGACATCGAGATCCAGGCTGACGAGATCATCAAGACCCGTGCGGTGCTCAATGAAATCCTGGCCGACCACACAGGTCAGCCGCTTGAGCGGATTGCGAAAGACACAGACCGTGACCGGTACCTCACTGCCGGCGAGGCCAAGGAGTACGGCCTGGTCGACGAGGTTCTGTCGAAGCCTCCGGTGACGGAAGAAGAGGCCGAGTGACGAAGGCCAGCTGCTCAGAGTCTGCCGGTCGTGCTCGGCAAGATCGCCTGAGGCAGTATGTGAACAACAGCGGAATCCCCGACCTACGAGAACCAGCATGCCCCTGATTCCCTTTGTCATTGAGAAGAGCGGCCGCGAAGAGCGGGCGATGGATATCTACAGCCGTCTGCTCAAGGACCGGATTGTGTTCCTTGGGAGTCAGGTGAATGACGAGGTGGCCAATGCGATCGTGGCGCAGCTGCTGTTTCTGCAGTCAGACGATCCGACAAGTGATATCCACCTCTACATCAACTCGCCTGGCGGGAGTGTCACAGCGGGCTTGGCGATCTACGACACGATGCAGTTTGTGACCTGCGACGTTGCCACCTACTGCATCGGCCAGTGTGCCTCGATGGGCGCCGTTCTGCTGACAGCGGGCGCGAAAGGCAAGCGTCGGGCGCTCCCCAACTCCAGGATCATGATCCATCAGCCTCTCGCCGGGATGGAGGGCACCGCTGAAGAGATCATGATTCATGCCAACGAGTTCCGGAACGTGAAGCACAAGCTCAACTCGATCTTGTTGAAGCACACCGGACATCCGCTGGAAAAAATCGAACAGGACACCGACCGAGACCGGTTTATGTCGGCGCAGGAGGCGCTCGAGTACCGGCTGATCGACGAGGTGATTGAACACATGCCCGCCGTGAAGGGCGTCGGCTAGTTCTGCGGCCGCGATAGGTCGCCCCATCATCAATCGACCCCGCGCATGGAGGCGCGAGATGGCACACTGCTTGTCAGTGACGAAAGCTAATGGACTGGCGACGGCCGCCGTTGTCGCCCTTGTTGGAAGCACACTCGTTGGCTGTCAGAGCCATCTCAACAGCCAGCTACTGGAGCGAGAGCTGCGGCTGCAGGAAGATCAGATCTACCGTCTGCAAGACGTGCTCGATGAGAAGTGCGCTCGGCTGGAGTATGTGGTTCAGGAGAACGCATCGCTCAAGCGACAGCTGGGTTACGGTGATGCGGCTCCTGTTCGTGGCCGTGCAGGCGGAACTGCCTCTGGTCGATCCTCGTCGAGTGGGAGCAGTTCTGCACCAGCTTTTGCGCCACCGACGATCGAGCTCTCCGATCCGGCTCCCCCATCTGTGCTGCCGCCGCCCACGTCGCCGCCGGCTCCTGCAGGGCTGCCGGTGCTTGAGGGCGTGCCGCCCCTCCCTTCCGGTCCTGTAGACGGTGCTGATGGCGATACTCCTGGTGATGATGGTGGTGACGCACCGCCTGCCTTCGGTCTGATGCCTGAGGTGACCGTGCCCGCTCTCGAGCCGGAGGTGATTCCTGAGGTGGGGAGTGATCCGCTCAATGACGGATTTGACGATGGTCCGAGTTTTGCTCCAACATTTGTGGCACCACAGGCCTCAGCCCCCGGCCTGCTTGATGAAACTGCTCAGCAGGCATCGGCGATCCAGGATGACTTTCGTCGGCCAACTGGAGGTTTCATCCAGCCGCTCTCGTATCAGCAGGAGATGGCAGCGTCGATCGATGGTGAGGCGTCCTCCCTGGCCCCGCTGCCTGTCGAGGCGGTTCTGGAGCGAATCGTGATCAATCGCTCAGAGACACGGGCCGTTGACACCAACACAGATGGCATCCCGGATGCGCTCTCGGTGGTGTTTGAGCCGAGGGATCTTGATGAGCGGCTGATCGCTGCCAGCGGCGATGTCGTGATCACTGTGCACCCAGCCTCGGTACACGAGTCTTCGGCAGCCCTTGCCTCCTGGACGATTCCCGCTGCAGATGCCGCGAGCACGTTCCGCAGTACGTCTCGCAGTCGAGGCCTGCGATTCCTCCTGCCGTGGCAGCAGGCACCTCAAAAGTTCGCCGGAGTGGTGCACGTGGAACTGCGAGCGGCTGAGGGGGTGGCCCGCGCAGAGACACCGATCAGCATTCCCTAAAACGCACAGGCGGGCTGTCAATCGCCGGTAGACACGGGAGCCTCGCTGAGCGAGACGTGAGTGATGAACAGAGGCCTACCAGAAGAGTTTAGGCGGGCCGTGGCTGCGACTCGCAGTAGCAAACGGTGCCTCTCCGCTGGCTGCGATGATCTGCCTGCAGGCGACCTCCACGACCAGCGTGTACGTACGCCGAGGAAAGCCCGCCACCGCATCATCGGAGCCTGTGGCCTGATACGAAAAAAGGGCAGGTCGTCCGCAGACGACCTGCCCCAGGTTTCGCGGCAGCATCAGCATTTGGCAGCGGAGATCGCTTTGCCCAATGGTCAGCTCTCGCAGAGCGGTTTAGAGCCCCTTCCGCTCCAGGAAGTTGAGCAGATCTGCAACGCGGGACGAGTAGCCCCACTCGTTGTCGTACCAGCTGACGACCTTAACGAAGTTGCCCAGGCCGATCGTCTCGATAGCCGAGAAGATCGAGCTGTGGGAATCGCCACGCAGGTCGGTCGAGACCAGTGGCAGTTCCGTGTAGCGAAGGATGCCCTTGAGCGGCCCGTCGGCAGCCTGCTTCATGGCGGCATTGATCTCAGCGGGGCTCGCATCCTTGTTCAGGATGGCGGTGAAGTCGACCACGCTGACCGTCGCCACGGGCACGCGGAAGGCCATGCCGGTGAACTTGCCCTGCAGTTCCGGAATCACGAGGCCAACAGCCTTCGCAGCACCGGTGCTCGAGGGGACGATATTCAGGGAAGCGGCACGAGCGTCTCGCAGGTCCTTCGCGGCAGTGTCGACCGTCCGCTGGCTGTTGGTGAAGGCGTGCACGGTGGTCAGCAGACCACGGTCGATGCCAAACGTCTCGTGAAGCACCTTTGCCACGGGGGCGAGACCGTTGGTGGTGCAGGACGCATTCGAGATGACGTGATGCTTGGAGGGATCGTACATCCCGTCATTCACGCCGAGAACGATCGTCAGATCTTCGTTCTTGGCAGGAGCGGAGATGACCACCTTCTTCACGCTGTCGCGCTTGTGAGCGACTGCCTTGGTGGCGTCGGTGAAGAAACCGGTGCTCTCCACGACGATGTCGACGTCCTGGCTCCCCCATGGAATCGAGCCTGGCTCGCGCTCGGCGAAGACCTTGATCGTGCGGCCGTCGACGACGAGGTCAGTGCCGTCGGCAGCCACCTGGCCCTTGAAGGGGCCGTAGTTGGAGTCGAATGCCAGCAGGTGTGCGTTGGTTGCGGCGTCGGTCAGGTCGTTGATGGCAACAACTTGGACGTCACCGTCGAGGCCGAACTTTTCGAAGATGGCGCGAAAGGTAAGGCGGCCGATGCGGCCGAATCCGTTAATGCCGACGCGAATGGACACGTGATCACTCCTGTGGGTTTCGTTGACGGCGAGACTATACACGGTTTACAGGGGCCTACTCAAACGGGGGCAGCCGTTCGCGGTCGTGGGCGATTTTGGCAGTTTTTCGCGGCTGGAATGCTTGTGATGGCAGTCGGTGCCTGGCTGCCACGGGCCCAGGCCCAGACGCTCACGCCTCGGGCCAATCCTGCCGACCTCGACGGCATCCCTCTCCAGGGTGACGACGACCCGGATCTCAACTCTTCGCGGGCCTGGACTCGCTTCCTTGCTCGCGCGTTTGCTGATCCCGTGAATCCGCTGACGTCTCTTGAGGCCCCAGACATTCGAGCACCCGGCCCAGACTCCTCCGACTTCCCGAACAGCCCCTACACGCTGCCGAGAGGCTGGAACTATCTCGAAATGAGTCCACTGACCTACACCGCGAGCATCAACACGCTCCAGCCGGAGAGCTACAGCTGGAACTACCTCCTGCGGATGGGAGTGACAGACCGCGTCGAGTTTCGCCTCTATGGAAATGGTCTCTCGTGGGTAAATGCCGGTCTCGGTGAGCCGGAGGTTGTCGGCTTTGCGCCCCTCGTTTTCGACACCAAGATCCACTTCTTCGAAGAAGATAAAGAGCTGTTTGTGCCGGCCACAGGCATGGAGATCTACGTGCAGACTCCCTGGGGAACCCCAGACTTTGACGCGGGCACCCAGCCAGGCATTTCGCTGCTCTTTCTCAACACCCTGCCATGGGGCTGGGAGGTCAACTGGAACGTGGGCCTTGTCACGTATGAAACACCCGACGGCGGCTTCAACTACACCGATTCTGTTCAGTGGTCATTTGCCAGGGGCATCACGGAGCACACTTCGATCTTCCTGCAGGGCTTTCAGAATCAGGCTGCCCTGCCGCGGCCCGCGAGCCAGACGGTGCTCGGTGGCGGCATGGTGCACAACATCAACCGCCGCTTCACGATCTTCGGCAGTTTCAATGCCGCCACCAACAAGTCCGGTCCGGCGACGACCTACTACGTCGGTGGGGCGGGGGCGTTCTAGGAACGCTCGCAGCATGGACACTGCTGTCCACGGTTGTGTCGGGTGTCTGGTATCGTGATTGCCTATGGCAGACGCAGTGATTCAGCTCGAGCAGGTGCGAAAGGCGTTTCGGACGCCGGCCGGTGAGGCCGTGCCGATTCTTGACGTCGAACGGTTTGAGGTGATGGCTGGTGAGCAGGTGGCACTCGAAGGGCACAGTGGGTCTGGCAAGACCACGCTCTTGAATGTGATTGCCGGCATCATGCGGCCTGATTCAGGACGCGTCGTGCTCGACGGCGTCGACCTCGCTCGGCTGCCAGAGGCCGCCCGTGACCGCGTTCGAGCCGATCGTTTGGGGCTTGTCTTTCAGCAGTTCAATCTCCTACCCGGTTTCACAGCGATCGAGAATGTGCTTGTGGCGATGGCCTTCTCGTCTGCGCGACCTGACCGAAGCCGGGCAGAGTCATTGCTCACAAGCGTGGGCCTGGGGCATCGCCTCTCACACAAGCCTGCGGCCTTGAGCGTGGGTGAGCAGCAACGCGTGGCGGTGGCCCGGGCGCTGGCGAATCAGCCGAAGGTGATCCTCGCCGATGAGCCGACAGCCAGCATCGACCCAGCCCATCAGCAGCAGGTGGTCGATCTCCTCAAGCAGACCTGTCAGGAGCAGAACGTGGCGCTCGTGGTCGTGACACACACGCCAGAAGTTGCTGAGCAGTTTCCCCGACGGGTACGGATTGAGTCATTCAACCGAGTACTCGCCAAGGCTGCCTCTGCCGGAGGTGATGCATGACGCTTCTGGGAATCGCCTGGCGAAACATTCGGCAGCGAACCTTGACCAGCAGTCTGACCGTCTTCTCGCTGGCGTTGGGTGTGGGCCTTGTCGTGGCCACGCTGATTACCGGAGGGATTGTGCGGCAGGCGTTCGAGTCGGGAACGGGCCTCGGCTACAACATGATTGTGGGAGCCAAAGGCAGCCCGCTGCAGCTGGTGCTCAACAGCGTCTACTACATCAGCAAGCCGATCGAAAACATCTCCTGGGAGTTTTACTCAGACTTCCAGCCAGCCAGTCGCCGCAGCGATGGTGAAGATGGCGACTTCGCCTCGAGCGTCGAAGTGGCTGTGCCAATCTGCATGGGCGACTACTACCGCGGCTACCGAGTGATCGGCACCAACGCTGATCTGTTCGGAAAACTCACGCGTAGTCGAGGCACACCCTTTGCGTTTGCCGACGGTCGCAACCTCGAAGACGCTAACTTCTTTGAGGCGGTGCTCGGCGCGTCAGTGGCAGCTGACACAGGCCTTGCGGTTGGCGATGCGATCAAGCCGACGCATGGTGCCGATGACGGACCAGAGCATGATCCGTTTGTCGTGGTGGGCATCGTGGCCGCGACCGACACGCCGATTGACCGTGGCGTGTTTGTGAACATGGAAGGCTTTTATCTCCAGGAGGGGCATGCCAAGCCTCTCGACGACGAGGAGGAAGAAGCACTCCTGGCGGCAGCCTCCGCTGATGCTGCCGTGGATGCCACCGCCGCGAGTGACAACGCGTCTTCTGGACCACAGCCACTTCCCGAGGCACAGCGAGAGGTGACCTCGATCCTGGTAAAGACTGCCAGCCTGCCCGGGCTTCCACCGGAGTTGACCTCGATGGGCATGCGGACAGTGATCAACGAAGGGTCCGATGGGCAGGCGGTGCTGCCGATTGGCGAGATCCGTCAGCTGCTCGACCTGTTTGTCTGGCCGCTTGAGCGACTGCTGCTCCTGATCACCGTGCTGGTGGTGATTGTTTCTGCAGTCGGCATTCTGGTGAGCATGGTCGGCTCTTCGCTGGAGAGAACCCGTGATGTGGCCATCATGCGGGCACTGGGTGCACGCCGCTCGCATGTCTTGCTGACGGTGCTCTTGGAGGCCGTGCTGCTGGCCGGCTGTGGCGGTCTGACAGGATGGGCGTTGGGTCACCTGGTGGTCGGTGCGATCGGCCCTTGGATCGCCACAAACGCAGGTGTCTCGGCGAGTGTGCTCTCGGCAGCCCCCGGGGCAGAACTGCTGCTGGTGCCTTTTTTGATTGCGTTGGCGGTCGCGGCGGGGCTGCTTCCCGCGGTCATGGCCTACCGCACCGATGTGGCTCGCTGGCTGCAGCGAGGTGGGTGAGCCGAGTGGTCGTCGGTGTGTCCCTGGTGCCACTGGGCCTCTGCTGGCAAGGGATGCGACCTAAAATTCCCCCGCACCAGTCGCAGCGGTCCTCCAGCCGATGGCCTAAACTGAAGCGGTTCGCGCCCCGGAGAAGTTCTATGCATTCGCAGCATTCCCGTCGGTCGGTTGTCCGACTGCTGATGACGCTCGCCCTGATCCTCACCGTGGGAACTGCGCCCGGGATCGCACGGGCCTGTCCCTTCTGCTCGGCGGTTTCGCTGACCTTTTCGCAGGAGATCGAGCAGAGTGCCGCAGCTGTGGTGGCCCGCTTGGTCACACCGCCGCCGGCGGCTGCGTTGAGCCCCGTGGCCGATGGCCCTCTACCCAAGGGCGTCTTTGAAGTCGACCAGGTCTTAAAGGGGACAGACCTCGTGGAACAGCAGGCGGTCGGCGAGGCCACTGAGATTGAAGCGATCCTACTGGAAGACAAGCCCGTTGGCTCACTGTTTCTTCTGCTTGGCATTGAGCCCCCAGACCTGGTCTGGTCGAGCCCGATCGCAATCAACGAGCGGGTGGTGGACTATCTGCTCGAACTGCCGGGGCTGCCTGCCGGTGGTCCAGATCGCCTGGCCTTTTTTCAGGACTACCTCGAAGACACCGACGCCATCCTGGCCCGTGATGCCTACGACGAGTTTGCGGTGGCTCCCTATGACGATGTCCGTGGACTCAAGGACCGCATGAATGCCACGACGCTGCTCGGCTGGATTCAGGATCCTGACGTGCAGGCCAATCGGCGACGCCTGTATGCGACGATGCTCGGTGTCTGCGGCACTGCGGAGGATGCGACAGCGATCGCCACGATCCTTCAGGATCACTCGGGCGATGCGATCAATCCTGATGTGCGAACGGGCCTCGATGCCCTGATCGCCTGCTACGTCACACTGCTGGGTGGCGAAGGGCTTGATCTTGTGGACCAGTTGTTCCTGAAGCGGGGTGACCGCGATGTTCCCTTCACCGAAACCTACGCTGCGGTGATGGCGCTGCGGTTTCTTGGGGAGGAGAGCGAGATTGTGCCGCGGGAGCGGGTGCTCGCGTCGCTGCGGCTGCTGCTAGCGGAGCCCAAGCTCGCTGACCTGGTGATTGCGGATCTCGCCCGCTGGCAGGACTGGTCGGTGGTCGACACGCTGACGACGCTGTTTGCAGAGGCTGGCACCGACAACATCTTTGTCCGCGAGCCGGTGGTGAACTACCTGAGGGCCTGCCCACTGCCTGAGGCGGAGGCCGCGTTGGCACGCTGTGAGGAGATTGATCCTGAGGCGGTGCGACGGGCGGCCACACTGGCGGGATTTGCCGGAGGCTTCGCACCACCGGGCCCCAGTGCTCCTAATGAAGCGACTGCGACTCCCGCGGAGGGATCGGGTGACTCGACAGCTGCGACGGGCAGTGAGGCCGATCTGATCAGTCAGGTGCCGCCCGTGCTGGGCGACACCGACGCCACGGATGCCACGCCAGCGATCGATCCTTCGATCGCGGTCGAGACGGATGGGGAGACCGCGGGTGGCGGATCAGCAGGCCCAGAAACCGCTCCCGACGTCGCGGACACATCGGTGGACTGGGGGCGTTGGATGCTCTGGGCAGTGATCGTGGTGGCGGTTGGCATGTTGGCCCGTGCGGTGATGCGTCCACGGGCTGGTTCGGTGCAGCGGTAGGACGCCTGGGGTGTGGGAGAAGCGGTGATGGCCACTGGCCTGTTTGACAACGTCACAACCCCCGATGACCAGCAGTCTGTTCCAGAAGACGCTGGGGGGTACCGCGCAGTCAGTGGCTGGGCGATTGGGAGCCTGGTGTTGGCAGTGCTCTCACCGCTCGCGTTTGCCGACTGGTGGCTGTCGGTCGTGCCGCTTGCCGGCATCGTGGTCGGCATCATCGGCTGGCGGCAGATCGTCTCGCGTCCTGCGGCACTGGTCGGCACGCCGCTGGCGATTGGTGGGATGGTGGTGTCGTTGGGAATGCTGATCGCTGGACTGACCACCCTCACGCAGATCTACATCGCCGAGCTTCCTGAAGGCTTTCTCCGCATCAACTACCAGATGCTCCAGCCGTTGGATGGCGACCCGGCCACGCAGGTTCCTCCGTCAGCGTACGACGCAGACGGAAAGGATGTGCTGCTCAAGGGCTACATGTACCCTGGCACAGAGCAAGAAGGCATCGTGCAGTTTCTGCTCGTGCGAGATCAGGGCGACTGCTGCTTCGGTGGGAACCCGAAGATCACCGACCGGGTTCTGGTCACGCTGCGGGATGCCGAGGGCATCGACTTCACCCCGAGGCTGGTGAAGATTGCGGGCCATTTTGCGATCCGTCCCGCCGGCACCTCAACGCTTGACGGCGGAGTGCTCTATCACCTTGAGGATGCCTTTGTTCGCTAACAGTCAGTCGAAGCGATCCTCCGCTGCACTGCCAGAGATGGCATTGAGTGTGGTGCTGCTCAGCGTGGCTGTTGCTGGCTGTGGCGATCCATCACCGACGCCACCAGCTCCAGGTGAGGCAGCGAGTCAGCAGCAGGGGGCCGCCGAAAGTCCCGATGCTCAGCCTCAGGCCACCCCAGCGGCCGCGGCGACCGGGCGGCTCCAGGACCTCTCCTTTGACGATGTGAAGTTTGAGATGGAGAAGGGAGACCCCTTCTCTCGGGATCTCCTCCCGCCCCCAGTGGCGTCGCTTGATGGAACCCGAATCCGCATTCGCGGCTACATCCTGCCGAGCTTTCAGCAGGAGGGCATCACGCAGTTTGTGCTGGTCCGGGACAACATGGAGTGTTGTTTTGGTCCAGGTGCAGCGCTCTATGACTGCATCGTGGTCCGCATGCTTCCCGGCCGAAGCACCAACTTCTCTGTCCGCCCTGTGGCGGTGTCAGGCACCTTTCATGTTGAGGAACTGATTGGCCCAGATGGAAAGCATCTGGCGATCTACTCACTCGATGGTGAGGAAGTGGAGTGAACTCTCGTGTGATCGTGGTGCTGGCCGCGGTGATGGCGAGCACGATCAGCGGCGAGGCGACCGCCTGTCCATTCTGTGGTGCGGTAGGGCAGCCGTTGGCAGCGCGCCGCGACACTGCTGCTGCGGTTGCGGTCGGTGAAGCCACTGCCCCGGCGACGCTGCAGCCCGATGGCGTGATGACGCAGCCTTTTCGTCTGCTGCAATGCCTCTCTGGAGAGCGGCCGCTGGCACCAGGTGAGACGGTGATCGCTCGTGTCGACACAGCGATCCGTGGGACCGCGGCTGTGTTCTTTGATCGGCTCGACCAGCCTGCAGGCCAGATGGCGATTCCCGCCGATGAGATCCAGCTGGGCTATCTGGCTGCAGCGCCCGCCATTGATCAGCCGGCGGCGGCACGCCTGCGATGGTTTGCCCGCTGGCTTGAGCACCCCGACCCGCTGTTGGCGGAAGATGCGTTTGCCGAGTTTGGTGCCGCGGCTTTCGAGGCCGTTCGTGATGCCGCAGATGCCTTGCCCGCGGCCAAAATGCAACGATGGGTCCGCGATGAGGGAATCCCGCAGCAGCGGCGAGGCTTCTATGGGCTCGCTCTTGGGATCGTGGCTGCTGCCGATCCCGAGAAGCGGGCAGCCTGCCGCGAGCCACTGCTGCAGATCCTCAGCGAGCCGGCGGATGACTACCGGGCAGGCTTTGACGGCATCCTGGCCGGAGTGCTGGTGGCTGATGGCGTTGCAGGCCTTGAGCAGCTCATCGCTCTGGGGCTGCTCGAGCCAGCAGCGCCGCCTGTGGTGAAGCGGCAGATGCTTGCGGTGCTGCGGTTTGCATGGGAGAGCCTCAGTGAAGAGATCCCGAGGGAACGCGTTGCTCGCGGGACAGCACGGCTACTGACAAGTCCGGTGACGGCGGCGGAGGCGACGGTCGATCTCGCCCGCTACCGCTGGTGGGAAGCGGTCGATGAGGTGGCAGCGCTATGGACGACGCTCGGTGATGACGATCCGCTTGTCCGCCGTGCGGTTGCGGGCTATCTCACCGCCTGCCCAACACCCCAGGGCCGTGTGCAGCGGGAAACGATTCGCCGCGGCGACGCCGAGCGGTTTGACGATGCGGTCGAGGCCTCTGCACTGCCGCTGCTGCGGGCACCATGAGGCCTTGACCGCGAAGCGTTCGTGTGTCGCCTTACTGGGGCAGCAGGAGCTGTGACGCAGCAGAGACGGCCTGTGGATCTGCGAGCGTAGGCTCTTCACCAACGGGTGCCGGAATCTGCTCGACCGGCGGCGGGAGTTCCTGGGTCGCAGGGTCGAGTGGCTCGAGCTGCTGGGGACGAGCGTCTGCGCCGATCGACTCAAACTTCTGGGTGATCGGGCCACGACTGAAGACGCCAGGCTGTGAGTGGCCGTAGTCGAGGTAGATGCTCGCATCACGCTGTCGGGCGCGGCGATGGGCATCGAAATAGGCCTTGGCTGGCCACGGGCCTTCTGCCAAGAACACGCCGTTGTATTCGAGCAATGAGCCCTTACGGTAATGCAGCTGGGCGATCGATCGGTTGTAGTCCACGAGAGATCGAGCATACGCGACCTCAGCCTCCGCAAGCCGCCGCTGAGCGTCGAGCAGCTGATCAAAGGTGACCGTGCCGGCGTCGTAGGCCGCCTGCACCGCTTCCACCTGGCGAGACGCCGCCACACGACGGTTGAAGTTGGTCTGCGTCAGCGAGAAGTTCGTGTCAACGTTGCGGACAGCTTCCACCAAGGCATGAGACGCCTCGAGCTCCTCATCCTGCAGCCGAGCACGTTCACGGGCGACCTGAAGTTGATAGTTGCGAACCGTGGAGAGCTCCCGCCGGAAGCCGATCGGCATCAGGAACTGAGCCCCCACCTGCCACTCCTGGAACTTACCGCTGAAGAGTGTGGAGTAGGCATCGGTACCAAAGAGAGGGTCCCCACCACCTGCCTCATAGGGGTTGTAGTTCTGATTGAGGAGATCCTGGCCCATGCCGAGGAATCGATAGGTTCCCAGCAGGTCGAGTCGCGGGAGCACGAGATTCTTGGCAGCAATCAGCTCGAGTTCACGCTGCTTCACCCGCCACTTCTGACGGCGGAGTTCTGGAGATCGAGAGAGCGCCTCGACCAAGGCCTGTTGCCAGTCGAAGGCGATGCGGGCTGTGGTCGGTTCATCGGCTGGGCGAATCAGACGGCCGTCACTGGCGGTGATGCCCATGATGTACCGCAGGCGATCTTCACTGCGGTAGACATCCGCCAGGGCTGTCTCCACTTCAGAGCGGAAGAAGAAGTACTGTTCGCGGGCCTGGGCTTCCTTGTCGGCCTCACCACCACGAGACTGCTCCACATAGAGAGCATGTACCCGTCGCCAGGCTTCCAGAGCAGAGTCACGGCCAGCCTTACGAGCCTCAAGTGCTCGATATGAGTAATAGAGTTCCCAATACGACTGCTCGATGTCACTCACCATGTTGCGGACACCGACCTCAAACTCGGCCAGCGAGATGTCAGCATTCACACGGGCAAGCAGCACGCCACGGAAGTTGGGACGACCGAAGAGGTTGTTGAAGGCGTCGGGGCCGGCAATGCGGTTGTAGTTCAGGCCGCCGCCCTGCAGCAGAGGCTGGTTGAAGGTGAAGTCGTAGTTGGTGCTCCAGGTCGAGGGCACGATCACGTTGCCGGCGGCATCTCGCTGTCTGATAGGCGAGTTGTTGTTGTCGTAGGTGATCAGCTGGCTGAAGTTGAAGGTGGCACCCGTCGCCGTGGTCTTGCGAATGCCCGACTGCCAGTTGCCGGTGTCGCCTTCAAGCTGCTGCTGGAAGATGGCGGTGCCGATGCCGCCGACGTTCTGTGGCCGACTCTGCCGATCCCAGGTGAGGGAGCTCGAGAGCTGGGCATCGAAACTCGCCAGGGCACTCTCTACACCGCGGAAGGGATCGGTTTCGATGATCGCCGGGTCATAGATCGTGGGGGTCGCTTCTGGGGCGGTTAGCAGCGAGACGGGAGGCTCGCCTGTCTGTGGACGCGGTCCACCAAAACTGCCGAAGCGACCACCAAGGTTGCGGAGCACCTTGCCGTTTTCCAAAGCAATCCGGATCGCATCCTCAAGCGACAGTTCCCAGATCTCTTCGATATTCGCATTCGAGAGCGTGAACGGCTCAAGCGTTCCAGCCGCTTCGTCGAGCGGTTGCTGATCGAGGTCGGGATACTCCAGCTTCTGCACCACACCGGTGTAGTGCGAGAGGTCACCATCTTCGAAGAAGTAGAAGGGCTGTCGCGGTGCACAGCCACTGGCCAGCATCGCAACGCTCGTCAGGATGACCAACGGGATTCGAGTGAGGCGTTGGATCACGGGAGGAGTCACTCTCTGCTAAGGCCAGCGTGAACCGAGGAACGACGGGCCAGCGAAACCCGTGCATCTGGTATCGGCGGACTCACCGGCATACTTGGGGTAATCGGCAAGGTTTGCCGCCCCGGCTGGGAGAGTGGGGGAAGCGGGGTGTCTGCGAGGGAAGATGGGTCGACCAGGCGGGTTTAGGGACGCTCGAGATAGGTCTCCCAGCGATCCGACGCCTCGACTCGCAGTGCCGCTTTCTCGACCCACGAGAAGCGAACGGCTGCTCCCTCGATCTGCTCGATCACTTCCAGCCCGTCAGCAGGGCCGAGCACGCTCGTGGCAGTCGAGAGGGCATCAGCCGTGGTCGCATCCTTTGCGATCACTGTCACGGCGGTGGGCCCGACCACGCCCAGCCCGGTGCGAGGATCGACGATATGGCTATACCGAGCTCCATCGATGACGACCGCCTGATAGGCATCGCCTGAGGTGGCCACAGCGGCATGCACCAGGGCCAGCGTTGGGGTGTCCGGCTCCACCACCTGGGCAACGTCCACGCTGTCGGGAGGCCTTCGCATCAGTGGAGGGACCGCGATTCGCCAGTGGTCACGGCCTGGCGGAGGCCCAGAGACAGCGATGTCACCCGAGGCATCAATCATGGCCGACTCGATGCCTCGTTCGGCCAGCAGCGACATGGCCGCATCGATGGCGTATCCCATTCCGATTCCGCCAAAGTCGAGCCGCGTGGCTGCCGTGGCGAGGGCAACCTCTGGGCCAGCAGGCCCACGGCTCAGAGAAATCTGCTCACTTCCCGTGCCGGAACGGGCGGCGGCAAGCTTATCAGGGTTGGGCAGCCGGCCGGTTTTGCGGGACTGCCTCCAGAGGGCTGTGAGCGGTCCGACGGTCACATCAAACGCACCGCCGGTCATCTCACTGAACGCCAGGCTTCGCTGCAGCGTATCGGCAAGATCCTCGCTGACAGCAACGCTGCGGCCTGGCTCGGCGGCAGTGGCTGCCATCAACAGGGAGACCTCACTGGAGCGATCGTAGTCAGAGAGCACCCGCTCGATGGCCGCCACTCGGTCGAGGGCCGCTTCCGCCGCCTGCTCGGCTTCGCGTGGAGATGCTGCGTGTACAGTGACGATCCATTCCACAGCCATCAGCCGTCGAGAGCAGGTGGCTTCAGAGGCCCATCCTGGGCAACTTCCGCAGATGACCAGCAGCACCACCCACCAGACCTGTTGCCAGCTGATGTGTTGGTGAGGGGCTGGTTTCGGATACGCTGGAGGGATCATGAACGCGTCAGCCGGTGACCAATCTGTGCCTGAAAAATCTGTGCCTGAAGATGTTGCGGCTCCACCTGCGGTGCATGTCGCCTTCGACTGCCAGCCGCTACGAAGCCTTGGTCGGCTCGATATCCCAATCGATGCCTCACCACGCTTTCGCCAGAAACTCGAACGGATCCAGGCTGCCATAAGCAGCCACGGCGCTCGCAACACCTACTATCTCACCAATGCCGTCTGCCGTTTTCAACTCACCAGTGATCCGGCTATCGGGATGGTGGAGTTCACTGTCGAAGGCACAGTCCTCACGGATGAAAGCGATACTCGCACGGTCGGGAGTGATCTCTCCATTAACCTCGAGCGTGAAACATGCGACTGGCTCACGCAGCCGGCAGTCGAGTGGCTGGTCGTCTCGGCCAAGCGAGCGGTCGAGGTTGAGTTTGATCGCTACATCGCCGCAGGCGATCTCTCGAGGGCGGTCGCCCGGCTTGAGCAGGAGCAGCAGCATGTCGACGAGGCCGGTGGCTTCCTCGGCATGAACCTCTAAACGCTTGTTGGCTACGGCTGTTGATCCCGTTTGTGAATCTCCAAGAGCACGCTCTCGCTCTCGGTGCCATGCAGTGGCCAGGCCGCCACGCGGCGGATTCGCACGTCCTTCACCAGTCCTCGGTGTCGGGCTTCCCCCTTCTCTGCTTCCCAGCGGGGGCCTTTGATCACAAGCAGTCGTCCAAACGTGTCAGCGAGTGGTTCAAACCAGCTCAGCAGTTTTCCGAGCGGGGCGACCGCTCGCACGACGAGCGTGTCATACCGATGCGCGGGAAGCAGGCTTTGGGCAGCCTGAGCATGCACAGGCACCCGCAGGCCAGTTTCCTGCACGATGGCTTTCACGGCTGCAGCCCGCTTGCCTACGCTCTCGGAGAGTTCGACGGAGAGGTCTGGGCGAAGGATCGCGAGCAGCACGCCCGGCACGCCACCACCGGTACCAACATCGAGCACACGCTCTCCATCAGCGAGATGATCAGCGAGTGCCACGGCATCAGCCACGTCTCGAGCAACAAACCGTTCCACGTCGGTGTGTCGCGTGAGGTTGAGCCGTTCGTTCCACTGCCAGAGGCTCGCAGCGTAGGCCGCAAGCTGCCGCTGGGCGGCTGTGTTCACCTCAAGCTGAAACTGCTCACAGGCGTCTGCGATGGCGTCGGTGAGATCGGTTGAAGACCGAGAAGTCGCCGACATCAGCGGGCCGCCGTCGTGTGAGGGAGCACATCTTGGCCAGCTCGTGTGAGCGAGCGAGCTGTTTCGATGGCGGTGGTGAGGAAGGGGTCGTTGGCAGGCTCAACCGTTTGTCCGAGCGCGGGCTTGAACGCAGTCTGCACCAGCACGTCCGGCTCCACGCCAACCTTGCTGTAGGAGCGGCCGTGTGGCGAGAAGAACTTGGCGGTGGTCAGCCGCATGCCCATGCCACCAACATCCAGCGGGAAGATGCCCTGCACCGAACCTTTGCCGTAGCTTCGCGTTCCGACGATCGTGCCGCGGCGGTGGTCTCGAATCGCTCCCGCAAAGATCTCACTCGCACTCGCCGAGTCACTATCGATAACCACCACGAGCGGCATCTGCCAGGTACCAGCAGGGTTCGCGAGATAGTTGAAGTCTTCCTCGGGGCTGCGGCCTCGGGTGGCCACGACCAGGCCGCGATCAAGAAACAGATCGGCCGCATCGACACCAGCGGAGAGCAGGCCGCCGGGATTGCCACGCAGGTCGACAATCAAACTCCGCATGCCGGAGGCGTCGAGCTGGCGGAGAGCCGCCTCAAGATCGGTTGCCGTCGTCTTCTGGAACGAACTGATCCGTAGGCTGGCGACGCCATTGGCAGGGTCGAGGATCCGGACGTCCTCGACACTTGGTACTTCGACATGCTCGCGGCGAACCGTGATTGCCCGAGCTGGTGCCGGTGCGCGGAGGATGGCAAGGGTGACCTGCGATCCTTCTGGACCCTGCAGCAGAGCAGCAGCTTCGTTGACCCCCATGCCTCCAATCGAGCGGCCGCCGACGCCGACGAGGTGATCGCCCGCTCGCAGGCCAGCACGCTCAGCAGGGCTGCCACGGATCACGTCTACGATGAGCAGACCATCCGACGCGGGCTTCAGCTCAACGCCAAGACCGACAAAGTTGCCGTCTATCTGGTTGTAGAGATCATCAAGCTGACCGCTGGTGAGGAAGGCGGAGTACTGGTCGAGGCCGCCCATCGCCGCGGCGGCAAACTCCATGATCGTGACGGCAGCGGGGATCGTCAGTGTTCGCTCGGTGGCCCTGGCGATCCAGGTCACCACCATCTCCGCGTCGCGACCGCTGACCACCGGTCGACGTGTCAGGATGTCGGTGGTCTGGCGGCAGCAGAAATCGATCCGTTCAGCCGAGGGGGCGACGCCCACGAAGCCGAGGAATGCGGGATCGTCGAGGGCGGTCTGCATGGCCAGGCAGCCTCGCTCAACGAGCATGCGGAAGTTGGGGTCATCGACGTGATGCGAGCCGATGCGGCCAAGCAGCTCACGGTAGAGGCGAAGGGCATCGGCCTCCTGCATCTGCTGCAGCTTGCCGCGAAAGTTCTGCTCGGCATAACGGCGTTCGATATCGCAGTGAATCGAAGCGATGTCGTAATGCTTGCGGACCTCGGGAGTCAGCCCACCAGACCGTACCTCCGCCTCATAGAGCCGCACGATCTCATGCCAGCGACCTTCATTGGCGAGCAGAGTTGCTCGAGAGACCAGATCGTCGTGGGGTGTAATCCGTGGCTGCAGTGTCGACGGAACGGCTGAGGCACCCGCAGGAGCGGACGGCCGCGGTGGCACGACACCAGCGTTGGGCCCAACTGGCACCCAGCGAAGCGCGGGGGCAATGTCGGCGGCCTGCAGTGGGAAGATTCCACTGAGGCAAACTGTGACGACTGTGAGTGCTGCAAGCAGTCGCTGCCGTGGCAGCAGAGACGTCAGTACTCGAAGGCCACACGTCACAGGGGCGATCCATTCGCGGGACTGCCGCTGTTCCAAGGCGGCATCGGCGCGGTCGCTCCGTTGACCGCTTGCGATTATGGATCACGTCAGAGGGTGGGGCAAAAACACCAGTCGCCTGCCCCATGTTTTTTAGTGGTCTGTCGATCTGGACACCCCGGTTGAAACGAATGCGCTGATCGACCCGGTGGTGAAGTGAGGGTTTCGTGATGCACCGGTGGGATGTTCCCGAGCCGGTTGGTATTCTGGATATCGAAAGGGAACGCTGCTGCCGATCCAGGCTGCAGTTCTCCTCATTCCCAGAAGGATGCCCCGTGGGCGAGTCTTCCGATCCACAGGTCACGCAGGTGCTGCTCGACCGCGTGCGGCAGGGTGATACCGATGCTGTTGAGGGCCTGCTTGCTCGGCATCGCGATGCGATCCGTCGCCTGATCGCGGCGCGAATGGACCGTGTTGTGCAGAGCCGGGTTGATGCCAGCGACATCGTGCAAGACGTGATGATCGAGGCGAACCGCCGGCTGAGTGACTATCTGGAAAATCCCGTGATGCCGTTTCGGCTCTGGCTGCGGCATATGGCTCGTGACCGGCTGATCGATGCCCACAGGCGACATCGAGTGGCGGCGAGTCGAAGTGTCGATCGGGAGGTGTCGATCCACGAAACTGGGCCGAATGACGGGGTGGCGCCGGCGGTTGCCGATGCGATGGTTGACCGGGAACTGACCCCAGCCGCAGCGGCCACCTGGGAAGAGCTCCAGCGTCGTTTTGCCGCCGCTGTTGAGCAGCTTGAGGAAGGTGACCGGCAGATTGTGCTGCTGCGACATTTTGAGCATCTCTCGACCGCCGAGGCGGCGGACGTGCTGGGGCTCTCCAAGCCGGCTGCTGGGATGCGGTATCTCCGAGCGATGCGGCGACTGCGGAGCCTGTTAGATGGTGCAGCCTCGTAGACTCCACATCCACCGCATCCGGTCTACGATTCTCGGAGGAATGGCGACTCGGCTGCTGTGTGAGCGGGTGACGTCGTCCGGTCGTGTGGCTTGGCTACCCGGCTATTTCTGAGTTTGGTGCCCCTGTGTTTCCTGCCCCTGTGCTTGTTGACTGTGATGACCTCACCTGGCCTTCAGCAACCGAATGACCATGAGTCACCGCTCAGCTCTGAACAGGAGGAGCGTCTGGCGGATGTCTTGGATGTGCTTGGGGAACGGGAGAATGGCGGCGGTTTTGACTCTATGCAGGCAGCCGAGCGCGAGCATCCCGACCTCGCGAGCCATATCCGAGAGCTCTGGGCGGCGATGTGTCTGACCGACGCGGTGGCGGAGCAGTCGGCCATCTTCGAGCGCGAACTGAATGGTGATGAGACGCTGCCTCTCGCCGAGGTGGTCCCGCTACCGCCCGCTCCCAAGGGGAGTTTTGTGCCCGGCGTTTCGCCACTGCCTGCCACGCTTGGTGACTACCAGCTCGTTGCAGAGATCGGTCGTGGTGGCATGGGCGTGGTCTATAAGGCAGTTCAGAAGAGCCTTGGTCGCACGGTGGCGATCAAGATGCTGCTCCGCCGCGACCTCGCCACAGCGGCAGATATTCAGCGGTTTCGCAGCGAAGCTGAAGCGGCGGCCCAGCTCGACCATCCGGGGATCGTCTCCGTTTATGAAGTTGGTGAGTGGGATGGGCATCCCTTCTACAGCATGCGGTATGTCGAGGGCACAACACTTGCCCGTCGACTCGCCAATGGGCCGCTCCCGGCAAGGGAGTCTGCACAGCTGCTGGCGGTTGTCGCTGAAGCGGTGGAGGTCGCCCATGCACGAGGGGTGCTTCACCGTGACCTCAAGCCCTCGAATATCTTGATTGACAGGGCCGGTCGGCCGCACGTCTCCGACTTTGGTCTCGCGAAACGGATCGAGGCCGACATGTCGGTGACCCATACGGGTGCGATTGTTGGCACCCCGTGCTACATGGCTCCTGAGCAGGCGGCTGGCAGCCGTGGCGATGTCGGAACGACGAGTGATGTCTGGAGCCTGGGGGCCATCCTCTACCAGACACTCACAGGCCGACCGCCGTTTCAGGCAGCCAATCCGATGGACACGCTGCTGGCGGTCCTGGAAACCGATCCGCCGATGCCGAGGCTGGTGAATACGTCCGTTGATCGCGATCTCGAGATGATCGCGTTGAAGACGTTGCAGAAGCCTCAGGAACTGCGATATGCGTCGGCGGCAGCTCTGGCCAAGGATCTGCGGTGTTTTCTTGCGGGTGAGCCGATTGCTGCACGTCGGGGTGGCCTGGCGGACATCACCGCACGGCTCTTCCGTGAAACACATCATGCCGTGGTGCTGGAGAACTGGGGGCTGCTGTGGATGTGGCACTCGGTGGTCGTGCTCACCTTGTGTGTGATCACCGACATCCTTGCCTGGCAGCAGGTGGTGAGTCGCTGGCCGTACATGGTGCTCTGGGCGGGTGGCCTGGCCCTGTGGGCGCCGATTTTCTGGGCGATCCGCAACCGGGCGGGGCCGGTCACTGCTGTCGAGCGGCAGATCGCCCACGTCTGGGGTGGCGCAATGATCACCAGTGTGATGCTGTTTTGGGTGGAAGATCTTCTGGGAATGCCCGTACTGACCCTCTCTCCGGTCCTGGCTCTGCTGGCAGGGCTCGCCTTCTTCGTGAAGGCAGGCATTCTCTCAGGAGCTTTCTATGTGCAGGCAGCTGCGCTGTTTGCGACGTCGCTGGTGATGTGCGTTACTGGTGACGTGCAGCACATTCTGTTCGGAGCGGTAAGTGCGGCCTGCTTCTTTGTGCCAGGTCTGAAGTACTTCCGGCAGAGAAGGCGGGGCCAGTAGAGAGGCTGCTCGACAAAGCAGCAGTCTGGCTTACATCTGGCGTGCGGAGAACGAAGAAGTTGCGACCGCAAAGGCGTCGAGCGGTGGCAGGTGCACGAGGTCCCTCACGCCAGTGTTGCCCGTTGAGTGGCTGCGAACTGCCACTCCGCCACCTTGAAGTTCAAGGTCGGGCAGTTCACTGATGGTGACCACGTCGGAGAGGAGCGGTGCCCCCACAAACTGCTGCTCACGGACCGCCTGGTGACGGAACAGCATCTCGATGTGTCCTGGCGCCACCAGGGCTGTCTGCGTCGCGCTACACAAAGCGCTGACGAGCAGTCGTCTCGTGATGTAGTTGAGGAGCAAACGCATGCGAGACCGTGTGGTGGCTAACGCGTCGTGGTGGGCTGGAGGGCGACCGGCTGCTGGCCGCGGGTCTCTGCTGGGTGAAACGCGGCCCAGACAGGGTTGTGATCTGAGACTTCAAGGGCCGCCTCTTCGGAGAGCCCAAATGTCTGTTGCAGGTCGACGACGCCCCAATGGCCGAGGTATTCACTGGTGGCAGGCACCGAGAACACGAGGTTGTCGTAGGTCTTGGTGCGTCGGGTATTGGTGGTCACACCGTCGACAGCCCAGGCGAGCCCAGCGATTGGGGAAAGCGGGGCAAACTCAGGTGGCCCGGCGTTGAGGTCACCGAGCATGATCACGTCGTCTTCGTCTGGCCGAAGCCGCTGCATTGCGCGAAACACGTCGCAGAGAGCGGCAAGTTCCTCAGGCACCTCATCAGGATCGGTGTGGGTGTCGACGAGCCAGAACGTGAAAGCCATGTGTTCTGGGATCACACGGGTGCGAAACCTCACGCACAATGGCGGGCGGTGCAGCCGGTCATCGGGGTCTGGGAAGACGCCAGGCGATGCGACGTCGACCTCAATCCGATCAGTGTCGTAAATGAATGTGTACTGCTCTTTGCTTGTGGTGCGTCCCTCGCGTGGTCCCACGATGTAGTGATAGCGGCCACCCGCTGCGTTCACCTGCTGCACGAACGTGGGTACGAGCTGCTCGTTTTTGCTCCGCACCTCTTGGATCGCCACCACATCAAACTGCCGCACGACCCGCGCCAGCATGTCGACCACATGCGGCTTTGACATCTTCGAGTCGCCAAACACCTGGATGTTGAAGCTGGCGATCAGAACCGCATCCCAGGGCTTGGTGGGCGGGACTGCTGATGGCTGGGCAGTTGCCGCCGCAGGCTGCAGCCCAAGGAAGCAGACGACAACAAGCCCCCAGGCGATCAGTTGGAGAACTGGTCGAGGGCATGTCTGACGCAGCGGTGGATCGGTAGGAAGTGTGTGCACACTTCTTCTATCGGTCCGCACGGCCACCGATCATGCCGCCGATTCCCCGCAGGCGGTATACGCCGACTATTCCGGATGATTGGAGGAACCCCACCCACTGCCATGGTGGTCGCTCCGGGCATCACCGAGATCTGCTCGGTCGGAGGAGGTCTAGTTCTTGGCGGTGTCGCCCAGGCCAGCGATCGGGAACACGCTCGACGGGTCGTGCTGGCTGGCCATCAGGGCTTCCAGCCGTCGAACGATGTCGGGATGTTCCGCAGCCACGTCATTCGCTTCGCCAGGATCGGCCGTCAGGTCGTAGAGCTCAGTGGCCGCTGGGCCCTTGCGAAGCTGCTGGCGGATCGCCTTCCAGCGGCCGGCGAACACGCACTGTTGGCCACCGTAGCCGGCAAACTCCCGGTAAAGGAAGGGCCGCTCCGGTCCCGGACGCGGAGGACTTGCGGGGGTGTCGCCTTCCTCAAGTCGCTGCACCAGGCTCACGCCATCAACACCGGCGGGCACGTCGGTGATCTGGCCAGACGCTTCGAGGATGGTGGGAAGCCAGTCTTCAAAGCCGCTGATCACGGCGGTTTCAGTGCCGGGAGAGACGTGTCCTGGCCAGCGGACGATGCTGGGAACACGAATGCCTCCCTCGTAGAGAGAGCCCTTCAGTCCTCGCAGTTCACCAACGCTGCCAAAGAAGTCGACATCGACCTCCTCGTTGAGATGCGTAGCCCCGTTGTCCGACGTGAAGATCACCAGGGTGTTCTCGGCCACCCCAAGACGGTCGAGTTCATCGAGAATGGCCCCCACCTCACGGTCAAGCCTGGTGATCATCGCGGCGTAGGCAGCCCGGGGTGTGAAGTGTGGCGTGTAGCCACCCTTGGCCCGTGTGAAAGGAGGGTCGTTCCAGCCTAAGTCGAGGTATGGCGTGAGCTCTTCATCGGGAATGTGCAGCGCCACATGCGGAATGATCGACGGATAGTAGAGAAAGAAGGGCCCGTCTTTTTGTTCGCGAAGAAAGGCAAGGGCGGCTTCGTGGATCCTGTCTGGGGCGTAGTCGCAGCCTTTGAAGGCGTCGTAGCTGCGGGGGTCGTCAGGGTCGGCACCCTCTGCGAGGCCTGCATGCCCCGGCACAGCAGGATCGTTCTCCAGGGAGATCCGTTGATCATTGTCCCAGAGATAGTCTGGATAGTAGCTGTGGGCATGGGCCTGGCAGTTGTAGCCAAAGAAACGGTCAAACCCCTGCCGTATCGGATCGCCTGACGAGCCAGGCCCACCGAGGCCCCATTTGCCGAAGGCACCTGTGGCATAGCCTGCGTCGTGCAGCAGCTCGGCGAGCGTTACCTCGGAATCTGGAATCGGGTACTGGCCCTCCGGCGGCGTTGACTTGTTGTCTCGCACGACGGCGTGGCCGGGATGCTTTCCGGTCATCAGCACGCACCGCGACGGAGCACAGACAGCGTTGCCGGCGTAGTGGCGGGTGAGTCGCATGCCCTCGGTGGCCAGCGCATCGAGCCTGGGCGTGCGGATTTTCTCCTGTCCAAAGCAGCCGAGCTCTCGATAACCGAGATCGTCCGCCACGATCAGCACGATGTTCGGCGGGGCAGATGCCTCGGCGGCGAGAGCAGGACGCGACGGATCAAGGCTGACGACGAGGGCCGCGAGGACGACACAGAAGTCGACAGGGCGGCGAAAGTTCGATGAAATGCTCATCCCACAAGTATCGCCGCTGTCCCTGAGGTCTTCAATAAAGCCCGCGGGACAGGACGTTGGGCCTGTGACGATTCTGCCGGCGGGATTTGCCGTTCGCCGAGCGGTGGGTGTGAACTCTTGCTCGCGACCGCCGTAGGAACGAAGGTACGATCGTAGGGTGCGAGAGAGCCGCAGTCTGTCGCGGCACAGGACGTGGATCGTAGCGGTGTCTGCGGCGGCCCACGTCGTGGCGAAACGGGAGCACCCTCGGAGAAGACGCATGGCTCGCGGTGACAGGCTTGCCACCGATCGACGTTTGGCCAGCTACGGTCCTGCCTATCTGCACTATGGCATTGACCTGGGCGATGGCACGGTGGCGCATGCGCGGCCGCATCGCTTTGATCGGCTGTGGGCAGGCGGCGGTGTCGTGCGGACGACGCTTGCGGAGTTTGCCAAGGGTGAGGCGGTGCGGGTCGTGCATGAGCCGGCCGCCCTGTTTTCGTCAGAAGAGGTGGCCCAGCGTGCGGAGGAGCATGTCGGCCGCGAGGGCTACTCGCCGATGACAGATAACTGTGAGCACTTCACCACCTGGTGTGCGACAGGAAACTGCCACAGTCGTCAGATTGATATCATCGCCGCCCGTGTGGGCCGCATGGCCGGCAAGGCGTCGGCGGCGATCGGGTCTCGGAGCGTGCGAGGCGGCATGCGGCATGTGGCTGTCCGCACGGCCACGGGGACGACTGCACGGATTGGGCTGAAGGCATTTATGCCGGCGGTGCTCGTCGCTGAGGGCGTCGCCATGGCAGTGGAGTGGAAGGCCCACCGAGCTGGTCATGATGAGGTCGCGAGTAAGCGGGCTGGGGATGCGGCTGGCTTGGCAACGAGTGCGGCGACGTTTGCGGCTACAGGCGCCCTCGCTGGTCCTGTCGGCGCGGTCGTGGGTGCCGTGACAGGTGCGGCGGTCTGGGCAGGTGGTTCGTTGGTCTCCAAGACGGCAACCTGGGCGGGGGGCCGCGTCGTCTCCGGTGTGACGAGTCTGGCGGTTCGGCGGCGGACACTGGCCTAACCCAGCATTGGCCTCACTCAACACTGGCCTTACTCGTCGTGGTGGCTTGCCCGCCGTTTCATGCTCGCGGTCTCGGCATGGTTATTCGCCGAGCGGTACCGTTTTCAGCGCGGCGGCACCGAAGCGATCCAGCCTTCCAGCACGTCGAGATCACTGGGCAGTCCATAGCGTGGCTGTGAGGCGGCATGGGCCGCCTGCAGACTACAGATCACCGCGTCGAGCAGATCGCCACGGGCATCGGCGACCAGTCGCTGCTGCCAACGGCGGCTGGCCTCGAGAGTCACGCCAAGCCCAGCTGCGTCCTGACAGAGCCCGCGTAGGATGGTCCGCCGATTGGCCGTGCGTGCATCTGTCCAGGCAGAGGGTGTGTCGCTCTTGTAGCTGCCTCGACAGATCTGCCGGGCCGTGAAGGCGGGGTAGGCTTCCAGGGCGATCTTCGTTGAGGCGGCCCGCGGGGGCCTCGAACTGGGATGGTGGTGTGCGGGAAACGCGAGCCCCGCTGCCAGCATGCGTCCGATGCCTGCATGCATCATCCAGGCGACTGGTGGATTGGTCCAACGCATGGCAGGGCTCGAGCCTGCCGGCTTGTCGGCCTTTCTCCACGCGAACTTGGAGCCTGGCGGTCGTGCATTGCACCAGCTACGGAACACGTCACGGAGGGTTTCTTTTGGACAGTGACAGTAGAACGAGACAAAGGCCTCCCAGCTGGTGGGCCAGCCTTCATGCTCGATCAGGGCTCGCGGCTGTCCGAAGGGAAGATCGAAGCCTCCGAGCCAGCCGCCCGGCTCGAGGAGAAACGCTTCGAAGGCCAGGAGGCTCTCGATTTCACGGACTTCGCTGAGTCGGTAGAGGGGGGCGGCTCCGTCAGCCGCCGTCAGTTCGCCGACCGCAACGGTAATCGGCTTGCGGCGTGTTGGTGCTGACGAGAAGTCGACACCGATGACGGTCTGTGCAGGCGACATGCGTGGCCTCTCGAACGTTGACGGCGCTGCTATAACTATGGGCGATGATCAGTTTTGGAAACATCCCGAAGCCACACGACCGCGGTGGCCGCGTCCGCAATGTCCTCGGTGGTCCGCTGGTGGCCTGCTCCCAGGCGCCGCTGACGGGGTTCTTTCGTGATGGCTACTGCCGTACCTGTTCGGAGGACGTCGGACTGCACAGCGTGTGTGCGGTGATGACCGCGGAGTTTCTTGAGTTTACGGTGGCTGCGGGGAATGACCTGGTCACACCTCACCCCGAGTGGAACTTTCCGGGCCTGGTCGAGGGTGACCACTGGTGTCTCTGTGCAGCACGGTGGCTTGAGGCCTACCAAGCGGGGGCGGCACCACCGGTGGTGCTCAAAGCGACCAGTGAGAAGACACTCGACGTGGTGCCCTTTGAGCTCTTGCGTGAGTGTGGCATCGACGCCGAATGAGCCCCACCGCATAAGCGGAGCCGCAGTGATGCTGAGGCAGTCGTGATGCCGAGGCAGGAGCGTTCTGAGGCGGTCTGCGCGGGCCACAAAGCAGGATGCTCACTCAGCAGGCCCAATGAAGCAGCGGCCCAATGAAGCAGCGACCCAGTGAAGCAGTGCTGCCAGACGGCGTTCCTCGAAAGGTGTCACACAGACAGTGCCACTTGAGCCGGGTCGGCTCAAGTGGCACCGCTGGTGAGACGCAGTGGGCAGTCGCTGCCCTTTCTCAGTTGTGTGACTCGAAGTCAGGCTCTTTGCCTTCGTAGGCACGGTAGAGGTTGAAGACGGCTTCTTTGAGCGTCTCAGCAGTCGTGCCATCGGCCGACTGCTTGCACTTCATCGCTGACGTGATCACCGCGTGAGCTGCCTTGAGCTGCTCAACATAGCGGGGCGAATCTGCCTTGATCCGCTGTGCGAGGAAGTACGCCTGCAGCGTCTCCTGCACATGGCCGGCATGCTCTTCCTTCGTCATCACCCAGCGAGCCATCTGGTTGACCGACTGGGCAGTTGGCTGGCCACCGGCAAGCAGCTCATTGAGCTGAGCCTGAGCCTTGGCAATGGTTGCGGTGTCTTCAAGCAGCTGCTCAAAACGCAGCTGGTCGCCATAGATGCCGCAGGGCACCTGGCAGTGGGCCAGAGCAACCGACGGGGCAGCCAGTCCGGCAATCAGGATGGCAAGGGCGGTGAGTCGAACAGGGGCTCGCAGCATGAAAGGCATCTCCTGCAATGGTGTGGCCAAAAAAAGAACTCGGGGAGCCGCGGGATGCGGGCTCCCCGAGTCGCAGGATAGTCTCTCGTCGACGGCAGCCCAAAACATGGGGCTGCAGTCCGCAGCAGAGGCCTTACCTCCAGCGGCGGAACGGCTCGTAGACCCGCACCGTCAGGAGCAGCTCGCTGGCGGAATACCGTTCGTTGTAGGTGAAGGGAAGTCCGAAGATCTCGCCGGACGCCGCTGTTTCGTCGATGGCGAAGAAGCGATAGCCGACATCAAACGTGACCCGAGGAGTCAGCTCGTAGTACACGCCACCACCGGCTGTCCACGCGAAGTTCGCGACGGGGTCATTCCCTGTGTAGCTTTCAGCGAGGCCAGTTCCGGAGATGGTCGAGCGGTAGCCGCCGGTGCCAATGCCGCCACCGGCGTAGATGCCGAGTGTCTCAAACGGCTGATAGTCCCGCCAGACATTAACGGTTGCCGACCAGACGTCGGTTGCGCGTAGGGTGACGCTCCCAAGAGGATCGCTAGCGGTTTCGGTCATCTGATCTCGGCCCCGACCTTCAATCTCAAGCCGCAGCGCCCCATTCGGGCGATCAAATGCAAGACCGGCTGCACCACCGATCGTGAAGACGGATTCATTCACAATCGCGGGCGAAGAGGGGCTGTCATCGTCCAGCGTCGCAAACGTCACGCCGCTGATACCACTGAGATATGGACGCCAAGGAGGCAGCCGGCCGGCGAGTCGGCCCCCGATTCCACGACTCCGTGATGTGCAGTTGGTGGTCTCACAGCAGGATGGATTGAAGCTGGAGGCAACGCTTTCGAGGAAGCTTGTCAGCTGCAGCTGATCGCCGGGCGTGGTGTCCGCGTCGGAGCCCACCGCGAACTCAAGATTCTCATCAAGCGCGTCGGCGATGCTTGGCTCGATTTCTTGTGGGCCTGGAGCAGCCAAGCTCGTGGCAGCGCTATCAGCCTCGTAGGACTCAAACCAATCAGCCACTGCGGGCGTACTCACGCACGGAGCAAAGCCAACGATGGCTGCCCACGCAAACGCTCGTGGCGAAAAAAAGCGACGCATGACAGGTCTCCCCCATAATCGGTTCTATGGGCACGATCGTCATGCCCTGCATAAGCGATCGGCATGTCAAAACCCTTGCGCTAAAGGGATTCAGCATAGGCCGCAGGGTTTGACTGACCGGAACCGACGTGGAGGGGGCTGGCAGCCTACAGATAGGGCGAGTCTCCCTTGGTGGCTTGCGAGAAGCTGACGAGCATGCGGGAAACCGCGTCACAGACCGCCTGAAAAAAGACTTTTCCCTTCTCAGCTGTGGCTGTGCGGGGGTCGCCACAGCCGGTGTCGGGGTGTGACTGGGACCATGGCCGTGGAGTCCACATGCCCGGCTGTGAAATCGCAGAAATGGCAAACGGCACCCGTCTGCCGTCTCCAGCTTCGCCTATCTCGACGAGGTCAGGCTGCAGATGCAGCACAAGTGAGGTCTCCAGGTCGCCCGCATGGTCGCCGGGATCGGAAAAGGTTGCCTGGTTTGCCTCGGGCGCGACCTGCCAGAAGTTGACCACCACAATCGTGGCCCCCGTTTCAAGCATCACGTCGCGAACCAGTGGGGCGAAGGCGTTGCCACCGTGGCCATTGAGAATCACGAGGCGATCAATGCCCTGCCGAACAAGGCTCGTGGTCACATCACGAAGAATGGCCGCTGCGGTGGCTGTCGAGAAGTGGATTGTGGCAACCTGATCCTGCTGCTGTGCGTTATTGCCAAAAGGAATCGCCGGCAAGAGGATCGCCTTTGCCCCCAGGCTGACCGCCTGTTCCACTGCGGCTTCAGCGATCGCTGTTGCTTCGATCACGTCTGTGCCATGTGGGAGATGCCAGCCATGCGCTTCGGTGGCGCCCCATGGCAGCACGGCCAGGTTGGGGCGGTCTTTGAGCAGCTGCCGGTAGGTGGCTTCGTGTAGCACGTGGGGGCGTGGGCCGGGCATCGGAGGCTCCTGTGTTGGTTGTTGAATGGTTGTAGCACGCGGGTGGGCCGCTTGGGGTGGGCCGCGTGTGTGTGGAGGTTGGATGCTCACGGAGGTAGGCTGTCGAGCCGTGGCTTGCTGCTGAGATGAACGTGGAAGGGTGTGTTCATGAGTCGCAGATGTGAAGGGTTGGTGTGTGGCATGACGCGGGTTGTGGCTGTACTGATGGGCGTGCTGGGGGTGGCGACGTTTACGACAGCAGCAGACACCGAGCCGCCGGCTGCGTTTGCGGTGTCGGCGACCCTTGAGGAGTTTCTCGGGGAACCGGTGTTTGTGCCGATGCAGCAGCTCTGGGAGAGGCGGGGTGGCTGGGGCGGGGTGCTCTCCGCTCCCGATGGCACGCTGGTGGCGTTTCGCTCGCCGGGTGGTGGTGAGATTCGTCGCAGCCGAGATGGTGGGGTCAGCTGGGACGCGGCGATGCCGATCGATGCCAGTGGGGATGCGAGCGAGGCCAACGGCGGGAATGCCTTGGTTGATGAGACCACCGGGGAACTGCTCTACGTCTGTCCGCAGGAGCAGTGGCTCTACCGGAGCGATGATTCTGGCGAGACGTGGAGTCGTGAGACGATTGAGGTGCGACCCGATCGGCTAGGACATGTGCCTGGGATTGAAGGGGCGGGGGCGATGCAGTCTGGGCTCACGCTGGCCTTCGGGAAGCATCGCGGTCGACTGGTGAGTCCAGCACGGATCATGGGCCCCCAGAACTCAAATGATGTGGTCTGGCGTCCCTACCACTACTCCACAGCCCTGATCAGTGACGATCATGGCAAGACCTGGCAGACCACCAATCCGTTTCCAGTGTTGGGAACGGGCGAGGCAGCAATTGCGGAGCTCTCCGACGGCCGTCTGCTCTACAACTCGCGGGAGCACATGAGCCGAGGCAACCGGTTCTTCGCCACCAGCTACGACGGCGGCAGTCTCTGGATCGAGGCTCGCCGAAGCGATGAACTCCCCGACGGTCCTCGCGGCACCTCGTACGGCTTGATGGGAGGCATGCTGCGGCTGCCGATCGCCGGCCGCGACATTCTGCTCTACAGCAGTTCCGATACCGAGGCAGGTGCGATGCCAGCGCAGACCGGTGCCTCGATCGCTGGTGGTCGTGAAAAGATCACCGTCTGGGCGAGCTTCGATGGCGGACAGTCATGGCCTGTGAAGCGGCTCGTTTACGACGGGCCGAGTGCGTACTCCAATCTCGGCGTGGGCCGCAGCGGGACACCGAGCGAAGGTCGCATCTTTGTGATCTTCGAAGGAGGGCCCGCGGGGAGTCATGCTGCGGTACAGGTGGCCAGCTTTAACCTGGCATGGCTGCTCGATGGAGAGGACCTGCCACAGTGAGTCAGAGAAGCCGGCGAGGCGACGGACCGATTCGTTGAGGCAGCTCGACGCTCGCGGTAGGGTGCAGGTGTCGCGTTGGCGCGAGGGGATGGCCCCCTCAAGAGCGTGTTGGGCATGCCGCTCAACGACTCGCCAACGGCATGGAAGCGCGGCATCCGCCGCCGGCATGATCCGAGGAGCCATGGGGCTTCTGCGACGACATCTCCAGTGAACTCCCGAGGGAGGTCTTGCCCATGCGGTACGCAACTGTCTGGCGGTCTGCGCCGATCACGCTTGCGGCGTGCGTTTCATTTTCACTTGCCACGAAACCGCTCTCGGCGGAAACAACGTGGAACTACGACTTCGGGAGCGGCACGGGCTCGTTCGTCGGCGGCGAGAGCATCACGTTTCTGCCTCAGCCGCCAGCCGCTGGTGGAACGGCACGGGTGCGTGTGGGAAGCGGTGGCGGTCAGTTCTCGCTGGTGAACCCAGGGAGTGGCAGTTCGTCCCTGGTAGGCACCGCGTCAGACAGCACATCGGTAAACAAGTTTTCGATCTACGACTTTGCGGGGACGGGGCTGTTCTCTGTCGAGGCAGAGCTCACTTTCAGTGGTGGCGACAGCGGCAACTGGCAGCTTTTTGTGGGAAATGGAGCCACGTTTACCAACAACAGTGGCTTTGTGATGGCGGAGACCTTTACCGGCGTCCGCTGGGACTACGAGCCGTCAGCCGGCCTGACGATGTCACGTCGGGCTGACGGCAGTGAAAGCTGGCTGGTGAGTCGTCTGCCGACGCTTTCGCAGAATACGAGCACGACCCTGGCGATCTATGGCAACAACACCACCGCAGCGGTGACCTACGGTGGCCACACGTTAGCCCCGGGAACCTGGGACCTCTGGGTGGATGGCGCTGCGGTGAGCACCGGCCTGCCAAAGGCCAGCCTGCCGACTGGGACGACCATCGACTCGCTGATGTTCTACGGGGCGAGTTCCACGGCCAATGCGGCAACCCTCACCGTCGATACGCTCTCCTATGCAAACGCGGTCCCCGAACCTACCGCCTGGTCGCTGGCACTGATGGCCATCGGTACGCTGCTCGCCGGAGGCCGCTGGCGGCAGCGACGGCTCTGCCCGGCGGGGGGCAACTGGCCTACGGCTGCCTGATCCGGTGTGCTACAAGCCGACTTCCGGCACGGTGTTTCCGTGCTGCTGTCGTCACCCGTGTCACGGAGTCGGCTTCCATGTGCTGGCGAACCATCTCTCGAGCGGTGTCGCTCGCTCCCGTGGTGGCGAGTGTGCTGCTGACGGTGTCAACCGTTGCTGCGGTGGCTGCAGACGGTGACGCGGTGATGCGTGTCGAGAGTCAGGTCTTCAAGGGCAGTGATGAGCAGGCGATAAGCCGGAGCCTGGCACTCTTCACCGACGATGTGGTCTGGGACCTTCTCGAACTGCCCGACGCTGAAGGCGAGATGCAGTTGGCAGAGATCGTGCTGCATGATCCGCTCCGCGAACGGACCGTGCTCGTCGATCCGCGACGGGGCGTGAAGGTGGAAGTCGACAAGCTCAAGCTCGATCGACTGCGTGTCTCGCTGGCGACCTGGGCCCGTGGAGCTGAAGACCCCATTATTCGTTGGGCGGCCAGCAGCCAGGTCAAAGAAGGCATCCATCACGACGATGACGATGAGTCCACGATCGTCCTGACTGGGCCACCTGGTGTGACTGGCCCCAAGGTTCGCTACCGCGTGCAGTACGAAAAGGCCAGCAGCCGCGAAGCCGCTGAGCGGTATCAGCAGTTTGCTGATGTGTCGCTGCTCCTGAAGGCCTTGGTACATCCCGGCGGGCTGCCCCCATTTCCGCGGATGGCCATCAACAGTCGGCTCGTTGACGAGCGAGCGATCCCCAGTGACGTTCAGCTGGCCCTCAGTGGCGAGCTTCCGTTGCCCGTACCGCTGGCAGGTGACCAGGTGCTCCGCAGTGAGCATCACACCCATCCTCAGCTGCTCGCCGAAGACCGCAGACGGATTTCCGAAGCCTCTGTGCGGGTCGCTGAGGCAGCGTCTGTGTCGTTGGAGGTCTACGCAAGTCCCGAGGGAGATGCGTCGACTGATGTGGCGACCTCGCGGTCTGCCGAGCGGTCTGTCACACGTTAGCTGGGCGGCTGTGTCTCTATGTCACACGAGAGTCCAACCATGGCGGCTCCGGCTGCTGCATGCCGCGGGACGTGGTGGCGGCGGGTTGGACTGGGACTGCTGATCGGGGTGCCAGCTCTCGCCGTTGTGTTCATCCTGTTGGCACGCCAGCAGCCGGCGTTCTACGCCAACAGTGTCGAGGGAGCTGACGCATTCGCCGTTGGCGTCGACCCATCGGTCCGTGAAGAGAATCGTCAGCGTGCCTCGGGACGATTCCTTTCGAAGTGCGTGGCGTTGGCAGCGGACGTCGACCGGCCCGGGAGCTGGTCGACGGTCATTGAGGATGATGAACTCAATGCTTGGCTAAGGGTGGAGCTTCCCGCGAATCATCCGGAACTTCTGCCGGCAGGCGTTGCAGATCTGCGTGTCCAGTTTGCTGCCGAGACCCTGTTTGTGGGATGCCGTGTTGGTGGACCACTTGGAGGGCTCGCGTGGGTTGAAGTGAGGCTGCGGCTGCTGGAAGCCAATCGAGTGGCGATGACGATCGAGCGTTGTCGACTCGGCGCTGTGCCCCTGCCTGGAGGGATTGCTATCTCCAGATTGGCCGAGACGCTCAGCGCAGCCGGCATACGATGTGAGATGTTGCGACGTGACGGTCAGACCCAGCTTGTGGCGCAGCTCCCTGCTGGTCAGGGGTCCGTTGCCGGTGGTGAAGGAGTGAGCTGGTGGCTTGATGGCATGCGGATCGAGGGTGGCGAGCTGTTTCTCACCGGAACGAGCCGTCGCGTGCTCGGCAGCGGACGGTGAGCCAGACGCGTTCAGAAGGGAAAGCAGCAGCGATGCCACAACTGACGTTTCTCGGTGCGGCAGGCACAGTGTCGGGAAGTCGGCATCTGCTCGAGGTCAATGGCCGGCAGGTGCTCTTCGACTGTGGGCTCTTTCAAGGGGAGCGGTCGCTTCGACGCCGCAACTGGAAGCCGCTGGGGGTGCCACCGCAAGGTCTCGACGCGGTGATCTTGACCCACGGCCACATCGATCACTCTGGCTGGCTGCCACGACTGGCCAAGGAAGGCTTTCAGGGACCGATCTACACCACGGCTCCTACCGCAGATCTGCTTGGCCTCCTGCTCTACGACTCGGCGAAGTGCCAGATGGAAGACGCGGCCTATGCCAACCGCAAGGGCTTCTCAAAGCACCACCCTGCCCTGCCGCTCTACGAAGACGCCGATGTGGCCCGAGTCTTACAGCAGCTGCGGGTTGTCCAGCGGGAGGGCTGGTTTGAGCCGTGTGCCGGGGTGCGGTGTCGTCTGCACGACGCCGGCCACATGCTCGGCAGCTCTTACGTCGAGGTCGAGGCTGCCCGTGAGCAGGTCCGCCCACTGCGGCTGATCTTCTCTGGCGACGTGGGCCGCTACGATGCCCCACTCTACAACGACCCGCTGCCGCCACCGGCCTGTGATGTGCTTGTCTGTGAGAGCACATACGGTGATCGCGACCATCCTGACGTCGATCCACTCAGTGAGCTCGAACGGCTCGTGAATGAGGCTGTCGATCGTGGTGGGCTGCTACTGGCGGCATCGTTTGCGGTGGGACGAACACAGCAGCTGGTCTATCTCCTGCGGATCTTGATCGCTGCGGGGCGTATTCCCGAACTGCCGATCTGGATTGATTCACCGATGGCGGTGGAGGCCACGCGGGTGTTTCGTAAGCATGCCGAAGAGCATGACCTGTCTGAGGCCCACGATGCCGGCGTTGCGGAGTCGCTGAAGGCACCGTGGGTGCGGATGTCCAAAACACCTAACGAGTCAAAGGCGATTAACCGAGAGGAGGGGCCAGGAATCGTGATCGCGTCGAGCGGCATGATGACCGGTGGCCGGATTCTGCATCACCTCAAACGCCGCCTCTCTGACCCGAAGACCACCGTGCTTGTGACCGGTTTCCAGCCCAAAGGCACACGAGGACGGTCACTGCTTGATGGTGCCGCCACGCTGCGGATTCACGGCCGCGATGTGCCGGTGCAGGCGGCGGTACGGCGGCTCGATGGACTCTCCGGGCACGCAGACCGCCGCGAGATGGTGCGGTGGCTTGCTGATCTGCCGCAACCCGAACGGGTGTTTCTGGTGCATGGCGAAACCAGTTCGGCTCGTGGCATGGCCAGGCAGTTTCAAGAAGCATTTGGCTGGCAGGCGGAGATCCCCGGTCTCGGTGACTCGTATTCACTTCGGTAGGACTTCACGACAAGGAGTGGTGGATGAGCGAAGAACTGGGGAAGCACTGTGATCGGATTCCAGCCTCGCCGCTTGGCAATGACGTGTCGCTGATGGCGACCAATCTTGAGGCAATGCTCTCGTCCCCGAGCTACGTTCTTGCTGACGACGATCACGAACTTCTCGAACGCCAAGAGATGCGTGGGGTGCGGATGATGCTCGAACTGCAGAAGCCGGAGATGGCGCTGCAGGAGGAAAAGATTCACTCCACGGTGATCGTCTTTGGCGGCACGCAGATTATTGAGCGTTCTGCAGCTCAGCGACGGCTGACCGAAGCGCAGAAGGCGGCAGCGGCAAAGCCGGGTGACACGGCAGCTGCTCGGGAGGTGGCTCGCAGTGAGCAGCTCGTCAGCCTGAGCCACTACTACGATGAGGCCAGAGAGTTTGCTCGGCTGGTCTCAATCGATCACCAGTGTGAAACACGGCGTGAGTTTGTGATCGTCACTGGCGGCGGGCCGGGGGTGATGGAGGCAGCGAACCGCGGCGCTTTCGATGTGGGCTGTAAATCGATCGGCCTGAATATCCGGCTGCCGTCGGAGCAGCATCCCAACCCCTTCATCACGCCTGAGCTCTGCTTTCAGTTTCGCTACTTCGCGATTCGGAAGTTTCATTTCATCCTGCGGGCTGCGGGCGTCGTCCTCTTTCCAGGAGGGTTTGGAACGCTCGATGAGCTGTTTGAGGCGCTCACCCTGCGGCAGACGCATCGCATGCAGCCAGCCCCAATCGTGCTCTACGGACGCGACTACTGGAAGAGTGTGATCGACTTCCGAAAGCTCGCTGATTATGGCGTGATCTCGGATGCCCATCTCGATCTTTTTACCTACGCCGATACTCCCGAAGCGGCCTGGCGAACGATCGTGGACTTCAACGAACGGCAGCGTAAGGCGGAGGAGCACCAGCCCCCTCCATTCACGAGTCGTGAAGACGAACTCAACCCGTAGCACCCCGCGAGGCAGCACGTGACGGCAGTCGAACCAGCGTTTCTTGAGTTCACCCCTGGAACTGTTCCTCATCATGGACGTGTCGCTTTGGTGACGGGTGGAGCACGGCGAGTGGGGCGTGTCATCGTGCAGGCGCTCGCCGCCCGTGGATATGCAGTGGCGATTCATGCCAACGCCAGCCTCGCAGAGGCTCGGGAGCAGGCTGCGGCGTTGGAGGCGGCGGGGATTCCGTCACTTGCAGTGACGGCCAATCTGCGAGACGAGGGGCCGGTGCGGGCGATGGTCCACCGCGTGGCTGATCATTTTGGACGACTGGATGCTGTGGTCACCTCAGCAGGGCTCTGGCACCGGCAGCCATTTGAAGCGGTCACCGCCGACGATCTTCGGCAGCATTTTGAGGTCAATGTGGTGGGCAGCTTTGTGGTGGCCCAAGAGGCGGCTATGGCGATGATCGATCAGCCGAGCGGCGGGAGTGTGGTCACGATTGGTGACTGGGCTGTCAGTCGGCCCTATCCGGACTACGCCGGCTACTTTCCGAGTAAAGGTGCAATCCCCACGATGACCCGCTCGCTGGCGGTAGAACTCGCTGCCCGCAATCCACGCATTCGGGTGAACTGTGTGCTGCCGGGGCCGGTCATGCTGCCTGAGACGCTCTCGCCGGACGAACGTGAGGAGGCGATTGCAGGCACGCTGGTGAAGCGGGAAGGCCGGCCAGAGCATGTTGCCCATGCTGTCCTGTTCCTGCTGGAAAATGACTTCGTGACCGGGGTCTGTCTTCCCGTGGATGGTGGCCGCACCATCGCATCCTAGAGCCGCCCGGGGTCGTTCAGGCTCGTGTCAGGGGGCTCCTGCCGCTCCCTGTTGTGGCGTGTTCATCGATCGGCAGGTGAATCGAAAAGACCGAGCCAACGCCTGGTGTGCTGTGGACATCAACAGAGCCACCGTGGGCTTGCACAATGTGTTTCACAATGGAGAGCCCAAGGCCTGTGCCGCCGAGTTTGCGGCTGCGTGCCCGGTCCACCCGGTAGAACCGCTCAAAGATCCGCGGCAGAAACTGTGGGTCGATGCCACAGCCCTCGTCGGCGACTGAGATCGTGATGGAGTTGGTCTGAGCCGACGGTCCCTGCGTTGAGCCAACCTGCAACCGGACGGTCTTTCCAGTGTCACTGTACTTGATGGCGTTGTCGATCAGGTTGATCAATGCCTGCTCGAACAGTGGAGGATTGACGGCGACCTGCACACGCGGATCGCAGTCAACGGTGACGTCAATCGCCCGCTCGCTGGCACGCAGCTGACAGCTGCCGATCGCAGCGGTGATCACCTCCGACAGGGCAATGTTCTCAAGTGAAAGGTCGCTGCTCTCCTCAATTCGCTCAATGCGTGACAGGGCCAGGAGGTCTTCGATGATCGCCTCGAGCCGCTCTGCCTGCCGTGCGATGATGGAAAGGAAACGGATCGCGTCGTCGTGGTCATCGATGGCGCCGTCGAGCAGTGTCTCCACGAAGCCACGGATAGAGGCTGTGGGGGTCTTGAGCTCGTGAGAGACGTTGGCGACAAAGTCGCGGCGAACGTTTTCAAGGTGACGAAAATGGGTCACATCATTGAGCACAATCACCGCACCTTGGTCGGTGCCGCGTGGTGATCGCAGGGCGGTGCCACGGACCAGGAGCGTTCGCTCCCGAAGGCCGTCGCGGAGGAGGAGGTCGTCTTCAACCGGCTCCTGACAGTCGATCGCCTTGAGTACAAACCGACGAAGGTCAGGGTTGGCAATCACTTCCTGCATCGGCCTCAGGAGCATCCTGCCCGGCTCAATGCCCAGCAGAGACGCTGCCGCTGTGTTGATGCTGAGCAGACGATGGCGATTGTCGACCGCGAGCACCCCTTCACTCATGCTGGCCAGCACGGCTTCCTGCTGAGTGCCTTGCCGACCGATGGTGCGGCCGCGTTCAACAAGCTGGTCGCGAAGGCCGGTGACTGCTGCGGCAATCATGCCAAGTTCAGCGAGATCGGGCGTGGGAATCTCCACATCAAGCGAGCCACGGGCGAGCTTACTTGCCGACTTCGCCAGATCTTCGACTCCTGCGGCAGCCCGCTTGGAAACCACATAGCCAGCGAAAACAGCGAAGGCTGCAGCGATGAGAAAACCACGCAGCAGTGCATGCTGACGTGACCGTAGTCGCTGATCAAGATCGGCGGTGTCGGAGGTGACACGGATTGAGCGATTGTCGTCGAGGGCGACGAAGAGCGTCAGAACTCGCTGGTCGCGTTCCGCATCGTAGGAGTCAGTGCGAACTTCTCTGGCGCCTGCCCGTATCGATGCCAGTGGACCTTCATCGGTACGTCGTGGTAGGGGGGCGTTGGGTGAGCGGCTCGCCGCCTCGGCTGCTGTTGATGTGACGGAGGCTGCAGGGATGGCCTGAGGGGAGCCTGAGAGGTCGAGCAGTTCGAACTGGAGATTAGTGACCGTGCTGAGCTGCTCAGCGGTCAACCGCCATGCGTCGTCGTCAGCTGAGGTGATCGATCTGGTCTGCACCGCTGCTGCCGCTGCGGTGGCCACCTGTCGCATCCGCTGATACTCGCTCTCATCGGAAAGCTGGGCCATCTCCACGAGGCTCAGCCAGGACAGCGCAACGAGACCACAGGCGATGAGGCCACACCAGCTTGCGAAGAGATGCCAGACAAGTCGTGTACGAGGCATGGTCCGACGGCGGCAGCGGGCGGGGACTCAGGGGTGGTCTGAGCTCACGCTCGAAACCGATACCCAACGCCGCGGACAGTCTCGACATACGAGCCAAAGCGGCCGAGTTTCTTACGGAGGCCGGCTACCTGAACATCCACGGAACGTTCCGTGACAGGATAATCCTCACCTTTCACCGCGTCGACGATCTGCATGCGGGTGTAGGCCCAGCCTGGCCGTTTGGCCAGAAATGCCAGCAGGGCAAACTCCGTGTAGGTGAGGTCCAAGAGCTTGCCGGCAAGGGTGACTTCATGGCGGCCTGGGTGAATCGAGAGTTCGTGGACATCGATGGTCGTTTCGAGTTCAGAGGCTCTCAGAGCTTCCTGGCGCCGCAGCAAGGCTTTCACGCGAGCAGCGAGCACCCGCGGACTAAACGGCTTGGTGATGTAGTCATCGGCCCCTCGCTCAAGGCCCCGCACGACATCGCTCTCCTCGCTCTTGGCGGTGAGCATGATGATCGGGATCTCACGGGTCTTGGCATCTGCCTTCAGACGCCGGCAGACCTCAAGGCCATCCACCGCGGGCAGCATCAGGTCGAGCACGATCAGGTCTGGAATCCATTGCCTGGCGTGTGAGAGAGCATCCTCACCGCTGGAGACGCAGGAGATTTGGTAGCCCGACTTGGCCAGGTTGTACCGCACCAGTTCGAGCAGATCGTCTTCATCATCGACGACGAGAATCCTGGGAGCACCTTCCGGACCAGTCGGATTGTGTGTCTGCAATCGACCGGTGTCCAAGGAACTGCTCCCGCCGACGCTGGTTGGTCTGCTCCGTAGCGAGCTACCGGAGCGAGGACTCACCGTTCTCGTGTCACGTGCAGCTGATGCCAGGGGAGCGGCACATGCCAGGAGAGGGGCAGGCAGTGGTCGGGACAAAGGGCTGTGGAACGAGCCATCAGCAGCGATCGGGCGGCGAGTGAGTACAGCAGCCACGTCGGAGGCCTCCGGGAGCGGTCTTCTGGTGACACGTCCCAAGTCTAAAGTACCCATCCCAGCACAAAGATGAGTTTTCGATGAGGCAACGTCAGTCGCCGTCGACACCGCGGCGGCCGGGCCAAAAGGGCTCAGGAGAAGAGCAGCTCCACATCCTCAGCGGTCAGGCTGGCGGCCATTCCCTCTTCAGCCCGCACAATCGACTCGGCAAGTTCCCGCTTCCTAGCCTGGAGATTGACGATCTTTTCTTCGACTGTGTCTTTGGCAATCAGTCGGTAGGCGAAGACGGGACGGGTCTGGCCAATACGGTGGGCCCGGTCGACCGCTTGGGCCTCCACTGCGGGGTTCCACCAGGGGTCGAGAATGTAGATGTAGTCAGCGGCGGTGAGATTGAGACCCTGGCCACCAGCCTTGAGTGAAATCAGGAACAGCCGACAGTCAGGATCCTCTTGGAACCGGTTGACCCGTGCCTGACGGTCGGTGGTTCGCCCATCGAGGTATTCGTACGTGGTGCCCTTGGCATCGAGATGCTGCCGCAGGATCGCCAGGAAGCTTGTGAACTGACTAAACACCAGCACCTTATGGCCTTCATCGGTGACCTCGTCGAGCTGTCCGAGCAGGGCCTCGAGTTTGGCTCCCGGCTCATCCTTCTCCGAGGCATCGATCAGGCCCGGATGGCAGGCAGCCTGGCGAAGTCGCAGCAACGCCTCGAGGACGGCGATTCGTGAACGGCCAATGCCCATCCGGCTGATCCGTCCAGAGAGTTCCTGCCGGTAGTGTTCCCGCAGCTCGTCGTAGGCCTTCCGCTGTTTTTTGCCGAGTTCCACCACGAGGGTCTGTTCGGTTTTTTCTGGCAGGTCCGTGAGCACCTGGCTTTTCGTTCGCCGCAGCAGGTAGGGCCGCACAGCACGGGCCACAATATCGGCTGCGGAGCCACCCCGACCACCGGCGAGAAACCGACGCAGACGGGTGGCTGTGCCGAGCTGGCCGGGATTGAGAAACTCGAAGATGCTCCAGAGCTCACCGATGTGGTTTTCCACCGGCGTACCTGTCACGGCAAGGCGGTGACGGGCTCGCAGCAGGCGACAGGCCTTCGCCGCTTGGCTACCAGCGTTCTTGATCGTCTGTGCCTCATCGAGCACGACATAGTCAAACTCAAGCTGGCGGTGCTCGACGGCATCGCGACGCAGCGTGCCGTAGGTGGTGAGAATCAGGTTGGCTTCGGCGAGTGTCTCACTGTGCTCTTTGCGGGCGGCACCGGTGTAGTTGACCACCTTCAGCTGCGGCGCAAACCGCTGTGCCTCTTCCATCCAGTTGAAGATCAGACTCTTGGGAACGACGACCATTGAGGGATGATGACCGAGGCCTTCGGCAGCCACCTTCTGCTGCCGGCGGAGGAGCATCGCGAGCACCTGGATCGTTTTGCCAAGACCCATGTCGTCGGCAAGGCAGCCACCCAGGCCCATCTTTTCGAGGAACACGAGCCAGCCGAGACCTTCTTTCTGGTATTGCCGGAGAGTTCCCTGGAAACCCTCGGGCTCGGCTTCTGGCTGAGGGCGTTCGCCGCTGGTGAGTTCTTCCCGAATCCGTTCGAAGGCTTCGTCAACTCGGATGCTCGGCTGGCTCGCCAGCAGGGCGTCGAGCAGCGCTGCCTGCATGCGTCCATAACGCAGCCGCCCGTCTTGTTTCTGTGCCAACGCCACCAATGGCTCAAGCTGCCCCGGCCAGTCGTCGGGGAGAATCCCCATCGAGCCATCAGACAGCTCGACCGCTCGGTCACCCCGGGCGATCGCCTCCAGCAAGGCAGGCATCTCAACGGTCACCCCACCGAAGTCGAGCGAGCCGGAGAGCTCAAACCAGTCGATGCCACTGGTCACATGCCAGGCCATGCTGCCCGCAGGACGGTAGCGGCGGCCCGCCACCTCCACCGACCAGCCGACGGCGGCAAGCTGAGCGACCGAGGCGTCGAGTCGCTCGCGAGCGATCTCCACATGATGGCCGGCGGCGGCATCTTTGGGACTCAGACCGCCAAACCGTGGCAGCTCGGCAACGGCAAACCGTTCCGCTTCCCGGTTTCGCAATACCAGGATGTGGTTGGTCACGTCGGCCGCCCCACCCGCCGGATCGTCCGCTTCTACCAGGATGCCGCCGTAGTCAAACCAGACGCGGCCCGCGAGCCGTACTCGCTGCTGACGCCGACGTCGGGTGGTCGTGCCATCCGTCTCCGTGCTGACCGCTGGCGAGTCATCCAACAGGAGTTTGGGGCGTGGTGTCCCAGACTCAACTCTCCAGCCTGTCCACGCCGGCAGCACGAGTCGCGGTGGATTGGCCAGTCCGGCCAGCTGTTCAATCAGACCGTCGATATGTTGACCAGGCAGTTCGATCTGGCCGCGACGCTCAAACTGCTCAAGCCAGCCGACGTCGGCGCCCAGCTCAACGCGGGCAAGCCGATCGTCAAACACCGCGAGTCCGCAGCGGAGAATCGCCCGGGCGGAGCTCAGCGGCCGCCGCTGGCTCCCTTGAGTGAGCATGCCTTCGAGCGTTGCCTTGCCAGGCCGCTTGATGGCCGGTGCTGCTTCGCCGCTTTTGGTGATCTTTGATTCGTCGTCGCTTGTGACCGGAGCATCATCGGGTCCCACCACCAGCGAGAACTGCCAGGGGCGGCTGCCATCCCAGGCCAGTGGAATCGCCAGCTCTGGGTTTCGCCTCGGCTCTGGCTGAAACAGGAGACGACCCCGTTCGCAGAGCCAAGATAGACGCGTGGCCACGGCTGACTCGTCGATCCGAATACGGGAGACTTCCGACGAGGCAACTGCCTCGGAGAGCCCGCGGTCGATAACAGCTGAGCTTCCCAGCAGCTCTGCCAGCATCGCCCGCTCATGCACATCGAGCTGCTCACGAACGGCAGCGTCGATCACCACGGGCTTCGGGCGTCCAGTGGCGTTTCCCGCGACATCGACCGTGATCCGAGCCGGAGTGAGTAGCACGCCTCGTGTCTCGGTGGAGGCGTTGATGTCGAGCAGAAAAACGAGGCCACCACCGTTTTTCCGAGAGTCGCCGAGCGCGAAGGAGCGTGTGCGGACTGCCGGCTCCACCAGACGTCGCCGGGCCTCGAGGTCGACCGACCAGGCCGGCTGCCTGCCTGATGGCCAGGTTTGACGAGTTGGCTGAACGACCGGTGCGGCTACACGTGGTTCATCGTCGGCCTCGTCGGGTGCCTCGCCAGCGTTGCCGCTCGAGCCTGACTCATCCGTTGCGGCGTTATCCACCTCGTCAGCAGGCAGATCGAGCAGCTCGTCTTCCTCGGCATCTTCGTCGGCGAGGACGTCGAGCTCGATGGGAGTGTGTTCGTGGACACCTGAGAAGAAGCCACGACGGTCAACCTCCAGGAGCACCGCAGCGAGCTCCGCACACGGCAGGCCGGCCTTGCCACGGCGGCTGGTGCTGCGGGTCTCAAGTGTCATGCCGCCGCGTCGCGTCGCGGAGAGCTCTAGCAGCACGTCGTGGCTGATGCCCTGCTCGTCTGTCACGACAGCCTTTACCTGGCCGACGCGGGGCGACGAAACCTGAATCGGACGGATCTCCTGGTTCGCCCGCTCGATATCGGACGGCTCAAAGAGATGAAAAAGACGTTGTGCGAGGCTGGTCATGCAGAGCGAGGCAGGTGGTGCGGCTTCAAGGGCGAACCCGCAAGTCTAGCCCCACCGGCTCTGAACACCAACGCCGTGTCTCAGCCGCCCTTCACCGTGGCGATCAGTTCGAGCACGTTGTCGACTGGTGTCAGTGGAAGCACGCCGTGACCGAGGTTGAAGATATGGCCAGGAGTGCCGCCTGCTGACTGCAGGACCTCAAGGGTTCGCCGGCGGACCGTTTCGCGATCACTCAACAGGATGGCTGGATCGAGGTTGCCCTGCACGCCGCGGTCGGGGCCGACAACTCGACGCGCCTCACCAAGATCAATCCGCCAGTCGATCCCGATCACACTGCCTCCTGCCTCGGCAAGCAGCGGCAGCAGAACCGGATTGCCGGTGGCGAAGTTAATCACTGGCACCCGCGTGGCCGCCTCGCGAATCGCCTCAGCGGTGTGTGGCAGCACATAGCGACGGTAGTCGTCTGGGCCCAGGCATCCAACCCAGCTGTCGAAGACCTGCAGGATTTGGGCGCCGGCATCGATCTGAGCGAGCAGGTAGCGGCTGATGCCGCGGGCGAGCCGAGACATCATCGCGTTCCAGGCACCCTCATCGCGGTACATCACCGTCTTGGTGCGGCTCCATGACCGGCTGGTGCCACCCTCGATGCAGTAGCCAGCGAGCGTGAAGGGTGATCCCGCAAAGCCGATCAACGGCAGCTGGGGATTCAAGGCAGCCCGCGTCTGCCGCACGGTCTCAAACACAAAATCGAGCGAGGAAAGATCCTCCAACTCCTGGAGACGGGCGAGATCCCGAGGGTCGAGCAGGGCGTTGTGGATCACGGGCCCACCACCCACGGGATAGTCGAGGTCCATGCCCATCGGTTCGAGGATCGGCAGCAGATCGCTGAAAATGATCGCCGCATCGACCTCAAGTCGTTCGACGGTGGCGATCATCACCTCAGTCGCGAGCTCGGGCGTGGTGCAGAGTTCTTTGAAGCTGACCTTTTCGCGGACACGCCGGTATTCAGGCAGATAGCGGCCCGCCTGTCGCATCAGCCACACGGGGGTCCGCTCGACGGGCTCCCGACGGCAGGCCCGCATCACGAGAGAGTCGTCCCAGGGCTGTGTCGATTGTGCTGTCTGGGTGGCTTGGTCAGGCATAGGTCAACTTAGGGGGCTTGCGTAGAGAACTGGGTGATCTGCGAAAAAAAGCCCGCTTCGTGCGAAGTCTTGGTCGCTTCTCTGTTTTCGGCGGCTGGGTAACTACAATTAACTTGGTTTCGAATCGAAGTGGAGACAACACCGGGAATGGGAGATTTCGTAGCAGGGATTTCAGTGGTCTGTTTTGCCGCAAGCTATGCGGTGGCACTGGCCTTTGAAGCCTCGCGACTCTTCTTTCGTTCGGGGGTTCGCGGTGCAGCCCTCGTCGGCTTTGCCGCAGCAGGCCTGCTGGCCCACACGCTGTTTCTCCTCTGGCGGGCCATCAATGAGCCGGCAGTTCCGCTCTCCAGCGAGTTTGACTGGTATCTGCTGGCGGCCTGGCTCCTCGCCATGGGCTCCCTGTGGCTAACGCTGGCCAATCCCAAGACACCGGTCGGGCTGTTCTTCCTCCCGATTGTGCTGCTGTTGATCGGTCGGGCAGAAGTGGCCAGCCGTGTGCCCTTTCCGCAGAGCCCTGCAACGCAGGCCTGGGGCATGATCCACGGGAGCTTCAATCTTGCCGCCAGTGTGGCGGTGGCAGTTGGGGCTGTTGGCGGCCTGATGTGGCTGATTCAGGCAGGCCGGCTGTCCCGGAAGACGACGCCGGCCCAAGGCTTTCGGATGCCAAGCCTGGAAAAGCTCGCGGCGTTGACCGGTCGGAGCATGGTCGTCGCGGCCACGACGGGGGCGGCAGGCTTTCTCTCTGGGATGGTGCTCAACGCGATCAATCAGCAAAGCGGTCTGCTCGAGACGGTGCCTTGGAATGATCCTGTGGTGCTCCGCATGGGACTGCTTGTGGGCTGGCTGATCCTGGCTGCCGTCATCGCCCGAGTGTTGGCGCACCGACCTCAAGGGCCTCGGGTCAGAGCCTGGCTGTCGCTGGTAAGCCTGCTTGTGTTGGCCGGTTCGATGAGCTGGGGTCTGGTGGGGAGTAGCCGTCACGGACGTTCACCCATTGCCACGCTGACGCCCACTGAGACGTCGGAGACGTCGCCCGCGACGGCTGAGGAGGACAGGCCATGACGCTTGCCCTGCTCGGAGCTACTCACCGCAGTGTTCCCCTCGCGATTCGCGAGCGGCTGGCCTTCACCACCGATCAGGCGATCGAGGCGATTGGCCGCTTCCGGGACTGTTTCCCCGGCCGTGAACTTGTGCTGCTCTCGACCTGTAATCGGGTTGAGCTCTACACGGCGGGTGAGCAGGAGTCACCGCCGCCAACGTCAGAAGAGCTGCTGCGGTTTCTTGCGGAGTGTCGTGGCATCAATGCAGGCGACCTCGCTGGACATCTTGACTGCCAGGTCGATCAGGCAGTAGTGCGGCACCTGTTCGGTGTTGCCAGTGGCCTCGACAGCATGGTGCTCGGCGAGCCGCAGATTCTCTCGCAGGTCAAACAGGCATGGGCCATGGCCCGTGAACGCGATTCCACCGGCCCGCTGACAAGCGAGATGTTTCAGTCGGCACTCCGCACCGCGAAGCGAGTGGCGAGTGAAACAGCCATTGGCCGGGAGCGGCTCTCGATTCCCAGTGTTGCGGTCGCGGACTTTGCCCGTGGAGTTTTTGAGCGTTTTGACGACAAGCGAGTGCTCCTGCTCGGCGCCGGCAAGATGGCCGCAGAAACGCTCCGCTATCTCCAGGATGGAGGTGCTCGGCATATTGTGCTGCTCAACCGCAGCCTGGAACGTGCGACAGAACTGGCGAGCAAACTTGGTGGTGTTGCTGTTGAGTGGTCATGCCTCAATGAAGAACTCGCGATGGCCGACCTGGTCGTGAGCACCACCGGGGCGAGCGAGCCCGTCGTCGATGCAACCCGCTATACAGCAATCGAATCTGCCCGCGGCGGCCGACCGCTCGTTGTGCTTGACCTGGCAGTCCCTCGCGACTTCGATCCAGCGATCAGCAGCCGGCCCGGTGTCTGGCTCTACTCGATCGAAGACCTTGCGGCTGCCTGTGAAGCCAACCGGAAAAAGCGACAACGGGAGATTCCCGCTGCCCTAGCCATCGTGGAAGAAGAGACGAGCCGCTTTATGGCAGAGCTCCACCACCGGCACACCGGTCCCGTCATCGAGCAGCTGCGGGCTGGCTGGAACGAAACGGGTGAGGCAGAACTCGAGCGACTCTTCCGCAAGCTGCCCGAACTCGATTCGGCTGCACGCCTGGAAATCCGCAAGGCCTTCGACCGCTATGCGGCCAAACTCCTCCATCCACCGCTGGTGTCACTCCGCGACGAGAGTCATGCCGGCCCACCGCATGGGCTTCTTGACGCCTTAAAGCGGCTGTTCAACCTCGAGGACTGAGCTCTTGAAGCCTCACCGAGGCGGAGGGGACGGCGGGTGCTCGAGGAGCGTTGCGAGTTTTTCGCCGCTTTGTTGAGGTGGCAGCGTTGTCCGGTCTTGTGGCGAAAAAATCCAGCGACGAGACATCTGCCGCCCCGCAGCCGGTTTCACCCTGCAGCCGGCTTTGCACCTCTCGTTTCACGGTACGGCGGGTTTCACGGTGTGGCCGGTTTTGCCGTGCTACCGCTGGGCGTGGTCGCTCGGGGGGCCCAACGCGTCTCCGCCGGACGCTCGCTGCGGCCCCTCCATGGGCCTTCGCTCACTCGAGGTTCTGCTCGCTCTCGCCCTCCAGGCTCCGCTCACAGAACCACACCGTCGGATCCGCATCGGGCTCCC
>JADHNY010000060.1 GCA_016779265.1 Pirellulales bacterium | reverse complement strand
GTGAGCTTCTCGACCATCCACTTCTGACGATCGCCTTTCGGCAATGCTGCGGCGATCGTGAGCAGCGGGCTGCGGATCGCCGCTGCGGCCGGCTGTCCCGCCGCACAACGCTCGTTGCCGAGTTCCTCCTTCAGCAGGTCCAGCTCCACCTGTCCACGGCCGAGCGTGCGGACCTCCGCCAGCCAGGCATGCCCCAGGCCATCGAAAAGCTCCACCCGGTCGCCCACCGACGCCCGCATCACGCGTGCCAGATGCCGAGCCTCATCGCCGGTGAGGACTGCCCGCCCACCCCCGGGCGGCGTTTCTAGAAAAAACCGTTCACTCATTGGTGCTGCCTTCTTTTCGCCCTCTTTCGCTCTGCCGTCGGCGGTGGGTCGATCGCTACACTCGGCTGCATGGTACGGGATACGCCGGAGACACTGCGGAACCCCTTCGACGGCTCACTCGCCGCCGGTGACTTCTTTATTGGACCAGCCCAGGAGGAAGCCCTGGCTCGACTGGAGTGGCTGGTCGCTGAGCAGCAGCGGCTGGGGCTCGTGCTCGGTCCGAGCGGCTGTGGCAAGAGTCACTTCGCCGCGATGGCCGTGCGGCGGCTCGGTGGCATGGGGGCGGAGGCGGTGCTCCTCTCCTTGCGTGGCCTGCGGGAGGGAGACTGGCTTGATCTGCTGATCGACCGGCTGCCCCTCGATCCTCTCTCTGCGGCAGAGCCACTGCGACCGTGGCAGAAACTGGAGAATCGCCTGCGGGAGAACACGCTGATGGAGCGGCCCACGGCAGTGATCTTCGACGACCTGCATGAGGCGACTCCAGACGCAGTTGCTGGTATCGGGCGGCTCGTCTCAGCAGCGGAGCCACGCTTTGGTCGACTGCTGGTGGTCGCCACGCTCGCAACAGAACGCGACGGAGCCATGCCTGCTCAGGCCGCCTCTTCACACCGTCTTGGACATTTTTCTGAGCAGGCCGCAGTGCGGGTGGAGCTCACACCCTGGAGTGAGGAAGAGACCGCAGGGTTCCTGGCCTGGGCGCTGCCGCGGGCTGGTCGGAGCCGGAAGCTGTTTGGGGAAGCCGCCGCAGCCACCCTCGCCCGGCTGGCCGCCGGAGTGCCGCGGCAGATCTGCCAGCTGGCCCGCCTCGCGGTGGTGGCGGCAGATGCGGAGCGGCTTATGGAAGTCGATCCACTGACGGTTGAACGCGTGTGGCGTGAGCTCGTGCCTGCCTCGACTGCCCGTGCGGCCGCCCATCGTACCGCCACCGAAGACGATGCCCCGGTCAATCCGCGGGTGCGTCCTGTTCGCCGGCTGTGGGGCTGATCCGGCGGTCGGCAACAGGCTGGCAGCGGATGCCGTTCAATCAGAGCCCCCGACCGCCTACAATCAGTGGCTGGTAGACGAGCACGGATCGGCACATCGGAGGCCGGTGGCCGGTCTGCCGGTGCCGGTGGCGGTGCAGTCCACCCGAACGTGAGCATTTCCATTGGCGTCTCGACCCTCGCAGGCTGGTTCTCTCGGCAGTGGCCGCATTGTTGCGGTGTCGCCTGACGACGGCTCGGCGATTGATCTCAAGCGGCCACTCGTGGCGATGTTGCTCGGCTGGCTGGTGCCGGGCCTGGGGCATCTCTATCAGGGCCGCCGCTTTAAAGGCGTGCTGTTTCTGGTGGTGGTGCTGAGCATCTACATCACCGGCTTTCTGCTCGGTGGCGGCCGGGTGGTCTACTGGTCGTGGAAGCCTGGAGAGCAGCGGTGGGCGATGGCCTGCCAGGCTGGCATCGGGATTGCGGCGGTGCCTGCGGCTGCCCAGTCGATGCTGCTCAATGGTGTTGGCAAAGCGGCAGCTGCCGGCGGCTTCATGGCTCCGCCGGTGGGGCTCAATCAGCCGGTGGCCGAGAGCTATGGCCGGGCGATGATGCGACGCAATCCAGGGCTGAGCGAAGACGACTTTCGTCGGCAGCCACGGCTGCGGCTGTGGGAACTGCAGCGGGATGAGCTCTCCATGTGGCATCGCCAGCTCGGCCGCTGGTTCGAAATCGGCACGCTCTACACGATGATTGCGGGCATGCTCAACATGCTGGTGATCTACGACGCGGGCTTCGGGCCGCTCGGTTCGATCCGTGATGATGAGCGTCGTGGTGGCGGGGCCGGAAAGAGCAACTCCTCCACCTCAGCTGCTGACTGAGCACGGCTCAGTCGTGAACTCCAACCGATAGGCCCGGACGGCGGGTCAACGATCCACGCGAGAAAGTCTCCTGCATGGAAAGCCTGGCTTCGATCCTCGTTTCAACGCTGGCAGTGACACTGCTGGATCGGGTGCCAGGGCTGGCGTTTGGGGTGCCGATCCTGATCGCGGCGAGCTTTGTGTTTGCCGCGACGCATCATGAGCATCCCGACGCGATCCGCGGGGCGATGCTTCAGTGGCTCGTCTGGCTGGGGGTGATCTTGGGCGTGGTGCTCGGGCTGGTGCTCTTGATCGGGATCTGGGTGTAGACGGTTGGCTCGCCTGCCTCTGACGATCCGGCCGCTGCGCGTCGCAGCTGTCCACAGGCGGCGTCGATGCTGCCTCCCTTGCGACGTCGCACCTGCACGTTCACGCCGCCATCACGCAGCAGCTCCAAGAAGGTTCGCTGTGCGGCCTGGGAGGGTTCTTGGTAGGGCAGCCCTGCGACGGGGTTGTATGGAATCACGTTGAGCAGGGCCTGCCGTCCACGCAGCAGACGCACGAGGGCCTTGGCCTGCTGCGGGGCATCGTTGAGTCTGCCCAGCAGAACGTACTCAAAGGTCAGCCGACGTCCGGAGGCCTCCCAGTAGCGGTCGGCGGCTGCCAAGACGGCTTCGAGCCCGATGGATCGATTGACCGGCACGATGCGGGAACGCAGCGTGTCGTCCGGGGCGTGGAGTGACACGGCGAGGTGATACCGCGGGCAGGTGTCGGTGAGCCGATCGAGGGCAGGGGGCAGGCCAACGGTGGAGATCGTGATCCGTCGCTGAGAGATGCCGAAGCCATCGCGACTCTCAGCGACCTGCAGGGCAGGCAGGAGTGCTGCGAGGTTGGCCAGGGGCTCGCCCATCCCCATCACCACAATGTGGCTGATCCGCTCTTCCTCCGGCAGCAGCGCCGTGAGGCGGACGAGCTGCTCAATGATCTCGCCTGAGGTGAGGTTGCGGACGACCCCATCGAGACCACTGGCGCAAAACACGCAGCCCATCGCACAGCCCACCTGCGAACTGATGCAGACGGTGCGACGCACGCCATCTCGCAGCATCACACACTCAATCCGCTCACCGTCGGCGAGCTGCAGCAGCAGTTTCTCGGTTCCGTCCGGGTCTTGCTGGTGGGAGGCGACGGTGGTGGACCAGATCGTGAATGCCTCCGCGAGCTCCTGGCGGAGCCCCTTGGGCAGGTCGGTCATGGCCTCAAACGAGTCGGCCCGCCGCTGTAGCAGCCATTTTCGGATGCCACGGGCCCGCCAGGCGGGTGCTCCCTTGGCAGCCAGCCAGGTTTCCAGGGCGTTGTCGGGTTCGAGGATGTGGTGCATGGGCCGGGGGCGGGAAAAACGGCTTTTGAAAAGGGGCCACAGGCGCGGTACGTTCCCTTATAAGGACGCGTCGGCCCGCCGGGCCATTCCGCAAGCGTATCCTACGATCCGCGGAATCGAGCGTCCCCTCACGTTCTGCACCGGACTTTTCGTACTGACGCGCCCATGAGCCAGCAGCATCCCGAAGATCGGACCACCTGGGTCTATGACGAGCAGGCGTTCCCCCTGTGGAACTCCACCTTCGCCAAGTCGGACCGCACCGAGATGATCGAGGACGATCTCAGGGCCGGCCGCAGCATCTCGATTTTGCTGTCGATCCTGGTAGCTATCGGCCTGGCGCTGGCCGTGGCGACGGTGACCTTTGTCACCAACTGGAAGTAGTCACACCGATGGCGGCGGCCAGCATGGCCGGGATGTCGTCGGTGGAGATTGAGGCGCCGGCCAAGCTCAACCTGTCGCTCGGTGTGGTGGCGCGTCGTGAGGATGGCTTCCACGAGATCGACTCGCTGATGGTGGCGGTCACGCTCAGCGACACGCTGGTGGTGCGGGATCGCCAAGAGGCAGCAGGCTCTCAGGCATCTCCCTTTCAGCTGCGGGTGCGGTTTGGGGGGCGGCTGGCAACCGCAGAGGGAGCGGCACTCGCGCGTGACGTGCCGGACGACGATCGCAACCTGGCGGTGCGTGCAGCCAAGGCCCTCGCGGCAGCGGCGGGTCTCGATCGTGGCCTTGAGATCGATCTGGTCAAACGCATTCCGTCGCAGGCTGGTCTTGGCGGTGGGTCGAGCGATGCAGCCGCCGTGCTGATCGCAGCGAACCAGGTCTGGGGATTGCAGTGGAGTCTTCAAGCGTTGGTCGAGATTGCGGCGACGCTCGGCAGCGATATTCCCTGGTTTCTCACCGGTGGTGCCGGCATTGCCACAGGCCGTGGTGAACAGATTGAGCCTGTGGAGGGCCTGCCGGTCTGGCCCGTGGTGATCGCCGTGCCTGCCGAGGGCCTCTCAACCGCGGCGGTCTATGGCGGCTGCGTGCCTGAGCCGGCAGAGCTGGGCCGCTCCCACACGCTTGCTCGAGTGATGGCCGCGGGTGGATTTTCCGAGGCGTTGGATCTGATGCACAACACGCTCCAGGCTGCCGCTGTGGCAGCATCGCCAACAGTCGAGCGACTGCTCCAGGCGATGCGAGATGCCGGGGCATCGCGGCCGCTGGTGACGGGCAGTGGCAGTGGCTGCTTTGCCTTCACTCGCACCGATGAAGAGGCGGAAAGCCTTGCGAAGAAGCTCTCTGCCGAGGGCTGGCCAGGCGTTTTTCCGGGGCACACGGCTCCTCTGAGCCGGGCATGGGCGTCAGACTCTGCCTAAAAAAGGTTGAATCTCACGGCTCTACCGCGATACTAAACCGCTGGGGAGATGGGGAAGGGCGATCCCTGCGCAGGTTGCTGCGCGGAGAGTCCGTCGTCGCTGCATGGCCGTTGGGGGAATGCCGTGAAGATCACCGAGGTGCGAATTAAGTTGATCGAGGATGCCGCCGAGCGGCTGCTCGCTTTCTGCTCCATCACGCTCGATGCCGCGTTTGTCGTTCGCGACATGAAGATCATTGTCGGGCCGAACGGTCCTTTTGTGGCCATGCCCAGCCGCAAACTCACCAGTCACTGCCAGGGCTGTGGCTGCAAGAATCCGATCCGGGCCAACTTCTGTAATCAGTGCGGCGAGAAGGTCGTCGATCATCATCGCTCGCGTGAGGACGATGGTCGCCCGCGTCTCTACGCCGATATCGCTCATCCTATTAATGCACGGTGCAGGGAAATGATCCAGCAACGGATCGTCGATGAGTATGAGGCTGAGCTGGTTCGCTCGAAGGAGCCCGGATATGTCTCACGCTACGACGATCCTGATGAGGATCATCGCGGTGTTCGACATGAAGGGGGACCGCACGTCACCAAAGATGGTCGCGGCTGTGAAGATGGACAGTTGGTGCCGTCGGCGGAGAAGGCCTCATCAGATGTCCAGCCCTCGACGTCCAACCAAAACGATACGAGTCACGCCGCTGCTGACGACGACAACGATTTCGGCGCCGGCATCCTCTAGCGGTGTGGCCGAGCGTACGTGAGCCGCTGGCAGCCTCGCCCCGGACAGCCTAGCCTCGGACCAGGGTGTGGAAGTCGGCCTTGAGCCGGCGGGAGATCTCGCCAGGCGTGCCGTCGCCGATCCGCCGTCCGTCGATTTCCACAACCGGAATCACCTCAGCGGCGGTGCCGGTGAGGAAACACTCGTCGGCGGTGTAGAGGTCATGCCGGGTGAGCGTCGCTTCGCGGGCAGGGATGCCAGCAGCGGCGGCCAGCTCCAGCACAGCGTTGCGGGTGATCCCCTCGAGAATCCCTGCATCGGTCGGTGGTGTGAGCAGGGTGCCAGAACGCACGCAGAACACATTGTCACCAGTGCATTCGGCGACCTCGCCCTTGTGGTTGAGCATCAGCGCTTCCACGCAGCCCGCCTGCAGCCCCTCAACCTTGGCCATGATGTTGTTGAGGTAGTTGAGCGACTTGATCCGTGGCGAGAGGGCTGCCGGACTAATCCGCTGCGTGGCAGCGGTTACGATCCGCAAGCCTTTTTCATAGAACTCGGCGGGATAGAGGCTGATCGTGTCGGCGATCACGATCACCTGCGGATTGCTGGTCTTGGCGGGATCGAGCCCCAGGCCGCCGGCACCACGGGTGATCACCAGCCGCACATAGCCGTCGACGAGGTTATTTGCCGCCAGGGTGTCGACAACCGCCTTGGCCATTGCTTCCTTGGAGATGGGGATCTCCAGTCGGATCGCCTGGGCGCTCTCCCAGAGACGATCGAGATGGGCATCGAGACGGAACACCGTGCCCGAATAGCTCCGCAGGCCTTCGAAAACCCCATCGCCATAAAGCAGGCCGTGGTCGAAGACACTGACGCGGGCTTCATCCTCCGGCACGAGCCGGTCGTTCATGAAAATCAGGCGGGGCATGAGCACTTCTGCCAGGGGTGGTCAGCTGTTGTTCGACGCACCCGTCCGCGAGCTTGATGACTCTCCCAGCTCTCGCCGCGATTGCCGTGTCGTGCGTGACCATGACTATAGAAAGGCCGTCAGACTGGTTCAACTCAGTCAGCGTTTCGAGGATGCCGGCGCCACTGGCTGCGTCGAGATTGCCAGTCGGCTCGTCAGCAAGCAGCAGCTGAGGGCGGGCGATCAAGGCTCGGGCGATGGCCACCCGCTGCATTTCACCGCCGGAAAGCTGGCGGGGGCGATGGCTGAGACGGGCTCCCAGACCAAATCGCTCCAGCAGGGCGACGGCCTCCTGTCGGGCGTCATGTCGGCGACGGAGCCACTCCAGCATGCCGTAGCGAACATACAGCGGAGCAAGCACATTCTCGACGGCATCCAGTTCGGGCAGCAGGTGGTACGACTGGAAGACCATCCCAATCTGGGTGTTGCGGATCAGGTCTTGCTTGCTGGAAGAGAGCGTGTCGATGCGTGTACCAGCGAGGTGCACCTCGCCACCATCTGGGGCATCGAGCAGGCCGAGCAGATGCAAGAGCGTGGTCTTGCCGGAGCCGCTCTGGCCAACGATCGCCACAAACTCACCAGCGGCGAGTTCCACGTCGACACCACGCAAAACTTCTAGCGTGCTCGTGCCCGAACGGTACTTCTTGCGGAGGCCGATGCCACGCAGCACCGGTGAACTGGTGACGGGAGCGGGGGTCGCGTCATGCAGCCGCAGCTGAGCGGCAGCGGTGTCGAACTCACTACTCATGTCGCAGTGCCTCCACTGGATGGAGCCGCGCGGCCCGGAAGGCGGGCAGCACACTCGCTGCCACAGCAATGCCCACCGCTCCTGCGATGATCCATGAGACGGTAAACGGATTGATGATCGTGGGGATGTTGAAGAAGTAGTAGATCGAAGGGTCAAAGACCCGCTGACCGGTCCACCACTCCACGGCCTGTCGAATGTTGTTGATGTTCCAGGTGATCGTCAGCCCCAGTGCCATGCCGACTCCGCCCCCCACAATGCCCAGGGCGAGTCCGTAGCCGAGGAAGATTCCAGCGATCCCTGAGGAGCCAGCCCCGATCGCCTTGAGGATGCCGATGTCACGGGTCTTCTCAACGACGATCATGAAGAAGATGGCCAGGATGCCGAAGCCAGCCACAGCCACGATCAAGAACAGCAGAATGTTGAGCACCGCCATCTCCATGTCGACCGCAGAGAGCAGCGGGCCCTGCTTGTCTCGCCAGGTGGAGACGGCATAGAGCTCAGGCGGAAAGGCCTTGCGGAGAGCGTCGCGGACCTCGTCGAGGTTGGCCCCTTCGGCGAGCTTGATCTGGATTGAGTTCACGCTGCCGATACCGGTCTCCGGCTCAATCATGCCCCGCATCCGCTGCAGCTCTTCAAGCGGAACGAAGACGAAGTTGGAGTCGTACTCGCTCATCTTGCTCTCGTAGAAGTCGACAACGGTGAAGGTGTTGCTGACGGCCTTCGGAGGAGTGCCTGCGGTCGGGAAGGTGACCTTCACATCGTCACCCGGCAGGATCAGAAAGCGGTCGACCCCACTGCGGTCACGAAAGCTCGCGAGGCCGATGCCCGGCACAATGCCGGCGAACTGTTCGGTGGCCGGGTCCATCGTGCGGCCCTCATCCGGCCGGGCCTGCCGGAAGGGATCGATCGGAGCGGCTGCGTCGAGGTCGGTGGAGTTGGTGGTGTCACTCGGTGGGGCAGGGTCTTCGGTGGCCGCGAGGACGGCGTCGACATGCTGGTCGAGCGGTCGCACCGGTCCACCGGCAGCCTGCTGCTGTTGCCGCCAGAGCTTTTCCTGCTCGACGCGTTCACGACGGTATGGCCAGCCGGCGTTCTCCAGGGCCGGCCGCAGGGGCTCCGACTCAGCGTCCGCATCGAGCTGGGTGTCGTAGCCGCCTTCGCGGAGGTCAAAGCTCAGCTGCTGGCGGTTGGCGGGATGCTGGAGGTACTCCCCGAAGTCACTCACCGAGGCATGCGTGTCAGCATCGATACCGATAAACATTACCTGCCTGGTGATCCACTGACCGCGAACCTGAAACGAGAGCATCGCGGGCACCGCGACCGTCGGCGTCATCCCGGCGATGTTGTCGCCAGCGGCCCGCCGGATTTCTTCCATGTGCCAGTCGGGATCCTGGAAGCCTGAGAGTGAGTGACTCTCAAACACGATGTCTGAGAGGATCCCGTGGATCCTCGTCTGCATCTCATGCGAAAAGCCAGCCATCACCGCGTTGACCACGATCATGGTCGCCACGCCAAGTGTGACACTCACCACACTCGCCAGAGCAATCCAGCGGGTGCGGAGATACCGCCAGCAGAGAAGAAGTTTGTACATCGGTGCGGCATCCTTGCCTGAGTGCGTCGGTGGCGGCGGGCTACTCCGCGTGCGGTCGGTGGATCGGGAAGAGAATCACATCCCGGATTGAGGAGGCGCCGGTCAGCAGCATCACCAGACGGTCGATGCCCACACCGAGGCCACCGGCGGGCGGCATCCCATGCCGCAGCGCCTTGATGAAGTCGTGGTCCATGCGGGCCATCGACTCGTCGTCATCGAGTCCATCGAGCTGAGTGCGGAACAGCTCTTCTTGGAGATCAGGATCATTGAGCTCCGTGTAGGCGTTGGCGAGTTCCATGCCGCAGACATAGAGCTCAAACCGTTCTGCGATCTCGGGGTTGTCTCGCTTCCGCTTTGTCAGCGGGCAGACACCAGCGGGATAGTCGATCACGAAGGTCGGATTGATCAGGGTCTCTTCGACGGTGGCCTCAAAGAGTTCACTCTTGATCACATCTGGATGCCGGCCTGCCGTCTCAATCTCTCGCTTGGCTGCGGCAGACGCCACGCTTGCCGGATCTGTCGGGTCGCAGCCGGTGACTTCTGCGAGCAGTTCGTCGTAGCGGGCTCGACGGAAGGGGGCGGAGAGATCGATCGTCTTGCCCAGCCACTCATGCTGCGTGGGCGTGCCGGCGGCCTCAGCGGCATTGAGGATGATGGCTTCGGTGAGGTCCATCATCGTCTCGTAGTTGCCGTAGGCCTCATAGGCCTCAAGCATCGTGAACTCTGGATTGTGCCGAGGGCTGATGCCTTCGTTGCGATACACCCGTCCAAGTTCAAACACCCGCTCCATGCCACCGACAAGCAGCCGCTTGAGATGCAGCTCGAGCGCGATCCGCATCACAATCGGCATGTCGAGGGCGTTGTGATGGGTGGCGAACGGTCGGGCTGCTGCGCCACCGGCAATCGTGTGGAGCGTTGGGCCTTCGACCTCAAGGTAGCGACGGTCGGTAAGTGTGCGTCGCACCGCTTCGACAATCCGGCTGCGTGCGGTGAACCGCTCAAGCACGCCTTCGCCATGGATCAGGTCGAGATACCGCATCCGCTGTCGCAGGTCGGCGTCAACGAGGCCGTGATACTTGTCTGGTGGTGTCTCGATCGACTTCGAAAGAAACGTCAGCGAACTGGCGAAGACGGTGATCTCGCCAGAGTTGGAATACCCAAGCCGTCCATCAACACCCACGATGTCGCCCAGGTCGAGGCAGCTGACGATCGGCCAGACCTCAGGCCCAACCTGCTTCTTGCCGAGCATCACCTGAATCCGTCCGCTGCGGTCAGCGAGCGTGAGGAACACCAGCCGGCCGGCATTTCGCAGCAGCAGAATCCGGCCAGCGACCCGCACCGTCGGGCCTTCCTGATCGGCGGGGTCGATGCCCGCAGCCTGCTCACGCAGCGTCGCCATCGACTCGACGTCTTCAAACCGATGCCCCCAGGGATCGACCCCCAGCTCCTCAAGCTTTGCCAGTTTCTCACGACGTGCGGCCTCAAGACTGCTGGCTGAGCTGCCTCGGTCGGTCTGGCTGGGAGTGGAGGACGCGGGTGTGTCGGAGCTGGTGGGCGTGTCGGAACTGGCCATAGCCGCCTGGGGATCGCTGGGGGGAACGAGGTCAAAACGAGCCGAACGCTGATTCTCCGCGGTCAGACCCGCTGAGAGAAGAGCATCTTTCCGGACAAGCCTGTTTCGTGGCGGATTCGGGGATTCTCGGTGGTGTACACCTAATGCCCGCACGCGGCGGCCCAGGTTTTGCTCGAGCCTGTTAGGCCGCCATGGGCCGCGGTACAAAGAGGTCAGACGTCTGTCTTGTGCAGCGGGCGTTGGTGTGGCGGAGAGACAGCCGTGGGTATGACGCAGGGAAACCGTCCGGGCCTGTTCAGTGTCGAGCTTCGCTCGCAGAACTGGGAGAGCCTGGTGGCCTGGTATCGCAACGTGCTCGGGCTGCGGGTGCTCGTTCGCGTGGTCGAGGATGGCTACGCCCTGTTTGAGGCGGGTGACACGCGGCTGGCCGTCTTGGCCCGTGAGACGCCCGGTGAGGCGAGCGGCCGATGGAGTCTGGGCTTTGAGGTGAACGATCTCAGCCCACAGCTGACACGGCTTGTAGAGCATGGCTCGCCGGTGGATGGGCCGAAGGTGCATCCCGAAGGCTTTCGTGAACTGATCACACTCGATCCCGACGGTAACAAAGTCCGTCTCTTTTCCTGGCCACAGGGTCGATAGCCGCATGCTGGCTGGGAAGCCAGGTAGTTTGGGGTGCGGCTGTGGCGCGATTGCGCCGATCTGCGCGGATGTGCCGATCATTCCCGATAGATCTCTCAGGTGACCTTTGTCGCTGTCGAGAATCGTGAGGGTGGGAGGCGTCCGCTATGTATCGATGGCATGCCGTTGTTGCTGGTCTCGGACTAACGCTGTCGGCTGCGTGCGGGCTCGCGGAAGATGCGAGCGTGCTCCTGCCGGAAGAGATGCCGGCAGAGTTTGAAGAGAGCGTGTTTGCGGTTGATGGAGTGCTGCCTGGCACACTCTGCTGTCCGCCTTCGCTCTGCTGCCCCGACTGGGACACGTACTTCCTTTTCGATGTCTTGCTCCTGCAGCGAGACAACGGCACCAACGGACAGCCTCTCGTTTTGGCCAACTCATCTGGCCCACTGGCTGGGCAGACGCTGATCAGCTCCACCAGCCCGCAGTTCTCTACATCTCCTGGTATTCGCACCTTCTTCGGTAGGCATGGGCCTGACAACATCGGCTGGGAAATTGGCTATGTCGGTCTCTACGGCATGTTTGGCGATGCGGAGGCGGGCGGTGTTGATCTGCTCACAGTCACACCTCCACTTGGCAACTCCGCGCGAGGCTGGTCGCGAGCAGACTATGCCAGGGCCACCTATGCCTCGAACTTCGACATGGTTCAGGCCAACGTCTTTCGCTACGACTGCTGCCGCGAGCAGGATCGCTGTTCTCGCTATCCCTGGAAGCGGACACCGAGCTGCCACTGCATCGACTGGATCGCGGGCGTTGTGTGGGCTGGCCTGGAAGAGACGGCCGCTCTCAACGTGACCTGCTGTGAAGGGGATCCGCCGTCGGCGTATCGCAATGGCACCAGCTCACAGATGCTCGGTGGCTTGGTCGGTGTGCGAGGCCGCCGTGAGTGGCGTGACTGGGCAGTGGAGGGCTGGGTGAAGACCGGGCTGACGGGCAATCAGCTCTCGAGCTGGTCGGATCCGATTTATTCCACGCTGGCTCCAAGTGTCGACATCAGAGAAGCACGCACCAACTCGACGATGAGTGCAGGCTTCATCGGCGACATCAACATGTCGGCGATCTATAGGCTGACCGATACCTGGGGGTTGCGGGTGGGCTACAACCTGATCTGGCTCTCAGGTGTGGCACTGGCTGGCAATCAGTACGACTTCAGTGACAACGCCGACAGCGGCCGTACTCTCTACGGCGCAGGAAGCGTGTTCTTCCAGGGCGGCAATCTCGGGCTCGAAGCCCGCTGGTAGGCTTGGCGTGGGCAGCCTTCCGATGAAGCCTATTTAAGGCGTTGCCGGAGTCTTCGCCGCTGTCAGGCAGACCAGTTTTGATGCGGTGCGAATCAGCAGCCTGCCATCGGCCACGGCTGGGCAGGCCATGCACAGCTCATCGAGTGGGTTCGTAGCCAGCAGCTCAAACTCAGGTCCGGTGCGCACCACAAACGTGTCACCATCCTCACTGAGGCAGAACAGGCGGCCGTTGTAGCTCCAGGGCGACGCGGTAAACGATGCCCCCTCTGGCAGCCGCTGCTTGCCGTAGACCTCCTCGCCCGTAAGGGCGTTGTGGCAGGTGAGGAAGCCTCGGTCGTAGAGCGTGTAGAGATAGGGACCGACAACGATCTGGCTGGGGTTGTAGGGAGAGGCTTGGGGCTGGTGCCAGGCGATGTAGGGTGTTTCCTCGTCGAGGCCACCGGGGGCGAGATCGCCCTCGCCGCCTGGCTTCACGGCAAAGGTCGGCCGCTGACGATCACCGACGTAGCCGCTGGCGATGTAGACCATGCCGTGTGCGGCAAACGGTGACGGGATCACGAGGTTCGACATCTTGCCGTCAAACTCCCAGAGCAGATCACCATCGAGGGAGTAGCTGCGGTTCCGCGTGAGCCCTGGCACGACGATCTCCGTGCGGAGGTCGTTCTCCCAGATCAGCGGCGTGGCCCAACTCCGCTGCTCAGCGCGAGGCGTTCGCCAACGCTCCTTCCCTGTGGCCGCGTCGATGCCAGCAATCCACGATTCCTCGAGGTTGTCGTAGACGAACACGACTTGGCCGTCGTGGACGACCGGGCTGGCGGCAGCACCGTAGTCGAAGAAGGTTTTCTTGGGCGGAATGTCGTAGGTCCACAGCGGCTCGCCATCGAGGCTGTAAGCGAAGAGGCCGAGGTCGCCAAAGAGCACATAGAGCCGCTCGCCGTCGGTGGTCGGCGTCTCGGCGGCGTAGGTGCTCTTGGGGTGGCGGGGCACGGTTGGCTCACCGGCGTGAGCCTCATGCCGCCAGAGCTCGCGGCCCGTCTCCAGCTCGTAGCAGAGCACGAGCCAGTGGTGGACGCCGGCTGCCGGGTCGCGAACGCCCTCACCGAGGTAGAGCCCTTTGCTTGGAGCCCAGGCATCGTCATCGGCCACGACCGTGCTCAGATAGACCTTGCCATCGACAACGATCGGTGAGGCCCAGCCCCAGCCAGGCACGTCAGCGGTCCAGGCGACGGCGTCGGTGGTGTTCCAGCTCTCAGGCAGGCGGGGATCATCCGCCACGACGCCCGTGCCGCCCGTGCCGCGAAAGCGAGGCCAGCTGTCAGCAGCACTGGCAGTGGCACTGGCAAGCATGATCGCCGCGATCAACGCGATGCAGCGGCCTGGTGAGCGGAACATCGCTGGGGTGGTGCGTGAGGCGGCGTGAGAGGGCATGATGCTGGTCATCCGATGGTCTCCGAAACTGAACGTGTGAGGGGCGGGGCCGGTGGGGAAACCTTTTGGGAGCAGAGTGATGCGGCAACTGAAGAACGTGGGCCGGTTGTGTTTGCTGACAATGCTGATGGTGATGGCCGGCTTTGAGGCCGTGGCCGCTGAGCAGCCGAACATCATTGTGATCCTGACTGACGACCTCGGTTTCTCCGACCTCGGCTGCTACGGCTCTGAGATCGCAACCCCCACGCTCGATCGACTCGCGGCGGGCGGCCTGCGGATGAGTCAGTTCTACAACACCGCGAAGTGCCATTCGTCGCGGGTCAGCCTACTGACAGGCCGCTGGTGTCGGCAGGCCGGTGATGAGAGCCTGCGGCGGGCGGTGACGATTCCGGAGGTGCTGGGGCCAGCGGGCTACTTCACGGCGATGTCAGGAAAGTGGCACTTGAGCAAAGAGCCGACTGACTTTGGCTTCGATCGCTATTTCGGCCATCTCTCCGGTGCGACCAACTACTTTCTGGGCGACAACACATTTCGGCTCAACGGTGAGCGGTTTGAGGTGCCAAGGGAAGGCTTCTACACCACCGTCGCCAACGTTGATCACGCCCTCAGCTTCCTGGGAGAAGCTCGCGCAGCCGAGCAGCCCGCCTTTCTCTATCTCGCTTTCAACGCTCCGCATGCACCGCTGCAGCCACTGGAAGCCGACTACCGACGCTACCTCGGTCGCTACGACGTCGGCTGGGATGCTCTCCGCGATGCCCGACATGCTCGCCAGGAGGAGCTTGGCCTGTTTGGTGAGTCGGTGACCGCCTCTCCCCGGCCAGACCACATCCCAGCCTGGGAGACGCTACCAGTTGCCATCCGCGAGTGGGAGGCTCGGCGGATGGCTGCGTATGCCGCGCTGGTCGATCGAGTCGATCAGGAGATCGGCCGACTGGTCGCCGACCTCGAGCAGCATGACGAACTGGACAACACCCTCCTGCTGTTTGTGTCAGACAATGGTGCATGCCCGTATGACCGGGCCAACAGAGGGATCGATCGGCAGCCGTTTGAGCCTGACACCACCTGGAGTGACAGCACCGGCTGGGCCTGGGCCCGCAACTGCCCCTTTCGCTTCTACAAACAGAATCAGTTTGAAGGTGGCATCGCGAGCCCGGCGATCGTGCACTGGCCTGCCGGCCTGAAAGCTGCGGCTGGCAGCATCGTGCACAGCCCGGCGCATCTGGTCGACATCATGCCCACGCTTCTCGAGATCACCGGGGCCGAGCAGCCGGAGGTGTTTCCTGGCCGCGAGCTCACCCCGCTGGCCGGTGTGTCGCTGCTGCCGCTGTTTGCCGGTGAGCCGCTGCAGGGCCGTCCGCCGATCCACCTGCTCTTCAGCAAAGACCGCGGCCTCCGCGATGGGCCTTGGAAGCTGGTGAGTTTTCGAGGGGAGCCCTGGGAGCTCTACAACATCGAGGCCGATCGCACGGAGCTGCAGAACCTGGCGACAGAGCATCCGGACATCGTGGAGCGGATGGCAGCCCAGTGGCATGAAATGACGGCCAACGTTCTTCAGGCGCCGAAGCAGGAGCAACAGCCTGTGGCGAGTCAGGCGAGCCGGAAGCAGCACCGCGACTGGTCTGTCTACACCGGCCACGAAGGTCCCAACACGACCTCACGGCAGCGAGACCGTTAGCTTGCGACTGGTGACTCTTCCATGGAATCGACAACCGCACAGCCGCAGGAGTCGCTCCAGACATTCACGCTTGTTCGCAGCATGTCGAGGATGCGGTCGACGGCGAGGATGATGCCCTGGCTCTCCGCGGGCAGGCCGACGGCCTGCAGGATGATCGCCATCATCACCAGCCCCGCATGGGGAATCCCTGCCGCCCCCACGCTCGCCAGCAGGGCCGTGATCGCGACCACGATCTGCTGCGAGAGCGGGAGCATTTCGCCGAAATGCAGCTGGGCAATAAACAGCACCGCGACCGCTTCGTAGAGGGCGGTGCCATCCATGTTGATCGTGGCACCCAAGGGCAGCACGAATGAACCGGTGCGGTTGCGGATGCCTGCACGATGTTCCACGCAGGAGAGTGTCAGCGGCAGCGTTCCGTTGCTTGAGGCGCTGGAGAAGGCCGTCAGCAGAGCTGGCGACATCGCTCGGGCAAAGGTCAGTGGATTGCGGCGGGCAAAGAACCAGACGATGGCTGGGAGCGTCACCATCGCATGGAAGCCGAGAGCGAGGGCGACGGCGAGCATGTAGAAGGCGAGCGAGCGAAACACCGCCAGGCCTTGAGTGGCCGTCACTGACGCCATCAGAAACAGCACGCCTGCCGGGGCCAAGCGAATGATGGCCGTGGTCATCGCCATCATCACCGCAAACCCGGTCTCAGCAGCCTTGCGAACAGCGGAGGCGATCTCACCACCGGCGAGCATCGCAAAGATCGAGAAGCCGATGGTGAAGGCGATGATCGAGAGGAAGTTCGGTTCGACGAGGGCGGAAAACGGGTTCTCTGGAATCATCGCTTCGATCTGAGAGAAGAGCACCTCACCGAGCCCCTCAGCCGCGACCGGCTCTGCGGCGGCGGCCTGTGGCATGCTGTTTTCACCGAGACCTGGCCGCACAAGGTTGACCATCACCAGTCCGGTCAGAATCGCCAGCATGCTTGTGGCCAGGTAGTACCCGAGGGTGCGTGAGAACATCCGCCCCAGGCTTGCGGTGCCCCCGAGGCCGAGCACACCAGAAGCGAGAGATGTCACGATCAGAGGCACAGCCACCATCTTGAGCAGCCGCAGAAACAGGCCGCCAAGCCTCTTGAAACGATCTCCCCAGAGGTGTGCGGGTGTCTTGCCCTGCTGCTCGTAGATCGCTGCGATTGCGGGCTCGTTCGCGGCCAGTTCTTTCAGCGACCCAAACATCTCCGCGGCAGCATCGCCCATGCTGGGATGCCCCACGGTGAGCAGGCGTGTGCTTTGGTCGGTGGCGACGAGCCGAAAGCTGGTGCCGTCGGTGGAGTCAGTGATCTCAAGTGAGGCCAGGCCAGCGGGAAGCTCTTCGCTGATGCTGACACGGGTGGTGCCGGCAAAGAAGTTGAGGCTGGTGCCAGCAGCAGCTCCGACAATCATGCCGATGAGAATCTGCCAGTGGAGGGCGAGTCGAAACATGAGCGGGCTGCTTACTCTGCAGTGATGTGGGCGTGGATCTGGGCGAGCACGACCGGCAGGTAGATCATGCCGGAGTAGTGGGTGGCGTGGAGCTGCAGGTGGTGGTCGTCGGCGAGGCCTGCCGCCTTCGCCAGGCGTTCACAGTGTTCCGGCGGCACCACCTCGTCAAACTTCCCTGAGTAGAGCCAGGTTCGGTTGGGATCGAGACGGTGGGCGACCCGCAGCGGCTCGATCGAATGCAGCGAGTCGGCAACCTGCTGGTCATCAAGGCCAGCCTTCTCAAGGTCTTCGCGAAATCGGGCCGCGTCTTTGGCACCGTTCTTGATCACGCCGGCCACATCCCCACCGGCGAGCAGAATAAAGGTGCTGTCGAAGCCACGGTCGAGGCCGGCGGCAGTCGCGGTCACGAAGCCGCCGAGGCTGGTGCCCTGCACGGCGATCTTCTCGCTCTCGACCACAGGCAGAGCGGCCACAGCGTCGCGGGCCCGCCGCACGTCGGCAATCCCCTGGGCGAGCGCCGGCAGCACCATGTCCATCGTGGGCTTTCCGGTCTCAGGAGCCCGGCGGCCATACCACGGCAGATGAATCATGAAGGTGTGGATGCCGTGGGCATTGAGGCTGCGGGCGATCAGTCGGCCCACATCCATGCCGCGGCCCGACTCATGCACCACGACGCAGGCTGGAGCAAGCAGCGGCTCACCCGCCTCGTCGCGAGCGACGTACCATTCCATCGCGACGGTGTCGTTGCTGCCATGGCCCACTGGCCGCGGTGTGGGGAAGCAGACACAGAAGTCACCGGCTCCTTCTTTCCAGGGCTTCTGAATCTCGACTTCAAACGAGCCCGGCGTCCAGCAGAGCCCTTCGAGGCAGGCCTGGGCATCGGCGCGTGCATCAGAAGGCATGGCCGCGAGCGAGTCGGTCGCGGCAAAGGTCGCGGCCACACGAATCTCGTTTGCGGGGGCGGTTGCGGCAGGCATCGATGTGGTTGCGGTTTCAGCGGTTGCGGCGAGCTGCGGGCTCGTCAGCCAGCTGCATGAGATCACTACCATGACCACGAGTTGCACGAGCCTGTTGAGCGATCGCCGCATGACAACGTCCCTCTGGAGTGTCCCAAGCCTGGCTGAGCTAACGAGCCCGCGGTTATACCGTCGCAGGGAAGCCAGCGGCCAGCCGAAGGGAGAGTCGGGCTCATCAGGCGTGGTATGATGAACGCATGTGAACAAAGGCCACGAGCTGAACAAAGGCCACGAGCACTGAGGAGCCGATCGCATGACGCCGGTATCAGCAAATGACGCCCGCGACAATCTCCAACAGTTGATCGACGAGGCAGCGGCCACGCATGAGCCGCTCCTGATCTCTGGTGAGAGGCACAACGCCGTGCTGGTCTCAGCAGAAGATTGGGAAGCGATCCAGGAAACGCTTCACCTCGTTTCTATTCCCGGCATGCGAGACTCGGTTCGAGAGGGGATGGCGACGCCCGTTGAGGAGTGCAGCCAGGAGCCAGGCTGGTGAGCTGGCAGGTCGTGTTTACCAAGCAGGCGCAAAAAGACGCCCGCAAGCTGGCATCGGCCGGTCTTCGGCCCAAGGCAGAGGCTCTCTTGGCCGTGCTCGCCGAAGATCCCTTTCGAAGTCCGCCACCCTTTGGACGGCTGGTGGGCGATTTAAAGGGGGCCTTCTCGCGAAGGATCAACATTCAGCATCGTCTGGTCGACCAGGTCTTGGTTGCCGAGAAGACCGTCAAAGTTCTCCGCCTGTGGACCCATTACGAGTAGCGGTTGTTGCACGGCCTTGTGTGGGCGTCGTTTGTAGAGAACCGCACGCCGCACAAACCGATTCTCTCAGAGCCAACATGCGAGGAACGACATGCCGATAGCGAGTGACTTTGACACGGTGAATGAACTCTTTCGGGTGCGGCCGGGGGAGGCGGCTGGGCTGGGAACTCGCGATACGACCTGGGCTGGTGATGACAGCCACTCCGAGAAAGACCGTCGCAAGAAGGCCGAGGAGATTCTGGAGGATGGCGTTGCCGAGCTCACCCGTCAGCAGGAGATGCTCTGGGCCGACGACTCCTGGAGCGTGCTGGCAATCTTTCAGGCGATGGACGCCGCCGGCAAGGACGGCGCGATCAAGCATGTGATGAGCGGAGTCAATCCGCAGGGTGTCGAGGTCACGAGTTTCAAGCATCCCTCCGCCGAAGACCTCGACCACACCTTCCTCTGGCGGTGCATGAAGCGGCTGCCGGAGCGAGGACGGATCGGCATCTTCAACCGCTCCTACTACGAAGAGGTGCTGATCGTGCGGGTGCATCCGCATCTGCTTGCCGCCCAGCGAGTGCCGGGGGTGACCGCGAGCGAACGCACCTGGCTTGACCGCTTCGACGACATCAATGCCTTCGAGCGGCACCTCGCCCGTAATGGCACGCGGATCGTGAAGTTCTTCCTGCATGTCTCCAAAGAGGAGCAGAAGCGGCGATTTCTCGACCGGATCGACGAGCCGGACAAGCACTGGAAGTTTTCGGCAGGCGACATTGCCGAGCGGCAGCACTGGGATGCCTACATGGCGGCCTACGAATCGGCGATCACCGCCACGAGCACCAGCCACGCGCCATGGTATGTGGTGCCTGCCGATCACAAGTGGGTTAGCCGAGCGGTGGTGGCCACGGTGCTCGCCGGAACGATCGCCGATCTCCGTCTCTCCTGGCCAACCGTCAGCGAGGAAGACGAGCAGCGGATCCGCGAGGCCCGCAGCAGGCTTGTGGCCGAGTGAGTGGACCCGGGGACTGCTGCAACTTTTGATGGGGCCCGGCAGCCCGGTTTCAGCGTGGCTCGCGATGGCCTTGCCACGGCTCGGATTCAGTCGCCCGTCCAGCGGCACTCGTAGATCATGCCGGCGCGAGGGTTGATCGCCGACCAGCCCAAGAGCGATCCGTAGGGATGGTCGATCGTGTAGCGGGAAGGGACTGGCTCGGGGGCCGCGTCGTCTTCAATCGGATATCGCACGAGCTTGTAGGTGCGGTAGGGATGGTTCTCGGGGAAGAGCATCCAGACGGTGATCAGCTCGGTCGGTTGTTCCAGGTAGTAGGGGATCCGGCCGGGCATCGCCTCCTCGAACTCCAGCGAGGCCCCGATCTCAAACGTCACGGAGGTCTCGATTTCAACTTTTGAGAGATCGATATGAAACTCGTAGACCGTGTGTTGTTTGCCGTCGACATCGGCCTCACTCACTTTGCGAACCTCAACGGGAGGCTGGTCGGCC
>JADHNY010000059.1 GCA_016779265.1 Pirellulales bacterium | reverse complement strand
GGCGTGGGGATGTCCTGGCAGCCGTACACACCGATATCGGCGTAACCGAGGTCATCAGCGAAGAAGATGATGATATTGGGTTTGTCAGCGGCAGTTCCAACTTGACACATCGCCATCGAGAGGCACGCCGTCCAAAGCAGTTTCATGGCGTTGCTCATGCAAACATCCCCTCATGCACTCGCCCCCTGACGTCGGTCAGCCGCATGTCGCGGCCGGCGTGACGTCGTGGTTCGGCTGGAGCCTGTGGCGTCCGCAGGGGCATGCGCCACGGCCTCCCGAACCGAGATGTCGCGCGGGTTGAGGCCGATGATGAGAAGGGAGTTCTGGTGTGAGTCGCTCGCATCGGCCTCGTCCACACACGAGTGTGCGGTCGAACACGTCTCCCGTCCATGCCGCGGTGCGTCTATGGTCGCCGTCGCCGAGGGCGAGAGGGACTTTCGAAGCGTCTGCCTTGTCAGCACTGCCGCAGGAAACGGCTATTCCCAAAAGGCGGACGGGGTGGGATTCGAACCCACGAGACGCTTGCGCGCCTGCCGGTTTTCAAGACCGGTGCATTCAACCGCTCTGCCACCCGTCCGGCGGTGCTTCTAGTCTAACCGCTGCAAAACTGAGGGCATCCCCAAGGCGGCTTTGACGGGATTTGTTCGCTTTCGTAGAGTCCTCAGGTGGCCGCGGGTGCGCCCGCGGCAGTTTTTGTTCTTGGAAAGGATCAGTGTTTTATGGGCGGCATCAGCAACCGCATGAAAGAGATCAAGCGTCGTCGCCATCGTCGGCAGAAGGTCGCTCACTACCGCAGCAAGCTCGCCAAGGCGTCGCCGTCGGAAAAGCAGGTCATCGCTGACAAGCTCCGCAAGCTGACCGAAGGCTGCGACACGCTGATTGCTTCGATGGGCCTCGATGCCAAGTAGTGCTCCGTGGCAGATGGGCCCGAGTCAACTCTCCAAAGGTCGACCTGAGCTCCTCTGCCACGCATGCCCTTCACGCCAGGCCTAGCTGCTGGTCGCGAAGGTGAAGCCGTCCTGAACAAAGTCGATGGTCACAGTGCTGCCCTCGGGGAACCGTCCCGAGAGCAGCTCGCTTGCCAGCGGGTTTTGCAGCTGCTGCTGGATCACCCGCTTGAGCGGTCTCGCGCCATACGTGGGGTCGTAGCCGAGCCGTGCAATCTCGGCGACGGCCGCAGGCGTGCACTCGACCTCGATTCCAGCACGAGCCGCCTGCTTCTTCAGGTTGCTGACCTGGATCGAGACAATCTTCTCCAGATGCCGCTCGTCGAGCGGATGGAACACGATTGTTTCGTCGATCCGGTTGAGGAACTCCGGTAGAAAGTGTGCCTGCAACGCTTCCTTGACGGCATTGCGGACTTCAGTATCGCTGCCACCCTGCCGCGTGATCTCCTGGATCGACTGGCTGCCCACGTTGCTCGTCATCACCACGATGGTGTTGGTGAAGTCGACGGTGTGGCCGAGGCTGTCGGTCAGCCGGCCATCATCGAGCACCTGCAGCAGCACGTTAAACACATCTCGATGAGCCTTCTCCACCTCATCGAGGAGCACCACGCAGTAGGGCCGACGCCGTACCGCCTCCGTCAGACGGCCACCCTCTTCGTAGCCGACATATCCGGGAGGCGCGCCGATCAGACGGGCCACCGTGTGACGCTCCATGAACTCGCTCATGTCGAGCCGTACCATGGCGTTTTCATCATCGAAGAGCACTTCGGCGAGCGCCTTGCAGAGCTCAGTTTTGCCGACACCCGTAGGTCCTAAGAAAATGAACGAGCCGATGGGCCGGTTCGGATCCTGCAGGCCTGAGCGGCTGCGGCGAACGGCGTTGCTCACCGCCTCCACAGCCTCTTCCTGGCCAACGACCCGCTCGTGGAGCCGCTCTTCAAGCACGAGCAGCTTGGCCCGCTCTGTCTCCACCAGCCGAGTCAGCGGAATGCCGGTCCAGGCACTGACCACCTCGGCGATCTCTTCAGGGCCCACCTCACGGCGGAGCAGCCGCTTGCTCCGCTCCGGCTTCTCTGTCTTGGGGGCTTCGCTCTCCTCCTGTTCGGCACGGGCGGCGAGGCCCTTACGTTTCTGATCAAGCTCATAGAGCCGCTGAAACAGCTCCTCACTGACGGGCTGACCGGTGGCCTGACGGTCTTTGATCTCCACGCTCGCCTTCTCGAAGGCCAGTTCGACCTCGTCGAGCTGCTTGCGGAGTTCTTCCGCGCTCCCCACGCCACTCTTCTCGGCCTCCCACTGTTCGCGGAGGCTGGCAAGCGTGCGGCGCAAGTCCTCAGACTCTTTTTCAATCTCGGCGAGCCGGTCCTTGGCGTGTTCTTCGGTCTCTTCGGCCAGCTGCCGAGCCGCGAGCTCCAGCTGCACAAGCCGCCGCTGCACCTCGTCAATCTCACCGGGCACGCTCTGCAGTTCCATCGCGATGCGGCTGGTCGCCTCATCCATCAGGTCGATCGCCTTGTCTGGCAGGAAGCGGTCGGCGATGTAGCGATGCGAGAGTTCGGCGGCGGCCACGAGGGCCGAGTCCTTGATCTTCACGCCCTTGTGATGGGCCTCGTACCGCGGCTTGAGGCCCCGCAGGATCGCGATCGTGTCTTCCACGCTCGGCTCGCCCACCATGACTGGCTGGAACCTCCGCTCGAGGGCGGCGTCTTTCTCGATGTGCTTGCGGTATTCATCGAGCGTGGTCGCGCCGATGCAGCGAAGTTCGCCACGGGCGAGGGCTGGCTTGAGAAGGTTGGCCGCGTCAGAGCCGCCTTCGGCGGCTCCGGCACCAATCATCGTGTGCAGCTCGTCGATAAACAGGATCACGCCGCCGGCGGCCGCTTCCACTTCCCGCAGGATCGCCTTCAGCCGATCTTCAAACTCGCCGCGGTATTTGGTGCCGGCAATCAGGGCGCCAAGGTCGAGGGCGATTACCCGCTTGTTGCGGAGCGTCTCGGGAACATCCGATTGGACAATCCGCAGAGCCAGGCCTTCAGCGATGGCGGTCTTGCCCACCCCCGGCTCGCCGATCAGTACGGGGTTGTTCTTCGTGCGTCGCGAAAGCACCTGGATCACGCGGCGGATCTCAGAATCGCGGCCGATCACCGGATCGAGCTTGCCCTGGCTGGCCCGCTGCACAAGGTCGATGCCGTACTTTTCAAGGGCCTGGAACTTCTCCTCGGGGCTCTGGTCGGTCACGCGGGAGCTTCCCCGCACCGCCTGCAGGCCAGCGAGCAGCTGCTTCTCGTCGACGCCGCCGAGCTGCAGCACGTTCTTGGCCTTCGAGGGCGTCTTCACCAGCGAGAGCAGGAGGTGGTCGGTCGAGACAAACTCGTCCTTCATCACCTCGGCCTCTTTGGCCGCCTGCTCAAAGACCTTCATCAGCTCCTGGTCGGGCTGCGGCTGAGCGCCGCCCGAGATCTTTGGCTGATGCGCCAGTTCGGCTTCTGTGACACGCTCCAGGTGGCCGCGTTCGACACCGATTTTTTCCAGCAACGGCCGCACGATGCCCTCGTGCTCGGCGACGAGTGACTGCAGCAGGTGCACTGGCGTGACCTGGGGGTTGCCCCGGTCAGCAGCTGCATCCACGGCCCGCTGCACCGCTTCCTGGGCCTTGATCGTGAACTTGTCAAAGCGGAATGCCATCGGTCACCTCCAGCAGTTGCTGATTCCAAAAGTCCAAAAAAAAGCCGCCGTGCTCGGAGCCTCGCTCCGATTCACGGCGGCTCCGGATGGTTCGAATCCTATTCGTCCTTCTTGACCTCAAACTCAGCGTCGATCGCGTCGTCTGCTGGCTGCTCAGCGGAGCCAGCATCCGCGGCAGCGTCACCGCCCGCTGCCTGAGCCGATGCCTCGTAGAGCACCTTCGAGAGGGCGTGGGTGGCCTGCTCAAGTTCGTCGTGCGCCGAGATGAGAGCGTCGGCATCGTCACCCTTGGCGAGCTCTCGACACTTGGTAATCGCAGACTCCAGAGGTGCCTTATCAGACGCCGAGAGCTTCTCTTCGTTTTCCTTGATCAGCTTCTCAGTCTGGAAGCAGAGGCTCTCCGCCTTGTTCTTGGCCTCGGCCAGCTTCTGCTTCTGCTTGTCTTCCTCAGCATGCTCGTCCGCATCCTTCCGCATGCGGTCGATCTCGTCTTCGGTGAGGCCACTGGACTGCTCGATACGAACAGTCTGCTCCTTGTTGCTGCTGAGATCCTTAGCGCTGACGTTGAGGATGCCGTTGGCATCGATGTCAAACTTGACCTCGATCTGCGGCGTGCCTCGTGGGGCTGGGGGAATGCCTTCCAGGTTGAACTGACCGAGCAGCCGGTTGTCGCGAGCCATCGGACGTTCGCCCTGGTAGACGCTCACCGTGACCGCGGTCTGGTTGTCGGCCGCGGTGCTGAAGGTGTTTTTCTTGTCGGTTGGGATCGTGGTGTTCCGCTCGACGAGCTTGGTGAAGATGCCGCCTTCGGTCTCGATGCCCAGCGAGAGTGGGGTCACGTCGAGCAGGAGCACGTCCTGCACGTCGCCACCGAGCACACCACCCTGGATGGCAGCGCCAAGTGCCACGACTTCGTCAGGATTCACGCCCCGGTGGGCTTCCTTACCGAAGATCTTCTTGACGAGTTCCTGCACCTTCGGGATTCGCGTTGAACCACCGACGAGCACCACCTCATCAATCTCGGAGGGACTGAGCTTGGCGTCTTCCAAAGCCTTGACCACTGGCCCGCGGCACCGCTCGATCAGGTCGTCGGTGAGCTGCTCAAACTGGGCTCGAGTGATGGTCAGCTGGAGGTGCTTCGGCCCCGAGGCGTCGGCGGTGATAAACGGCAGGTTGATGTCGGTGCTCTGAGCACTCGAGAGTTCCTTTTTGGCCTTCTCGCAGGCTTCCTGCAGCCGCTGCAACGCCATCGTGTCCTTCCGCAGGTCGATCCCCTGCTCCTTCTGGAAGGCATCGGCAACGTGGTTAATCAGCTTCTGGTCGAAGTCGTCGCCACCGAGATGGGTGTCGCCGTTGGTGCTGACCACCTGGAACACGCCGTCTTTGGAGACGTCGAGCACCGACACGTCGAACGTGCCACCACCGAGGTCGAAGACGACGATCTTCTCGTCCTTCTTTTTGTCGAGGCCGTAGGCAAGGGCCGCAGCCGTCGGCTCGTTGACGATTCGAGAGACCTCAAGGCCAGCGATCTGGCCTGCGTCTTTGGTGGCCTGACGCTGAGCATCATTGAAGTAGGCCGGGACCGTGATCACCGCCTTGTTGACCTTGTGACCCAGGTAGCTCTCAGCCGCTTCCTTGAGTGCCCGCAGCACCTTCGCGGAGATCTCCGGAGGCGTGAACTCCTCATCGCCTGCCTGCACCTTGACGTAGTCTTCGGGGCCGCCGACGACCTCGTAGGGAACGATCTTCTCCTCCGACGCCACTTCGTTGTGACGACGTCCCATGAATCGCTTGATCGACGAGATTGTCCGCTTGGGGTTGGTCACGGCCTGACGACGGGCCTGCACGCCCACGAGCGTCTCGCCCTTATCGTTGAATGCAACGACGCTGGGAGTCAGTCGGTCGCCGTCCTTGTTGGCGATCACCTTCGGATCGCTGCCTTCCATGACAGCGACCACGGAGTTGGTGGTACCCAGGTCGATGCCGATGATCTTCTCGCCTTTGGGGTTGGCCATGAGTTGCTCCCTCGTCGGTTTGGGTCGGTTTACGGTTGGCTACGGGCCTCTGCACGCTCCTGCCGGTGTTGCGTGGCCGGCCCGTGCGGTGCCTGAGGGAAAGTGCAAAGAGCGTGCCAGGATGTGGAAAAACCGTTGCTGTTTTTTGGAATTCTTTCTTCGTTGAGCGTGTCGCCGCATATTTACGGGCCTCTGTCGCCGGTTACAGTTGAAGGGCCGAGCCTAGTCCGTATCTGGACACCCGCAGCGAGACTGCCATTTTGGCCGTCCCGGGACGCATGGCGCCGGCACCGGAGCAGTGGTCTTGATGGCGAAAAAAGCATCCCGCAGGAAGGCAAGCAGCCGGTCCGGAGCGTCGGCGAAGAGTTCGGCTGCACAGCCGGATCCGTTGGGATCGCTGCGTCAGGAGATCGACGGGCTTGACCGCGAACTGGTATCGCTGATGAATCGCCGGGCCGAGTGTGCTCGCGAGATCGGACACATCAAGCAGTCGTACAACCAGCTGACCTACGACCCGTCGCGTGAAGAGATGGTGCTGGGTCGGGTGGCGGATGCCAACGATGGGCCGCTTTCCGATGAGAGTGTGAAGGCGATTTTTCGTGAGATTATCAGCGGCTCACGCGCGATCGAGCAGCATCTCCGGGTGGCCTACCTCGGCCCGGCCTGGACCTACAGCCATCTCGCTGCGATCCACCGCTTTGGCAACTCAGTGGAGTTTGTGCCGGTGGCGAGCATCTCCGCGGTGTTTGAGGAGGTGAACTCAGGACACTCGCATTACGGCGTAGCACCGCTGGAGAACTCAACCGACGGCCGTATCGCCGACACGCTCGACAACTTCGCCCGGCTTCCTGTGAAGATCTGCGCTGAGGTGCCGCTGCGAATCCATCACAACCTGCTGGCCGCCTGCGACCGCACAGAGATCGAGCAGGTCTTTAGCCGACCGCAGGCCCTCTCGCAGTGTCGCAACTGGCTCGCCCGGCATCTGCCGACGGCTCGGCTGGTTGAAGTCACCAGCACCAGTGCTGCAGCCGAGATGGCCGCGGGCACGCCACGTGCGGCGGCGATCGCCAGTCGGCAGGCGGCGGTGCATCACGGCCTCGACCTGTTGGCCGAAGAGATTGAGGATATCCCGGGCAACTCCACGCGGTTTGCCGTGATTGGCCACGCCGACTCCGGCCGCACTGGCCGCGACAAGACCTCGCTGATGTTTGAGATCGAACACAAGCCGGGCGGCCTGGCCGACGCCCTCGCGGTGCCCAAGCGACAGAAGCTCAACCTGACCTGGATTGAGTCGTTTCCGATGGCTGGTGAGGAGCGGGGCTACGTGTTCTTTGTCGAACTCGAGGGGCACCGCACCGACCTTCGCGTGCGACGGGCGATTGCGTCGCTCGAGCGGCGGTGTCGCCGAGTCGTGGTGCTCGGCTCGTATGCCCAGGCGTCGGCGGTTGGCTGAGCGGGCCAGCAGCGAAGGCCCGGTTGAACGGCTTGGCCTGCCGATGGTGAGTCGTGTTGCGACTTCTCGTGGAAGCCTTTCGGCAACCGGCCGTCGCCTTTAGGATTTTGAGACCTTCCCCTTTGGAGTAACCCCATGTCGCGTACGTCGATCGTCGCTGGAAACTGGAAAATGAATCTCGACCGCGGTGCTGCCGAGGCCTTGACCAAGGCCGTTGCGGCTGGCCGCGATCAGGCTGGCGACGTGGACGTCGTGCTCTGCCCACCGAGCATCTACATCGGCACCGTGGGCACCGCCCTCTCAGCCACGAGTGGCGGAAGCCCTTCCGGTGTTGGGCTCGGGGCTCAGAACATGTCAGAGCAGGCTTCCGGGGCCTACACCGGTGAGATCTCGGCCGGCATGCTCGTCGACATGTGCTGTGGCTACGTGATTCTCGGCCATTCCGAGCGGCGGACGCTGATGGGCGAGACCGACGAGCTGGTGGCTGCGAAGGTGAAGGCGGCACTGACTGCGGGCCTGACGCCGATTGTCTGCGTTGGTGAGCAGCTCGCTGAGCGGGAGGCCGATCGCACCCACGAGGTCGTTTCCACCCAAGTCCGCGGCTCCCTGGCTGGCCTTTCTGCCGACGAGCTGGCGAAGGTCGTGGTCGCCTACGAGCCGGTCTGGGCCATCGGCACCGGCAAGGTGGCGACGCCCGAGCAGGCTCAGGACGTGCACGCCCTGATTCGCTCCTTGCTCACCGAGATGGCGTCCCCTGAGGTTGCCGACGGTATCCGCATCCAGTACGGCGGGAGCGTGAAGGCTGGAAATGCCGCAGACCTCGCGGCTCAGCCCGATATTGACGGGGCGCTCGTGGGCGGTGCCAGCCTGGAAGCAGAAGGCTTTCTGGCGATCGCAGCGGCATTTCGCTGATCGCGGTGGACGCTTACCGCCGCGATTCGATACGCTTCGGCCAAACATGATCCCGCGATGCGTGGCGTCGCGGTGTTCCTTTCCCTGCGGTTTCCCTCATGATCATCCTTCGCTTCCTGCTGGGCTTCCTGCTCGTCTTCACCGCCCTGTTCCTCATTCTGCTGGTGCTGATTCAGCGCGGCCGTGGAGGTGGCTTGACCGGTGCCCTCGGTGGCATGGGTGGGCAGAGTGCCTTTGGCGCGAAGGCGGGCGACGTTTTCACTCGGATCACGATCGGCGTTGCCGGATTCTGGATCTTGCTCTGCATCGTGGCTGTCAACGTGCTCGGCACGCAGCAGTCGCTGCTCAGTGGTGACCTGGGTGGTTCGGCACCGATGGCGATCGACGAGCCGATTGATGAGGAGGACATGCAGGCGACCACGCCGGGCGAGGGCGACGCCGGAGCAGGCGATGCTACTGCCCCCGAGGGGGATGTCGGCGAGGGCAGCTCTTCTGAGGGCGAGGGCACCGAAGGCGGTGAGACTGAGGGTGCCGCCGGCGATGCCGCCGAGAGCGGGGCTGAGCCTGCGGCGGCGGAATAAGCGGACGAAGGTCACCTGGAGCGTGTTCGAGGGGGCGCATGGCAACGAGCATGAGCGGCTGCGGTGAGGCGACGTGTACCCGAGAGGGCACGACCTGCCGGGCTGAAGTGCGGAGTGTCAACAACCGCTTCTTCAAACTGACCACCCGGTCCCGTGAGGGGCTCGCGATGTTCGAGCCCCGCATCGAAGCGGTGCTCCGTCGCACGATCCGTCGTGGCAGCGTGCATGTGTCGATCGATCTCGCGGGCCGTAACGCGCCCGGGCGACGGCAGGTCGACGCCGATCAGCTCGAGGCCTACCTCAACGGTCTCCAGGCCTTTGCGGCAACTCACGGTCTCGATCCGCTCACCTCGCTCGACAGCATGCTGCAGCTGCCAGGCGTGGTGGTCGAGCAGCGAGCGGATGCGAAAGACCTTGAGCAGCACTGGCCGCTGATTGAGCAGGCGATTGGCGATGCAGTGGCAAGCCTCCAGGCGATGCGGATCACTGAGGGTGAGGCGATGGCCACCTCGATCCGAGGCTGGTGCGACGAGATTCGTCAGCGTGCTGCCGAGATCAAAGCCCGGGTGCCGGAGACCCTCGAGGCCCATCGGCAGAAACTGCATGACCGGCTGGAGCGGGTCTTGGAGAACCAGCAGGCGTCGATCTCATCAGCCGACCTGGCCCGCGAGATGGCGATAGTGGCCGATCGGTCAGACATTGCTGAGGAGCTGATTCGGCTGGAGAGCCACATCGAGCAGGTGGTGCGGATGCTCGCCGAGGAGAGCCCCGGTCGTTCCCTCGATTTCCTCGCCCAGGAGCTGGCCCGCGAGGTGAACACGATCGCGTCGAAGTCGGCCGATGCGGTGATCTCGCAGACCGCCGTCGACCTCAAGTCAACGGTCGAGCAGATTCGCGAACTCGTGCAAAATATCGAGTGACACCTTCAGGCCGCGGGGGCTATACTCGCGGAAAACAGTAGGGAACAGATGTCCATTCAACGCGGTAGTCTGGTGGTGATTTCAGGGCCTTCAGGCGTGGGGAAGACCACGATCCTGCGGATGCTCCTGGAGCAACTCCCAGAACTGACGCCCAGTGTGTCGGCCACGACGCGGCCACCACGCGCGGGCGAACGCGATGGCATCGATTACCACTTCCTGAGCCCCGAGGATTTCGCTCGCCGTCGTGAAAACGACGAGTTTCTCGAATGCTGTCGGGTCTACGGGCGTGATTCCTGGTATGGCACGCTGGTCGACGAGGTCACTCCGCGGCTCGACGCAGGCCAGTGGGTGGTGTTGGAGATCGATGTTGAGGGTACACTTTCAGTGCTCGAGAGATACCCGGACACGATCACGATCTTCGTGGAGCCATCGCGGCCGGAGCAGCTCGACGAGCGGCTGACGCGGCGCGGCACGGAGTCTGCGGAGGCCATCGAGCGCAGGTTAGAGGTTGCCCGTCGAGAACTTGGCCAGGCCCACCTCTACCGTCACCGGGTGGTCAACGAGAATGTGGATGAGGCCGTGGCGGGCATCATCGAAATCCTGCGGCAGGCAGGACTTGAGTCAGTGGCCGCGTCTGAGGCACGCCCCTGCTGAAACAGGCAGTGCTGCGGAAACAGGCAGTGTTGCGGTAACAAGTCATGCTGCTTCGCAAGCGGATTCGCGAGTAACCGCCAACGGCTGACAGCCGCTGGCAACCGACAGACAAAACCGATAGACAGAGACGTCCCTTCAATCCCAGGAACTGGAGTTCACACGCATGATCGACGAGTTGCGCGAAGAAGAAATCGTCAACAAGGTCGGAGGCCGCTTCAAGCTGTCCACGCTGATTCAGAAGCGAATGGTCGCGCTGAACGCAGGCGGCCGTCCGCTCGTCGATATCAACTCCGACGACAAGATGCAGATCGTGATTGAGGAGATCCGTCAGGACAAAATCTTTCTCGACACGTCTAACAACCTGCGGATCACCGGTGAGTCGCCCGAGGCCGGCGGTCCACTCGATTTTGATGCCTCGATCCTGTAGCAGACGAGGCAGTCGTCAGTAGGGTCAGCCTCTCGTAACGGAGGATGGCCTCTCGTGGAGGAGTGTGGTCGTGTCGGCTGAAGATCCTGCTGGCGGAACTGCGAGTCAGGACGCCGCGTCGCTCGATCCGTTGGCTGGTCGCGAGATCATCCTCGGCGTCTCGGGTGGCGTTGCGGCATACAAGGCGGCCGCGGTTGCCAGTCTCTTGGTCAAACGGTCGGCGGGGGTCACCGCCGTGCTGACGAAGGCTGCCCGCAGGTTTGTGGGTGAGCCGACGTTTGCGGCGTTGACGAGCCGTCCGGTGGCGACGCGGGTGTTTGAGCCTGAGCGGTATCCGCTGGGAGCTCACATTGAGCTTGTGACCAAGGCGGATCTGCTTCTCGTTGCTCCCGCATCCGCAGATCTTCTCGCCAAGGCCGCCTGTGGTCTCGCAGACGATCTGGTCTCGACACTGATGCTCTCGGCGGAGTGCCCGGTGATCGTGGCTCCGGCGATGAACGCCGCGATGTGGGAAAAGCCTGCCGTGCAGCGAAATGTGCACCAGCTGCTTGAGGATGGTGTGGGCGTGATCGGGCCGGAGCGGGGCTGGCTCGCCTGCCGCCGTAACGGTGCCGGCCGAATGGCAGAGCCGGAGGCGATCGCCGAGGTGCTCGCGGGAGTGCTCGCTGGAGGTCCACTGCCGCAGCCGGCGGCTGACTGACACGCGGGGAACGCCATGGCCCACATCCTGCTCACGAGTGGCCCCACCCGTGCCTATCTCGATGATGTTCGCTACCTGACCAACGGCTCCAGCGGGCAGATGGGAGCGGCCCTGGCGACTGCTGCACTTGCCGCAGGCCATCGGGTGACGATCGTCAGCGGGCCGGTGTCTGTGGTGTATCCCAAAGGTGCTCGCGTGGTGCGGGTGACCACCACCGCTGAGATGCTCGACGCCTGCGTGGCCGTTCTCCCCAAAGTCGACGGCGTGATTGCCGCGGCAGCGCCCTGCGACTTCGAGCCAGCCTCCCGGCAGCCCGGCAAGATGCCGCGGCAAGGCCGAGGGATCTCCCTGCGACTTCAGCCCACCGTCGATATCGTGGCGACGCTCGTGCAGGCGGTGCGGGAGGAAGGGAGCGGCCAGAGACGCAGGTGGTTTGTGGCGTTCGCCCTTGAGGCGGGCGGGGATCGCGAGCGGGCGATTGCCAAACTCCGTCGCAAACGGTGCGACCTGATCGTGGTCAATGATATTCCGGCGATCGAGTCGACCAGAACGAGTGTCTGTGTGCTCGATCACGATGGTGAGGTGGCGACTGCCTCTGGCACCAAGACCGCGGTAGCCCGCCGTCTGCTCGGCCTGGTTGAGAAGCGGCTGATAAGACCGTGCTGACGATGCCGTCTCCATGCCCCTGCCTGCAGCGTCGTCCTGCGGCGAACACCCCTGCCTGAACTGTCGTCCTGCGGCGTATGATGAGCGGTGCGGTCCGCGGCGGTGCCCCGTCGAGAGAACGGATGCTGTACAGGTGACACCAATGATGATGGAAACGACATGATCGACGTGGCGGTTCTCGGGGCGACGGGCTACACGGCCCTCGAACTGATCAAGATTCTTCTCCGGCATCCGGAGGTGCGGATCACGGTTGCCACGAGCCGTCAGGACGGGCAGCCGCCCATCTCGACGGTGCATCCGTCGCTGGTTGGGCGGCTCGAGATTCCGCTGGAGGATCTCGATCCTGCGGCTGTCGCGTCGCGGGCCTCGTGTGTGTTCAGCTGCCTCCCCCACACCGCGTCGGCGTCGGTTGTGCCTGGACTGCTTGATGCCGGCGCGACGGTGATTGACTTCAGTGCCGACTACCGGCTCGACGACGCAGCCACCTATCTGGAGTGGTATGGCGTTGAGCACTGCGATCAGGAGCGGCTCGGCCAGGTGGCCTACGGGCTCCCGGAACTGTTTCGCCCGTTGCTAGCGGGAGCACAGCTGGTAGCCAACCCCGGCTGCTATTCAACCTCGGCAATCCTGCCCCTGGCTCCGCTTGTGAAGGCAGGGCTGATCGAAGGCAGTGACATCATCATCGACGCCAAGAGTGGCGTCAGTGGTGCCGGCCGCAACCCGAAGCTGATGACCCATTTTCCCGAGTGCAATGAGAGCCTCTCCGCCTACAACGTCGGTCGGCACCGCCACACTCCCGAGATCGAGCAGATCATTGCCCGTCATGCGGCCACGCGGCCTGAAGTGATCTTCACGCCACAGCTGGCGCCGATGGACCGTGGCATCCTCGCTACGATTTACGCCCGTCCGACGCGAGAGGTCTCCGAGGCAGAGGTGGCGGCCGTGCTGCATGACGCCTACGACGGAGAGCGGTTTGTGCGGGTGGTCGATCATCTTCCGGCCACCAAAGACACCGTCGACACGAACTTCTGCGATATCACCGTGCGGATTGTGCGTGGACGGATCCTGCTGATCAGCTGCCTCGACAACCTCGTGAAGGGAGCGGCAGGAGCGGCCGTGCAGAACTTCAACTGCGTGTTCGGCCTGCCGGAAACAACGGGCTTGCTCTAAAGTCGGCCGCCGGCGCATCGTGTGCGGTGGTTTCGTTGAGGCTTTTCACAGTGCCGTTTCCCTGTCCGCATCGCCTTCGCCGGCGGTGAGTTGCCATGCCGATCGCTGAGACTCCCCTGCAGCTTCCCGTTCCAAATCTGCCAGCCGGCTTCCGCGCAGCTGGTGTGCATGCCGGGCTCAAGCGGAATCCCACGCGGGAAGACGTGTCGCTGTTTGTGTCCACGCAGCCGGCAACAGCGGCTGGGGTCTACACGACCAACCTCGTGCATGCGGCCCCTGTCGCCTTTGACCGTGCCCGCACGCCCGGTGAAGGCTTTCGGGCGATCGTGGTCAACTCTGGGAATGCGAACGCCTGTACCGGTGAGCGAGGGATGGCAGACACCGAGGCGATGGCCGCTGCTGCCGCTGAGCAGCTCGGTGTGTTGCCGACGGAGGTGCTGGTGCTGTCGACGGGCATCATCGGAGAGTTCTTGCCGATGCCCACGCTGCTGGCCGGTATTGGAGAGGCCGCCGCTGCCCTCGGCGATGATCAGGCGGCGTTGATTGCAGCTGCCCGCGGGATGATGACCACTGACACCCGCCCGAAGCTCTTCGGGAGAACGTTTTCCGCCGGCGACCGCACCATCTCCGTCACGGGTGTCGCGAAGGGAGCAGCCATGGTCGGCCCTCGAATGGCCACAATGCTCGGGATTGTGATGACTGACGCGCCGCTGGCGGTCGCGGATGCCCAGCGACTGCTCGCGGCTGCCTGCGAGGAAACGTTTAACTGCGTGAGTGTCGATGGACACACAAGCACCAACGACACCGTGCTGCTCCTGGCGAATGCCGCTGCTGGCGGCGAGTGCCTCAGTGGCCCCGATCTGGAAGAGTTTGGCCGGCTGCTGCACGAGACCTGTCAGATGCTCGCTCGGGAAATCGCTGACGACGGCGAGGGGGCGACACATGTGATCCGAATTGAAGTCAGCGGGGCTGGCAGTCGTGACGAGGCTCGGCAGATCGCCCGCGCGGTGGCCGACAGCCCATTGGTAAAAACAGCCGTGCATGGTGCGGATCCCAACTGGGGACGGATCGTCTCTGCAGCCGGCTATGCGGGGGTTGCCTTCGAAGCGGAGCGGCTCACGCTGCATGTCAACGGCACGCTTCTGTTCACCGCCGGGGCCCCCGTCACCTTCGACGCGACCGCCGTGTCGGCATCGATTCGGGAAAACCGAGAGACAGAAATTCGCCTGGAGGTTGGCGACGGCCAGGGAGCGGTGCGGTTCTATTCCAGTGATCTCACCGCCGAGTATGTACACCTCAACGCCGACTATCACACCTGATCCCGCTGAGCCCTGTTCAGCGGTGTGGCCGCCTGCCACGGGATTCTGCTGGGGGCGGGCGGCTTGACGAACAGAGGATAGAATGATCCCCTGCGTCTCTCATGACCGGTGGGGCCTGTCCCACTGGCGGCTTGTCACGAGAACTCCACATGCCTTGTACCACAGCATTTCTCGCCCGGCCTCAGACCTCCCGGGTGAACCTGGTTTTTCCGTTTTCAACGGAATCCCCTGCCCTCGTCATGCCCAGAGCGAGTTCTGGCGATGATGAAGACGACACCGACGACGACGGCAGCAGCGATGACCCGCTCGACGATGAGGAGAGCGACTTCGAAGACTTCGACGATGATTTCGACGACGACTTCGAAGAAGAGACCGGCGATCCGGACTGGGATCATCAAGAGGAAGAATCGCCGGAAATGCCCCCTGGTAAGAAGAAGTAGCAGTCGTCCTGCGACGACTGCAGTGAGTTTTTCGCGAAGCACGTTTGTGGCTGACGATATGTCGGCCCTCCCACAAGCCGACGGATCGACATGCTGCATCTCCACGACCAGATTGAAGAGGCCTGTCAGGCGATCACTCGCCACTGGCCCCACACGCCCGTTGCCGGGATCATCCTCGGAAGCGGTCTCGGCGGTGTTGCGGAACAGGTCACCGAGACGGTGACGATTCCCTACGAAGAGATCCCGCACTTCGCCAAGTCGACCGCGCATGGCCATGCCGGCCAGCTTGTCTGTGGAATGCTCGAAGGCGTACCTGTGATCGTGCTGGAAGGGCGGATGCACGCCTACGAGGGCTATCCGCTTTCGCAGATCACGCTGCCGGTGCGGGTGCTCAAACGGCTTGGTGGGGAAACCCTGATCGTCACCAACGCCTGCGGTGGGATGAACCCGCACTACAACGCAGGCGACATCATGGTGATCGACGACCACATCAACCTGATGAACGGCAATCCGTTGATCGGGATTAACGACGATCGGCTCGGCCCACGGTTTCCCGACATGTCGGCTCCCTACACGCCCGCGCTGATTGACCGGGCGCTCGAGATCGCCCGTCGGGAAGACTTTGTTGCTCATCGCGGTGTCTACGTGGCGGTCACGGGCCCAAACCTGGAGACGCGTGCGGAGTATCGCTTCCTGCGGGCGATCGGCTCGGACGTGGTGGGGATGTCAACGGTGCCAGAGGTGATCGTGGCGGTGCACGCCGGCCTCAAGGTGCTCGGTCTTTCCGTGGTCACCGACATGTGTCTGCCGGATGCGTTGGAAGAGGCAACCGTCGAGAAGATCCTTGCAGTGGCCCGGTCGGCAGAGCCAAAGCTGCGAGCAATCGTCACCGCCGTGGTCCGTGATGCCGGCGGGGCAGAGCTTTAGGAAACGCGATGTTCGAACCGGTTCGTGGGAAGCCAGATTTTCCTGAGCTTGAGGCGTCGATCGCCACACTCTGGCGGGAAGCAGGGATCCCGGAAAAGTCACTTGCGCAGCGGGAGGGCGGTCCGCCGTTTGTGTTCTACGAAGGCCCTCCCACGGCCAATGGCATGCCACATCCCGGCCACTGCCTGACGCGGACCATCAAAGATATCTATCCTCGCTACCGGACGATGCGAGGCCAGTTCTGCCGTCGCAAGGCGGGCTGGGATACACACGGCCTGCCTGTTGAGGTTGAGGTCTGCAAAGAACTCGGCATCCATTCCAAGGAGGAGATCGAGGCCTTCGGCGTCGAGCCCTTCATCCACCGCTGCCAGCAGAGCGTCTGGCGGTACATGAAGGAGTGGGAATCGCTCACAGAGCGAATCGGTTTCTGGATCGATCTCTCGGAAGCGTATGTCACCTACCATCGCTCCTATGTGGAGAGCGTCTGGTGGGCCTTGGCGGAGCTCTTTGACCGTGGCCTGCTCTACCGCGGGCACAAGATTGTCTGGTGGTGGGCCCAGGGTGGCACCGCACTATCAAGCGGTGAAGTGGGCCAGGGCTATCGCGAGGTGGCTGACCCGAGTGTGTTTGTCGCATTCCCGCTGCTCACTGCAGAGGGAGAGCCGACATCCCGGAGCCTCGTCGCCTGGACAACGACGCCGTGGACGCTGCCGGCAAATCAGTTTGCCGCGGTCCGCGAAGACCTGACGTATGTCGTGCTGCGGGCAGAGGCAACCGGGCAGGAGTATGTCGTTGCTGAGGCGTTGGCTGCGAGCCTCGTGGAGCGACTCTCAAAAGACGCCTCGGCTGGTGTGCCTCACGAACTCGTTGAGGTGGACACGCTCAGCGGTGCGAGCCTGGTCGGTGTCAGCTACCTGCCACCGTTTGACACCTTCCGGCCTGCTGGGGCCGCGGCCTTGGGCACGCTGAAAACCGGCGAGCAGATCCCGGTAGCCTGGCGGGTGGTGGCGGCGGACTTTGTGACCACCGATGCCGGTACGGGCATCGTGCATGTGGCTCCGGCGTTTGGTGAGGTCGACTTTGGTGTGCTGGTCGCCGAGCAGGCTCGCTTCGAGGAAGGGACGGGCCCTGCCCTGCTCAACCCGGTTGCCCCTGATGGCCGCTTCACCGATGCGTTTGGGATGGGTACAGGCCGCTTCGTGAAAGAGTGCGACCGCGACATCGCCCGTGACCTGCGTGCACGCGGGCTACTTGTGCATCAGGAACAGTATCTCCACGACTATCCGTTCTGTTGGCGGGCCGACAACGATCCGCTGATTCAGTATCCACGCGAGAGCTGGTTCATCCGTACTAGCAGCTTCCGCGAGGAGATGCTCGCCAATAATGCCGAGGTGACCTGGCTGCCGGAGCACATTCGCGATGGCCGGTTCGGCAACTTCCTCGAGACCAATGTCGACTGGGCCCTGTCGCGGGAACGCTACTGGGGCACTCCCCTGCCGATCTGGGTGTGTGAGGAAACCGGGCGTTCAGAGGCGGTTGCCTCGTACGACGAACTGCTCGCCAAGCCAGGCGCAGTCGGGATGGAGGTCTTCGAGCAGGCCAAGCAGGAGAACCCCGATCTCTCCGAAGACCTGCGGGTGCACAAGCCCTACATCGACTTCATCACCTATGACTCACCGTTTGCCTCCGGTGCGCGGATGCGTCGGGTGCCCGAAGTGATCGACTGCTGGTTTGACTCCGGTGCGATGCCGTTTGCGCAGTGGGGCTGGCCGCATCAGGGACACGACGACTTTGCCAGCCAGTTTCCGGCTGATTTCATTTCCGAGGCGATCGACCAGACACGTGGCTGGTTCTACAGCCAGCTGGCGACCAGCACGCTGCTCTTCGGCAGCCGCGAGCAGAGCGAGATGGTGCGGCCGTTACCGGCGGGGGCGACGCAGCCAGCGGCAGTGCCACCGCATCCCTTCGGCACCTGCATCGTGCTTGGCCACATGCTCGGCGAAGACGGCCAGAAGATGAGCAAGAGCCGGCGGAACTACAAAGAACCGGCGGCAATCTTTAATGCCTACGGGGCGGACGCCCTGCGATGGTACTTCCTGGCCGGGCAGCCACCCTGGACGAGCATTCGCTACAACGAGCGGGCCATCCGCGAGAGCGTTCCGGAGTTTCTGCTGCGGCTGTGGAATGTCTATTCGTTCTTCGTGATCTACGCACGTATCGACGGCTTCGATCCGGGGCAGCTCGCAGCCGATCCTGGCAGCCTTGACCATGCCTCGCTACTGTCGGCCACGGGTTTCCGGCCGGCAGAACAGCGGAGCGAACTCGATCGCTGGATGCTCTCGGAGCTGCATGCCACGGCGGCGGCGGTAGTGGAGCAGCTCGATCGGTTTGACCACTTTGCGGCCGCGGGCCGGCTGCACAGCCTGGTCGATGCGGTCAGCAACTGGTTTGTTCGTCGCAGCCGAAGTCGGTTCTGGGCTGCTGGCAAGGCAGACGGCAGTTCAGAGGGCTGCCAAGACAAGCTCGATGCATACTGGACTCTCTACGAGTGCCTGATTGAGACCTGTCGTCTGGCGGCTCCGTTCGTGCCGTTTGTCACCGAGGCGATCTGGCAGAATCTTGCCGTTGCCAGCTTCGGTGACCGTGTGCCAGAGAGTGTCCATCTGTGCGACTACCCGACTGGCCGATCGGAGCTGGTCGATGCCGATCTTGCCCGCCGGATGGCCTTGGTGCGAGACATTGCCTCACTTGGGCGTGCCGCCCGGGCGACGGCGAAGCTCAAGGTGCGGCAGCCGTTAGCGAAGGTGGAAGTGATCCTTGCCGACGGTGCGGTGGAGGCTGATGTTGCCTGGCTGGCGTCGCATGCAGGGATCGTCTGTGACGAGCTCAATGTGAAGGCCTGCGAGGTCTGTGAAGATCCGCAGCGATACATCACCCGCAGCGTGCAGCCTGATCTGAAGAAACTCGGACCGCGGCTGGGAAAGAACCTGCCGAAAGTTCGTGCGGCGATCGCGAAGGCTGATGCGGCTGCGTTGTTGGCTGAGGCGTCGGCAGCTGGCGAAGTGGCGGTGAGCCTCGACAACGGAGAAGCCGTCAGCATTGCCCGCGACGAGTTGCTCGTGCGAACGACGGCCAAAGAAGGCTGGGCGGCGGCCGAGAGTGATCGTGCGGTTGTGGTGATCTCTGCCGAGCTGACCGAAGAGCTGATTGCCGAGGGGCTCGTTCGCGAAGTAGTACATGCGGTGCAGTCGAAACGAAAAGATCTCGATATGGAGTTCACTGACCGCATCGAACTCGCGTTTGCGACGGAGACTGGGCCGCTGCGTGCTGCGTTGGAAAAGCATCTCGGCTATGTCGCCTCTGAGACGCTGGCCACGACTGCCACACTGGGTGAACTGAACGATGCCGACCGCGAAGACATCGAGGTCGACGGACATCCTCTGACGATCATGGTTCGCCGTGCCACCGGTGGCAGTGAGGCGGTGTCGTGATGTCGGCAGACAGGCCACTGCGGTTGGCGGTCTTTGTTTCTGGCAGTGGCCGCACGCTCGACAATCTGTTGGCGTGGCATGCGGATGGGAGGCTAACGGCCGAGATTGTGCTGGTCGTCTCGAGTCGTGAGCAGGTGCGTGGCACCATGCTCGCTCGTCACGCCGGCCTGCCCACGGTCGTGCTGGATCCGCGGGAGAGCAGCACTGGGCAGGTCAGCCAGGCAGCCTTTGAGGCCTGCCGTGAGCACCAGGTCGACCTCGTCGTGCTGGGCGGCTATCTGCATCTGCTTGCCATCCCCGCCGATTACGCAGGCCGGGTCGTGAACATCCACCCGTCGCTCTTGCCCGCCTTTGGTGGCAAGGGCTACCACGGCGGCGCCGTTCATCGGGCCGTGCTGCAGCGTGGCTGTACAGTCTCCGGCTGCACGGTCCACCTCGTCGACGAGGTCTACGACAACGGTCGGGTGCTCGCCCAAGCGGCCGTGCCTGTGCTGCCAGGAGACACCGCCGACACCCTCGCCGCCCGTGTCTTTGCGGCTGAGTGTCGTCTCCTTCCCGAAACGCTCCAGGCCATTGCGGCTGGCGAGCATGGCCCCCTGCCCTTGCAGTAACAGGCAACCCCGCAGCCGGCGGTGGTGTTCGGGGGAGCCCGATGCTGTCCCACCGGACGTTCACTGCGGCCATCGTGGCCTTCGTTCACTCGAGGCGATCTCGCTTTCGCCCTCCGGGCTTCGCTCGCTCGCCACACCGGTGAGCCAGCATCGGGCTCCCCCTCGCTGGAGAAGGGTGATTGAAAAACGGCACGAAATGGGTGAAGTCTTTCGGGTGGAAGTTTTCGGCCTGCGTAGTTTTTATGGGCTAGAGTTGGAAGCAGTTCCAGCACGGTCTGCGCACACCATCTATCTTCGCGCAGGTGCGTGAAATTCATGCAAAACTCTGCAGGTTTGTGACAGTAATCACGATTTTCGTGCGTGTTTTAGGCGAAAAATGCTTGCATTACGCGTGTTTCTTGTCATGCTGTGAATGTTCGGGACTTTTTTATGCCAGCACACTCTCAGAATCGACGCCATCGTTTGACCGACCTGATCCGCGTTCGCGGATTTGCGTCGCTCGACGAACTTGTGCGCGAACTGGGCGTGTCTGAGTCGACGGTTCGCCGTGA